>DAINSB010000020.1:0-21120 GCA_036741535.1 Caproicibacter sp. | reverse complement strand
CTTGCGCAAAACTTTTATGTTTACAATCAGGAATTTCTTTTTGCGGGAGTTATTTCCAACACTCGCGCCGGCAGGGGACTAGAATTCCCACTGCACCCCATGGCGCGGCTTGAATGCAGGCTCAGCCTGCCGCGGAGGTTAAAAAGCATGGACCTTGAAGAAGCGAGAAAACAGGCCGCCCTGCTGGCCGAGAAGATCCGCTATCACAACCGGAAATACTATGAGGAAGATTCGCCGGAGATCGACGACGCCGAGTACGACGCCCTTTACCGGCAGCTCGAAAATATCGAATCGCAGTACCCCGAACTGGTCACGCCGGATTCCCCGACCCAGACCGTCGGAGGAGCGCCGCTGAGCAAGTTTTCGCCCGTCGCGCACACGGTCCCGATGCAGAGCCTGCACGACTCCTTTTCCGAGCAGGAGATGGTCAATTTCGACCGCCGGGTCCGGGCCGCGGTGGGGGAGTCCGTGGTCTATATCGTCGAGCCGAAATTCGACGGCCTCTCCGTCTCCATCGAATACCGCGACGGCGTCCTCGCGCGTGGATCGACGCGCGGCGACGGCCTGGTCGGCGAAGACATCACCGAAAATATCCGGACCATCCGCACGGTGCCGAAAAAGCTGAGCCGGTCTCTGCCGTTTCTCGAAGTGCGTGGCGAGGTGTATATGTCGCACCGGTCCTTTTTCGAGCTTTCCGCCCGTCAGGAACTGAACGACGAAAAGCCATTCAAAAATCCGAGGAACGCGGCCGCCGGGTCGCTCCGTCAGAAAAACGCGGCGATCACGGCGGAGCGGAACCTCGACATCTTCGTTTTCAACATCCAGCAGGTGACGGGCGCGGAGCTTTCCTTCCACGACGAGGCCCTGAATTTTCTGAAGGAGCTCGGTTTTCCGGTCCCGCCTTTTTTCACCCCCTGCACAACCGTCGAACAGGTGCTTGCGGAGGTCCGCCGCATCGGCGCGATGCGCGGCGAACTGGACTACTCCATCGACGGGGCGGTCGTCAAGGTCAACTCCTTCGCGCAGAGAAACCTCCTCGGCAGCACGGCGAAGTTTCCGCGCTGGGCGGAGGCGTTCAAGTATCCGCCGGAAGAGAAGCGGACCCGCCTGCTCGGCATCGAGATCAATGTCGGCCGCACGGGCGTGCTGACCCCGACCGGCGTCTTCGAGCCCGTCACGCTGGCCGGCACGACCGTGAGCCGCGCGACGCTGCACAATCAGGATTTCATCTCCGAAAAAGACATCCGCAAGGGGGACACGGTGGTCCTGCGTAAAGCGGGGGAGATCATCCCCGAGGTCGTTTCAGTCGTTTCCCACGAGGAGGGCTCGGAGCCGTTCCGCATGCCGGCGGTATGCCCGTCCTGCGGGGCCCCCGTCGTCCGGGAAGAGGGGGAGGCCGCCACCCGGTGCACGAACCCGGAATGCCCCGCACAGCTGCTCCGCCACCTGATTCATTTCTGCTCGCGCGACGCGATGGACATCGACGGATTCGGCCCGGCGCTGCTCGAAAAGCTGATCGCGGAAAAGCTCGTCGCTTCCCCCGCCGACCTCTTTTCGCTGACGCTGCAGCAGCTTTCCGGCCTCGAGCGGATGGGCGAGAAATCCGCTCAGAACCGGATCGACGCCATCGCTAAGGCGAAGGGAAACGATCTTTACCGGCTCGTCTATGCGTTCGGCATTCCGCATATCGGCCTGAAAGCCGCCAAACTTCTCTGTTCCCGTTATGGTACGATTGACGAGATCTTCCAGGCGCCGGAGGACGACATCGCCGCCATCGACGGGTTCGGCGGGATCATGGCGGAGAGCGTCCGAAATTTTTTCGACCTCCCGAACACGGCGCACATGGTCGGACGCCTGCGCGACTGCGGCGTGAATCTCGCCGCCGCCCGCGAGGTATCGCAGGACAGTCGGTTCGCGGGCAGGACCTTTGTGCTGACGGGGACGCTGAAGCGTTTCACGCGCAGGCAGGCCACGGAGATCATCGAGAAATTCGGCGGGCGCGTCACCGGCAGCGTTTCCCAGAAGACGGATTACGTGCTCGCCGGGGAAGATGCCGGCGGCAAGCTCACGAAGGCCAACCGGCTCGGGGTCCGCGTGATCTCGGAGGATGAGTTCGATGCCATGACAGGCGCGTAGGGCGCGAATTCCACCGTTCGGCACTGAAAAATCGTATCGCTTTTCAGCGGGGACAGTCTGAAAAACTGCTCCCGCTGAAATTTTATATTTCTATAAACCCGTTGGAGCTGCCGGGAGTCGCCCGAAACTCTCCGCCGGAGACGGGCTTATTTTTTTGCCCTGCCCCACGGCGGGGCGTGCCTGCGGGGGCACTCCGCCGCCGCTTTTTTTTGTTCTAATGCGGAGGCTTTGTCCATATGTATGGAGTGAAGGGAGAGGACAAGGCAATGCACGTACAAAAAGAAGAAAGATTCGACTCTGCAGCGGAGGGCGTGTGCGAAAGAATACGGACTTATCTGAAAAACCTTCCTCCGGACGTAAAAAAACAGACGCAGGAGATCCGGCTCCGCATCAACCGCCCCGTGACCGTCTGCTGCCCGAACGGGATTTTTTTCATCAAGCGCAGGGGAGGGTTGAACTGCTTTCCGGACGCCGACGATCTGATCGCGGACCGGGGCGATCTGGAAGAGAGCTTTCGCATTTTATGCAGCTATTCCATTTACAGCCATGAAAATGAGATCCGGAACGGCTATGTCACCATCCAGGGCGGCCACAGGGCCGGGATCTGCGGCACGGCCGTGCTGCAGAACGGGCGGATCGGCGGGATGCGGGACGTTTCTTCGGTGAACCTCCGCATCGCGAGGGAGATCCCCGGCTGTGCGGATCAGATCCTGACCAAGCTCAAGGGAAACATCGCGAAAGGCCTGCTGCTGGCGGGCCCCCCTTCCAGCGGCAAGACGACGATCCTGCGCGACCTGGCGCGGCAGCTTTCCGGCGGCGACAGGGGGAATATCCGCAAGATCGCCGTGGTCGACGAGCGCGGCGAGATCGCGGCCGCGTACCAGGGGATTCCGCAGAACGACGTCGGCATCTGCTGCGACGTTCTCGACGGCTATCCGAAGGCGGATGGGATGCTGCTCGCCGTGCGTTCCCTGTCGCCTCAGATCATCATCTGCGACGAGCTCGGGGCCGAGCGGGAGACCTATGCCGTGGAACAGAGCCTGAACGCGGGCGTCGGGGTCATCGCGAGCATCCATGCGGGAGACATCTCGGAATTGTTGAAGCGCCGTCAGGCGATGGAGCTGTTGCGGACCGGCGCCTTTCCGTACGTCGCGGTCCTCGGCGGGTCCACGGCGCCCGGAAGCGTGGCGGGAATTTATAAAGCGGGTGATTTGCTTGCTGAAGCTCACGGGGGCGATCCTGCTGATCTGCGCGGGGTTTCTCGCGGGGTATATGGAATCGCGTAAACTGTCGGTCCGGGTGGAAAAGCTCACGGATTTTCTGCGGTTCCTGTCGGCCGCCAAGACCGAGATCCGGTATTCGTCCATTCCGGTGTGGTCGGTCGTGGAAAAGCACGGGCAGGGCCTCTCTTTTCTGGGACTCTGCTCCGAAAAAAGCGCGCGGGGGGACGGCTGGCGCGAAGCGTGGGAAAGTTCCGTGCGGGAAGAGGCGGCGGCCGAGGGATTCTCGAAAAGCGACCTCGAGCTGCTGAACGGGTTCGGGGCGGGGTTCGGGTCGAGCGATACGGAAGGGCAGCTTGCGCATTTCAGTCTGTACGCCGGCCTGACCGCCGAAGCGCTGGAAAAAGCCAAAGAGGATCAGAGCAGAAAATCGAAGCTCTACCTGATGCTGGGGAGCTTCGGCGGCATCGTCGCGGCGCTGCTGCTCTGCTAATTTAGTGGATTAGAGATTGGCAAGTTAGAGTGTTAGGCTCCGCCGTTGTTTACGGAGACATTCCCTTTCTAATCCTCTAACATCCAATCCACTAAAACTCTAATTCGGAGGAAATAAAAAATGGATGTGGATTTGATCTTCAAAATCGCCGCGATCGGCATCATCGTCGCGGTCCTGAATCAGCTTCTGATCCGCTCGGGGCGGGAAGAACAGGCCATGATGACCACACTGGCGGGTCTGATCGTGGTTCTCACGATGATCGTCCAGCAGATCAGCGCCCTTTTTAAAACGATTAAATCCATATTCGGTCTGTAAAAAATGATGAATGTAGTGGGGATCGCCGGCATTGCCGTCTGCGCCGCCGTCATCGCCTCCATGCTGCGGCGGTATCACCAGGAATACGCCGTGCTGCTCAGCATCGCCGCCGGAATCGTGATCCTGCTCGAGATCTTTGCCAATATCGCGCCGGCGCTGCGGCAGATCAACACGCTGCTTTCCGCCACGGGGATCTCGGCGGATTATGCCGTCATTCTTCTGAAGACGCTCGGCGTGTGCTTCCTGACGCAGTTTGCGGCGGACGCCTGCCGCGACGCCCAGGAAAACGCCCTCGCCTCGAAAGTGGAGCTGGGCGGAAAAATTGCAATCGTCGTGCTGGCTTTGCCGCTGTTTGAAAAAATCGCAAAGACGGTGAACGGATTGATCGGCGGTGGATCATGAAACGGATTTTTTGCCTTGTGTTTCTGCTGGCGCTTTTTTCTTTTTTCCCGGCGCATGCTTTCGCGGCGCAGGCGAGTTCTTCGGAAGCGGACATGCAGGAGTATTACCGCGAACAGTTCCAGAAGAGCGGGGCGGGCGACCTTTCGGACAGCCTGCCGGAGGAGACGCGCAAGATCCTCGACCAGCTCGGGGTGGACAAATCGGACTATAACTCCGTCTCCTCCATCACGCCGCAGAATTATTTCCAGAAGATCGTTTCGATCTTCGCCGGGAAACTTCCCACGCCCCTGCGCGTCGTCGCGTCCGTGATTGCGGTCATTCTGCTGTGTGCGCTGCTCAGCAGCCTGAAGCTCTCCTTCGGGGAACAGCCGCTCGGCAGCGTGATCGGCATGGTCGGGACGCTGTGCGTCTGCACGCTGGTCGTTTCGCCGATCGTCTCCTGTATTTCCGACGCCGCCGACATGCTGAAGGCCGCGTCCGGTTTTCTGCTCGCGTGCGTGCCGGTCCTCGTGGGCATCATGGCCGCAGCGGGGCAGCCGGTCTCGGCGGGCGCCTACCATATGCTCATGGTGGCGGCGGGAGACGCCGTCTCCGTCTTTTCCTCCAATTTTCTTGCTCCGATGATGAATATTTTTCTCGCCCTTTCCGTGGTCTCCGCCATCTCTCCGAGCATCAACCTCGGCGGCCTGTGCAACGTTCTGAACAAAGTGGTCAAATGGCTGATGGGCCTTGCAATGACGCTTTTCACGAGCCTGATCACCATGCATTCCATCGTGGCCTCCGCCGTGGACAGCACCGGCTCCAAAACGGCGAAATTCATCGTCAGCAGCTTCGTGCCCTTGGTCGGCAACGCGCTGGGGGAAGCTCTCAACACGGTGAACGGGTGTCTGAAGACCCTGAAGTCCGGGGTCGGGGCGTTTGGGCTGCTCGCCGGGCTTTTCATCTTCCTGCCGGTCCTCGCGGAATGCCTGCTCTGGATCCTGACGCTCAACGTCTGCTCCGGCATCAGTCAGATCTTCGACCTCAAAGAGATCACCTCGCTTCTCAAGTCGTCCGCCGACGTGGTCTCCACCATGATGGCCGTGCTGCTGTGCTGCATGACGATCCTCGTCGTCTCGACGGTCGTCATGATGGTGATCGGGGGCGTGTCATGAACGGGGTGCGCGAATGGTCCGCGATGATCTGCCTCGCTGGCCTCACGGCCGCGCTGGTGCAGGGGCTGATGCCGAACGGGTCCATGGAGCGGATCGCGAAATTCGTGCTGGGCGCGTTCATCATCTGCGTCCTGATCGGGCCACTCACCAGCGCGATTCCGAAAATCAGCCTCGGCATGGGCAATACCGGCTCCGCCCAGCCCAACCGGCAGCTGGATTCCGCGCTGGACGGCCAGACCCGGGAGGCCGCGCGGAAAAGCATCACGGGGCTCGTGGTGTCCGAGCTGAACCGGATCGGCGTAAAATGCAAAAATGTTCGCGTAGACATGGATACAAACAAGGATGGCAGCATATCAATTACTAAAATCACTGTGACTCTGGGTTCCAAATATGCCGCTGAGAAGGAAAAAACATCGGACTTGCTTAAAAAGGAACTGGGAATTCAAACGGAGGTTGTTTCAGATGGCGACTGAACCGGCCCGCGGAAAAAACGCGGGGCTGTTCCAAAGGCTTGCGGAAAACGAAAAGTACCGGAAGATCATCGTCGTTGCGGGGCTTGCGGGCATCGCCCTGATTTTGATTTCCGGCAATCTGAAAAGCTGCGACGGCTCTCCGTCCGCCCAGGCGCAGCCGGTTTCTTCCCAGCCCGCCGCCACGGCGGAGCAATACGAAAAAAGCCTGGAAGAAGACCTGACCGCCATCATCGCGCAGATCAGCGGCGTGGGAAACGTGAAGGTCCTCGTCACGCTGGACAAAACGGCGGAGTACGTCTATGCGACGGAAGACAAACAGTCCCGGCAGCAGACGAGCGAAAGTGACGGCAGCCAGACAGGCAAAAGCGAGGACGATTACAGCGACGAGACGAACTACCTTCTGATCAAGAATTCAGACGGTTCCGAGCAGGCGCTCCGGGTGACGGAAATCCAGCCGCTGGTGAAAGGGGTCGTCGTGGTCTGCGACGGCGGCGGCGACCCTTCCGTGCAGCAAAGCGTAACCGATGCCGTAACGACGGCGCTCCACATCACATCTGTGCGGGTGTGCGTCATAAAAGCAAAATAATAAAAATCAGGGGGAATTTAAGGTATGAAAATGGGGAAACGGCAACTGGTGCTTGCGGCGCTGGTGGTCGCGCTGGGTGCAGCCGTCTATTTGAATTTTACGCTGAACGGCGGAACGCAGCTTCCGGCGACGCAGGCCGTGGCCTCGGGCAGAGAACTCGGGCAGACGCTGCTTGTCAACGCCTCCGGCAGCGCCGTCGCGTCCTCTGCGGGCAAATCGGCTTCCGGCGCGGCTTCGGCTTCTTCGGGGACCGCATCGGGCTCGGTGAAGACCAGCGCGAACGCCGGCACGCTGACGGACGAATATTTCAGCCAGGCCAGGCTTTCCAGGCAAAAAGCGCGTGACGAGGCCACCGAGCTGCTGACGAACGTTCTGAACGACGCGCAGAAAAGCGACGCCGCCAAGAAGGAAGCCGTGGATAAGGCCGCGGTCATCGCGCAGAACATCCAGAAAGAGACCAACGTCGAAAATCTCATCAAAGCAAAGGGATACCCGGACTGCATCGTCTCCCTGGAGGACAACGGGTGCAGCGTGATCGTCAAGACGAAAGCGGCGGAACAGGACGACGCCATCATCATCAACGACATTGTCTCCGGGCAGACGGGGTTTTCGTACGATAAAATCAAGATTGTCGAGCGGCAATAGTTGTGTTCCGGCGAATCTGTGGTATAATAACTTCCGTGGAAGTTTGACAATTTACAAATCGGCGGCAACCCTCCACATTTGTGGAGGGCTTTTTTTGAATTTAGAAGCTGGAGGCTGGAGGTTAGAGGTTGGAAGGGCAATTTCCGGCGGCTTTTTCCCTTTCCAACCTCTAACATCTAATCCACTAATCTTTAGACCGGAGGTCCCATGAACAGAAGAAAAGCGCGCGAGCAGGCATTTGTGCTGATTTTTGAACGGAGCATCAACCACGACACGACGAGTGAGATCGTCGATGCCGCCGAAGCCTCGGAAGATGTGCGCATCGAGGAATTTGCCGAGAAAACCGCCTCCGGCGCGGAGAAACACGAGGAGAAGATCGACGCGGTCATCCGGAAATACATCCGCGGCTGGACCATGAACCGCCTTTCCAAAGTGTCTCTTTCCCTGCTGCGCCTCGCGCTGTACGAAATGATGTTCGAGCCTGACATCCCGGTCAGCGTTTCCATCAACGAAGCGGTCAGCCTCGCGAAAAAGTACGGCAGCGCGGAAGACGCCCCGTTCGTCAACGGCGTTCTGGGCTCCGCGGCAAGGGAACCGGGTGGGTCGGATGCCTGACGTTCTGGGGATCGACACGAGCAACTACACAACGTCCTCCGCAATTTTTACGGGCGGCGCGGTCGTGCAGAGCCGGAAGCTGCTGCCCGTGGGGGCGGGCCGGCTCGGCCTGCGGCAGAGCGACGCGGTGTTCGAGCATGTCCGTCAGCTTCCGGAGGTGCTGGGAAAGCTCCCGTTCGACGGCGGGAAGTTCTGCGCCGTCGGCGTGTCGGATCGGCCACGCAGCGAACCGGGCTCCTACATGCCCTGTTTTCTCGCCGGCGTGGCCGCCGCAGACGCGGCCGCGCGGTCGCTCGGCGTCCCGCTGTTCCGCTTTTCCCATCAGCAGGGGCATATCGCCTCGGCGCTGTATTCGGCGTCGAGGCTCGATCTGCTGAAGGAAAGATTCCTCGCGTTCCATGTCTCCGGGGGAACGACCGAAGCGGTTCTTGCGGAGCCGGACCCGGATTCGGTTTTTCACACCCGCATCGCGGCCCGCTCGCTCGACCTGAAGGCCGGGCAGGCGGTCGACCGGGTCGGCGCGCTGCTCGGCCTTCCGTTTCCAGCGGGGCGGGAGCTTGAAAAACTCGCCCTCGCGTGGCGCGGGACCTTCCGGATCCGGCCGGTTCTGAAAGGTGCGGACTGTTCGCTTTCCGGCATCGAGAACCAGTGTCGGCGCCTGCTCACGCAGGGGAGCCCGAAAGAGGAGATCGCCGCGTTCTGCCTGCGCTCCCTCCTCGCCGCGCTCGACGGCATGACGGGCGAACTCCTGAAGCGGTTCGGCCGCCAGCCGGGCACCGGCCGCCTGCCGGTGGTGTTTGCCGGCGGCGTGGCGGCCGATTCCATCCTCCGGCAGGAACTTTCCGAAAAATACGGCGCGATTTTCGCAGAGCCGGAGTTTTCGGGCGACAATGCCGCGGGCGTGGCCGTGCTGGCCGCCGTGAAGGAAGGGATGCTCCCATGATGGACGAACCAATCGTGCTGACGGTCACGCAACTGAACACGTACCTGCGGTCGCGGTTCGAGGAGGACGAAGCCCTCGCCAATGTCTTCGTCGCGGGGGAAATCTCCAATTTTACGGACCATTACCGCTCCGGCCATTTTTATTTCTCGCTCAAGGATGAAAAATGCGTCGTCCGTGCGGTCATGTTCGCCCAATACGCACGGCGCGTCCGCTTCCATCCGGAGGACGGCATGCAGGTCATCGTGCGGGGGCATGTCGGGGTCTACGAGGTCTCCGGCCAATACCAGCTTTACGCCGAGGACATGCAGCCGAACGGGATCGGCGCGCTCAATCTCGCGTTTGAGCAGCTCAAGGCGAAGCTGGCGAGGGAGGGGCTGTTCGCGCCCGAGCGGAAGCGGCCGATCCCGAAGTTCCCCCGCTGCATCGGCGTCGTCACGTCGCCGACCGGAGCGGCCGTCCACGACATCCTGACAATCCTGGGGCGGCGGTTTCCGCTCGCGGAGGTCGTGTTCTGCCCCGTGAAGGTCCAGGGCGACGGCGCGGCGGAGGAGATCGCCGGCGCGCTTGCGCGCATGAACCGGCTGGGTCGCGCGGACGTGATCATCGTCGGGCGGGGCGGGGGATCGCTGGAGGATCTCTGGCCCTTCAACGAGGAGGTCGTCGGGCGGGCGGTCGCCGCTTCGAAAATCCCCGTCATCTCGGCCGTCGGCCACGAGACGGATTTCACCATCTGCGATTTTGCGGCCGACCTGCGCGCCCCGACGCCTTCCGCCGCCGCCGAACTCGCCGTGCCGGACAGGCGGGAACTTCTCGGCGCCGTCGTCGGGCTGCGCGCGCGCCTCGACGCCGCCGCGTCGGGCACCGTGGAACATGCCCGGGAATGGCTTTCCGCCCTCGCGGGCAGCCGGATGTTCCGGGACCCCGCGGAGAGCGTCGCGATCCGGCGGATCTCGATCGACGGCAAGGTGGAATCCCTGAACGCCTCCATGGCGCGGAGATGCGGCGATCTGCGGCAGGCGCTGGCGGCCTGCGCGGGGAAACTCTCTGCGCTCAGCCCTCTGGCCGTGCTGTCGCGCGGCTACGCCGTCCTCTACGGGGAGTCCGGGGAAGCGGTCTCCGGCGCGGCGGAAGTCAGGGAGCGCGAGCAGGTGCTGGTCCGGATGCGCGACGGGGACCTGCGCTGCACGGTTAACCGGAAGGAAATGCGGAAACATAAAGAACGGAAAGCGGGTGCGGACCAACATGAGGATCAGTAAAAATACGACGTTTGAAGAAGCCGCGCGGAGGCTCGAAGAGATCGTCGACGCGATGGAGAAGGGATCGGAGCCTCTGGAAAAGTCGCTCCAGCTCTACGAAGAGGGGTCCGCTCTCGCCGCTTTCTGCTACAAAAAACTTTCGGATGCGGAGCAGAAAATCCGTCAGATCACGGAGCTCGAAAAAAAGGAAGGCGGAACCGATGGGGAGGATTGACCGCTCGGATTACCTCTCCGCCGTCGAGTATTCCCTGCGGCGTTTCGTGCCGGAGGAGGACCTTCTGCAGTCGGATCTGTTCCGCGCCATGCGGTACAGCCTGCTCGCGGGGGGAAAGCGCCTGCGCCCCGTGCTGCTGCTGGAATTCTGTGGTCTCTGCGGCGGGGATCAGGAGGCCGCCCTGCCGTTCGCCTGCGCCGTGGAGATGATCCACACCTACTCCCTGATCCACGACGATCTTCCGTGCATGGACGACGACGCCATGCGGCGGGGCAAGCCTTCCAACCATGTGGTGTTCGGCGAGGCGCAGGCGCTGCTCGCCGGCGATTCCCTGCTGACCCTGGCGTTCCAGACGATGCTTTCGCCCGCGAGCGTCTCCGCGGCCGGCCCGCAGCGCGCCTGCGCCGCAGCGGGGGAGTTGGCCGCGGCGGCCGGCCCGTACGGCATGGCGGGCGGCCAGGCCATCGACCTGCTCTGCGAAGGGAAATCCGTTCCGATGGCGACGCTCCAGAAAATGGACGAAAACAAAACGGGGGCGCTGATCCGGGCTTCCGCGAAGATGGGGTGCCTGCTCGCGGGGGCGGAAGCGGACGAGCTCTCCGCCGCGGACCGGTATGCCGCCGCGCTCGGCTTCGCATTCCAGATCGTCGACGATATTCTGGACGTGGAAGGCGATTCCGCCGTTCTCGGCAAGCCCGCCGGCAGCGACGCGGAAAACGGGAAAAGCACCTATGTCTCCCTGCTGGGCATGGACAGCGCCAGACGCGCCGTCGGGGAGCTGACCCGCACGGCGCTGGACGCGCTGGACCGGTTCGGCCCCGCGGCCGATTATCTGCGGGACCTTACGCAGTCGCTCGCGTCCCGCAGCAAATAGTGGATTAGAGAATTGGCAGGTTCGCATGTTGGGCTTCGCGCTTGGCTTGCGGAAAGCGTTCCTTTTCCAGCCTCAGGTCTCCAACTTTTCATTGACAGAACATCGGGAATATGGTAAGATAATCTTAAATAAACAGCTGTCTTCGGGGCGGGGTGAAATTCCCCACCGGTGGTCATGCGGCGATGAGCCGACGAGCCCACGAGCTTTGTGCAGATTCCGGTGCAATCCCGGAGCCGACGGTACAGTCCGGAATGAAGAAGAACGCTTTTTGAAAGCGCCTTTTTGCCCTGCAGTCTTCTGCAGGGCTTTTTTCGTGGGCAGCGGTCAAAGGAGATAAGGGAATTGTTAGATAAAGAAGAAACCGTAAAAAAACCGGCAAGACCCGTGCTGGGCGTCAGAGAAGTCACGCAGGTCGGCATTTTGGCCGGCATCGCGTTCGTGCTGATGGCGGCCGAGTTCCCGCTGTGGTTTGCCCCCGGCTTCTACAAGCTGGATTTAAGCGAGCTGCCGGTGCTCATCGGGGGGTTCGCGATGGGCCCGCTCGCGGGCGTGATGATCGAGATGGTCAAGGTGCTGCTCTATTTCTTCCTGCACGGCAGTTCGACGGCGGGCGTCGGCGATTTCGCGAATTTCCTCATCGGGTGTTCGCTGGTCCTCCCCGCCGCGGTGATTTACCGGTTCCGGAAGAAGAAGACGAGAAAGCACGCCATCGTGGGCCTTGTGGTCGGCACGCTCGCCATGACCGCCGTGGGCAGCCTGATGAACGCGTTCCTGCTGCTTCCCCTGTATGCCAGCGTGTTCCATATGCCGATGGGCGCGCTGATCGCGATGGGCACGCAGGTCAATCCGGCCATCACCGATCTGAACACCTTCGTCCTTTTTGCGGTTGCCCCGTTCAACCTGTTCAAAGGCGTCCTCGTCTCGTGCCTCACGATCCTGATCTATAAAAAGGTCAGCCCGATTCTGCACGGGACTTTCCGGAGGACGTGAGAATTCCGCTTTACAAGTCCGCGATCCTATGATATAATACATCCGAAAAGTGAATATGCCCTTATCGAGAGTGACGGAGGGAACAGGCCCTGTGATGTCCGGCAACCTGCCATGCGGCAAGGTGCCAAATCCTGCGGGAAACCGAGAGATGAGGTTTGAGCTTCTTTCATACCGTCCGGTTTTCCGGACGGTATTTTTAATTTTTTAGGAGGTACCAAGTATGTCGAAACGTCTTTTTACGTCGGAGTCCGTGACGGAAGGCCATCCGGACAAAGTGTGCGACCAGATCGCCGACGCGGTTCTGGATTCCATCCTCGCGGAGGACCCGGAAGCCCATGTGGCCTGCGAAGTCACGGCCACGACGGGGGTGATCCATGTGATGGGTGAAATATCGACCAAGTGCTATGTGGACATCGCCTCGATCGCGCGCGAAGTCATCAGGGATATCGGCTACGACAACCCGGAGTGCGGATTCGACGGCAATACGTGCGGCGTCCTCACTTCCATCGACGTGCAGTCGCCCGACATCGCGATGGGCGTCAACCAGTCCTACGAGGCGCAGAACGGCGCCGTTTCCGATCCGGACGACGTTCTCGGCGCGGGGGACCAGGGCATCATGTTCGGCTACGCCTGCGACGAGACCCCGGAGCTGATGCCGCTCGCCATCTCGCTGGCCCATAAGCTTTCCAAGCGCCTCAGCGAAGTGCGCAAGGACGGCACGCTGCCCTACCTGCGCCCGGACGGGAAAACCCAGGTGACGATCGAGTACGACGGCGACGTGCCGACCCGCGTGGACACGGTGGTCGTATCCGCCCAGCACGCCCCGGAGATCCCGCTGCAGCAGATCCGGTCCGACATCCGGAAACACGTCATAGCCCCGGTCATCCCTTCCAAATGGCTGGACGGCCGGACGAAATACTACATCAACCCGACCGGTCGGTTTGTGATCGGCGGGCCGGTCGGCGACAGCGGACTGACCGGCAGAAAGATCATCGTGGATACCTACGGTGGCTACGGGAGGCACGGCGGCGGCTCTTTTTCCGGCAAGGACCCCACGAAGGTGGACCGCTCCGCCAGCTACGCGGCGCGCTATGTCGCCAAAAATATCGTCGCGGCCGGGCTGGCGAAAAAATGCGAGGTCCAGCTCGCCTACGCCATCGGCGTCGCGCGGCCGGTTTCGATCGCGGTCGACACGTTCGGCACGTCGCAGTACGGCGAAGAGGAGCTTTCCGCCGCGGTCACGAAAGTGTTCGACCTGCGCCCCAGCGCGATCATCCGCAACCTCGACCTGCGCCGCCCCATCTACCGGGCGATCGCCAACTACGGCCATATGGGCCGGGAAGACCTGAACGTCTCGTGGGAAAAGCGCGACAAAGTGGACGCCCTGCGGGCGGCACTTCAAAAATAATTCTTCATTAACAAAAAATCGCCCCTTCACATAAACTGTGCAAGGGGTGACTTTTTATGGGTGCCGTGATTTTGAAAACCGTCGTCTTCTTTCTTGCGGTGGCCGGGTTTGTCTCGTTTCTCCGCCTGGTGTTCTTCTGGATGCTGAAAACCGAGAATCCGGGCGAATTCTGCATTTTCATCTCGATGAAAGGCCACGACGAGCAGGCGGAGTTCACGCTGCGCAGCGCGGCGGAACGCTCGAAATGGCTGAGGTGCCATGCGCGGATCTACTGCGTCGACCTCGGCATGGACGAGGAGACGAGGGCTGTCTGCAAAACGATCTGCGGTGAGAATGCCAACCTGACCCTCTGCACGCCGGAGGAACTGCAAAATTATTGCGGAGACTGGTACGGTTCTCCCACGAAAGAATAGACATCTTTGCGGTCCATTTTCCGCCTGCCGCGTCCTCGTCGTCGGCGGGCGCCAGCCCGCTGTCCTCCTCGTCCTTGCAGGGCGAAAAATTCACTTGCAAATACTGTCATCCCCTTCATGGGGGAACAGTATGGTTTGCAAATACATAGCGGATGGTTTATACTGAAAATGTACGAAAGACTTGGAATCGACAGAGGAAATTTCATGGGAAATGCGGAAATGCTGGAAATGACCGGCTCGGTGGAGGATGTCATTTTCAGAAACGAGAAAAACGGATACGCGGTCGTTTCGCTGAACAACGGCGAGGAGCTCGTGACAGCCGTAGGCACCATGCCGTTCGTCGGGGTGGGCGAAGAGCTGCACGTCGTCGGCGAATGGGTCAGCAGCCAGAACTACGGCACGCAGTTCAAAGTACAGGCGGTGGAACGCTCCCGGCCGCAGGAAGCCCCCGCCATTCTGAAGTATCTTTCCTCCGGGGCGGTCAAGGGCATCGGCCCGGCGATCGCGCGGAAGATCGTGGACGCCTTCGGCGACGACACCCTGCGGGTGCTCGAAGGCGAGCCGGAGCGCCTTTGCCAGATCAGGGGGATTACGAGGGAAAAGGCGGAGAAACTCAGCGGAGAATTCCGGCGCGTCGGCGGCATCCGCGAGACGATGATGAAGCTGGGGAGCTACGGCATCACGCCTCAGGAGGCCGTCCGCGCGTGGAAGGTGTTCGGCGACCGGACGGCCGACCGCGTACGGGACGACCCCTATTGCCTGTGCGGAGACGGAATCCAGGTGGACTTCGCGCGGGCGGACCGGATCGCCGCGGCCATGGAGCTGCCGGCCGACCACGACTGCCGCCTGCGGGCGGGCATCGTCCATGTTTTAAAGCACAACGAGGGGAACGGCCACACCTGCCTGCCAGCCGACAAGCTCTTGTCCGCCTCCAGCCGCATGCTCGGCGTCACGCAGGACGCCGCGGCTTCCACGCTGGAAGAGCTGAAGGCGGACGCGACCCTCGTGTCCCGCCGCTTTCGCGGCAGGGAATTCATCTTCACCGCCGGGCTGTACCGCACCGAAGTCTATGTCGCGGGCAGGATCCGCATGATGCTGCACTATCCGGCGCAGTCCATCGTCGGCGTCGACCACTATATTTCCACCATCGAGGAAGAGCAGGGCATCCGCTACGAAGAGATGCAGAAAAACGCCATCCGCGAGGCCCTGTCGAAGGGGATGCTGATCCTGACCGGAGGCCCCGGCACCGGGAAGACCACGACGCTCCGGGCGATCATACGGATCCTGGAATTCAACGGGGAAAAAGTCTTTCTCGGCGCGCCGACCGGCAGGGCCGCGAAGCGGATGTCCGACCTGACGGGCAGGGAGGCGAAGACCATCCACCGGCTGCTGCAGGTGAAATGGGATGAAAACGACCGCCCTGTCTTCGACAGGAATGAAAAAAACCTGCTGGAATGCGATGCGCTCATCGTGGACGAGCTGTCGATGGTCGACGTAAGCCTCTTTGAAGCGACGCTCCGCGCGCTGGCGACAGCGACCAGCTTCCCTCCGTCGGCCCGGGCAACGTGCTCGGCGACCTCATCGCTTCCGGCCTGGTGCCGGTGGTGCAGCTCGGGCGGGTGTTCCGGCAGTCGATGAAAAGCCTGATCGTGACGAATGCGCACAGAATCGTCGCCGGCGAACTGCCGGAGCTGAAGATCCGGAATTCCGACTTTTTCTTTCTTTCCTCCAAAACGCAGGACGAGGCCGCTTCCGTCGTGGCGGACCTGTACGGCAGGCGCCTACCGGAGAGCTACGGCTATTCCCCTCTGACGGATATTCAGGTCCTCGCGCCGGGCCGGAAGGGGACGCTGGGCACGGAAGAACTCAACCGGCGGCTGCGGCAGGCCGTCAATCCCCCTTCGCCCGGGAAAAAAGAAATCGTCCTCGCGGGCAATCTGTTCCGCGAAGGGGACAAGATCATGCAGGCAAAGAACAACTACGATCTTGCCTGGACGAGGGACGACGGTTCCACGGGCGAGGGCGTGTTCAACGGCGATCAGGGCATCCTGCTGAAAATCGACAGGCGCGCTTCCGCCATGGTCGTCCGCATGGACAACCGTACGGTCCGGTACGAGCTGGAGGCGGCCTCGGAGCTGGAGCCGGCTTACGCCATGACGATCCATAAAAGCCAGGGGAACGAATTCCCGGCGGTCGTCATCCCCGTGTTCCATGTCGTGCCGCAGCTCTGTTACCGGAACCTGCTCTACACCGCCATCACCCGGGCGAAGGCGCTCCTGATTCTGGTCGGCAGCGCCGCCGATATTCGGAGCATGGTGGAAAACGACAGAAAAACGAGACGTTACACGGGGCTCTACGACCTGTTGTGTGGAGACGATGGAGATGGATCTTAAAAAAGCCGGAACTTACTGCCTGGACCTTTTCTTCCCGCCGAGATGCGTCTTCTGCGGGAAAATCGTCGCCCCGGGCACGAAGGTCTGCGAAAGCTGCGCCGCCGAAATTTCCGCCGCGGGAACGATGCACTTCCTCGAGATCTCCGTGGCAGGCAAGGCCGTCCCCTGCGTGTACCTGTATCGGTATCATGGCAAGGTGAGGGAATCCATCCTCCGGTACAAATTTTCCGGGGAGAAACAGTCGTCCGGATTCTATGCCCAGCAGCTGGCGGCCGCGGCCGCCCGGACGGTCCCCGCCCTGCGCGCGGACCTCGTGACCTCCGTCCCCCTCGGGAAGGACCGCCTGAAGGAGCGCGGGTACGACCAGTCGGAGCTGGTGGGCCGGCGGTTTGCGAAGGCGCTCGGGCTGCCCTACGCGCCCTGCCTGCGGAAAACGCGGCAGAACCGCGTCCAGCACATGCTGAGCCTGGGGGAACGCCGCAAAAACGTCAAGGGCGCGTATGCCCTCGGGGACTTCGACATCGCGGGAAAGCGGATTTTTTTGCTGGACGACATCGTGACCTCCGGCTCGACGTTCGCGGAATGCTGTGGCCTGCTGCTCGCGGGCGGCGCCGCGGGCGTGGTATGCGTCGCAATCGCGGCGACCCCGAAGGAACAGGTTGAAAACGCGGATGCGGTGTAATATAATGAAACTTGATTCAAATAATAGACAGATAAGATAAAAATTCGAGATGTGTAGATAAAAGAATGGAAGTGGCGGAGTGCTCGGTACGGATATTGCGATTGATCTTGGTACTTCTTCCATCAAAATTTTCCTCGACGGCAAGGGCATCATTCTGAATGAGCCTTCTTTTGTCGCCGTGAATCTGGAAACCGACGAAGTCACCGCGGTCGGCAAAGAAGCGGCCGCCATGGTGGGCAGGACTTCCGAGAAAATACAGGTGTGCCGTCCCCTCAACGGGGGCGTGATTTCCAACTTCGACCTGGCCAAATACCTGATCAGCTATTACTTAAAGAAAATCAACGCCAGCAGGATCGTCATGCCGCGCGTGGTCGTGAGCGTCCCCTGCAAGATCACGGAGGTCGAAAAACGGGCGGTCGTGGATTCCATCAGCGCGGCCGGCGTGCGCAAGATCTGCCTGATCGAAGAGCCGGTGGCGGCGGCGCTCGGCGCGGGCGTGGATATTTCCGCGCCGCACGGGACCCTTGTGGTGGACATCGGCTGCGGTACGACCGACATGGCCGTGATTTCTTTGAGCGGCATCGCCATCTCCCGCTCGCTGAAGACGGCGGGGGACGCGTTCGACGAGGCCATCATCAAATATATCCGCAGAAAGTACAACCTTCTCATCGGCCGCCGCATGGCGGAGCAGGCGAAAATAGCCATTGGGTGCGTCTTTCCCCGCCGCGAAGTGATCACCTTCCGCGTCAAGGGCCGCAACGCCATGACCGGCCTGCCCCAGTGGACGGACATCACGAGCGACGAGGCGCTCGAGGCGCTCCTAGACGGCGCCATGCAGATCATCCGCATGATTCAGGAAATGCTGGAGAAGACCCCTCCGGAGCTGATGGGCGACATCTATTCCGACGGGATGATCGTGACCGGCGGTTCGGCGCAGCTCTATGGATTCGATCAGCTGCTTTCCAAAAAGACGAAAATGTCCGTCCATGTCGCCGACGACCCGCAGATGTGCGTCGCGCGGGGCGCCGGGAAGGCCATCCACTTTATCGACGACATCGAAAACAAAGCGTACGGCGTCCTGAACCCGCTGAGCGCCGCCTATTGACGTGCCTCAGTTCCAGCTGTAGAATTCTTTCAGGAACCAGACGTCCTTTGCCTCGAAATCTCTCCCGTTGAGGTATTCCAGTATCCCGGCGTCGGAGGTGAACCGGAAGGAGAGACGGTAGGCGTAGAGCGCCTGGTAGGGGAATCCGGTTTTTTTGTTGACGGAGTTGCGGCCGTATTTGCCGTCGCCCGCCAGCGGGTGGCCGATCGACGCGAGGTGGGCGCGGATCTGGTGCGTCCGCCCGGTCAGAAGCTCCACTTCCAGCAGGCTGAATTCCCTGCGCTCGCTCAGCACGCGGTAGCGGGTGCGGACGGTTTTGGATTCCGGCGTCCGTTCCCGGGAAATAAAGACCCGGTTCTGTCTTTCGTTTTTGATCAGATACGCCTCGAGCGTATCTGCTTTTTTTTCCATGGTTCCGCAGACGACGCAGAGGTACAGTTTCCGCATCTCCCGCGCCCTGACCTTCTGATTCATCAGGCGCAGGGTCTCGGCGTTTTTCGCCGCCATCACGATTCCGCCCGTGTTGCGGTCGATGCGGTTGATCAGCGCGGGCGCGAAGGCGTTTTCCCGCCCGGGGTCGTATTCCCCCGTGTCGTACAGATGGTGCTGCACGCGGGCGATAAGCGAATCGAAGTGGTAGGTTTCGTCCGGGTGGACGATCAGCCCGGGCTTTTTGTCGAGGATCATGATATTCTTGTCCTCGTACAGGATGTTGAGCTTGTCCGGGGCTTTCAGAAAGTCGTATTCTTTCGGCTGCGTCTGGAAGAACTCGTCCTTGAGGTACATCGCCAGCACGTCGCCTTCCTGAAGGCGCGCGGAGATTACGCAGCGTTTTCCGTTGAGCTTGATGTCTTTTTTCCGGATGCTTTTATACATCATGGCCTGCGGCAGATTCGGAAAGGACTTGGTGAGGAATTTATCCAGCCGCTGTCCGGCGTCGTTGGGGCCGACCGTTACCGTTTTCATGAAAAGATTCACGACCTGTCGATTTTTTATTTAAACAGATTATAACATGGCCGGCGGATTTCTAAAAGCGGCGGGAGTCTTTTCAAAAAAATATATATGGTATATAATAAACAGAAATGGATTCAAAGGGGCATTGCAATGACACAGGAACGGGCGTTGGAAATCTTCAGCCGCGCGGGCGTTTTGCAGGAGGGCCATTTCCGGCTGACATCCGGCAGGCACAGCGGCCGGTACCTTCAGTGCGCGAAAATTTTCCGCCAGCCGAAATACAGCGAAGAGCTTTGTTCCGCTCTTGCGGAAAAGTTCCGGAACCAGGGCGTCGAGGTCGTGATCGGCCCCGCGATGGGGGCCGTGCAGTTGGCGTACGAGGTCAGCCGGGCGCTCCGCTGCGAAAACTTTTTCACCGAGCGCGGCGGGGACGGAAAGATGTGCCTGCGGCGCGGCTTCGAGGTGCGCCCCGGGCAGAAGGTTCTGGTCGTGGAAGACGTGGTGACGACGGGCGGCTCCGTGCGGGAAGTGATGGAGATCGTGCGCGCGGCCGGCGGGGAGGTCGTCGGGGTGGGCTCCCTGGTGGACCGCACGGGCGGGAAGATCGGCTTCGGGGTCCCGTTCCGGTCGGTCGTCTCCATGGAGATCGAGTCCTGGGCACCGGAGGACTGCCCGCTCTGCAAGGCCGGCGCCCCGGCCCCCGTAAAACCCGGAAGCAGAAAAATCTGACGCGATGGGAAAAGAGTGTGACGGCAGTTTTGCGGCAGGCAAAGGAATCCGCCCGGGAACGGCCGGCGCCGCGGGAGGGGAAGTCTCTGCACGGCGGCCACAGGCAGCGGGTGAAGGAGCAGTTTCTGAAAAACGGCCTGGACGCCTTCGCGCCCCACGTGGTGCTGGAGCTTCTGCTGTACTATGCGATCCCCCTCAAAGACACCAATCCGCTGGCGCATGAGCTTCTGCGCAGATTCGGCTCGCTTTCCGGCGTATTCGACGCGCCGATGGAAGAACTGCTGAAGGTGGACGGCATCGGCCGGTCGGCCGCCACGCTGCTCAAACTGATCCCCCCGCTCTGCAGACGGTATCAGGAGGATCTGGACGGAGACAAGCTCTTCATCTACAATTTCGACGACGCCGGGGAGTACCTCGCCAAAAAATTTATCGGCAGGCAGAACGAGGCGGTGTTCCTTCTGCTGCTGGACAGCCGCATGCACATTCAGTACTGCGACGTGGTCAGCGAAGGGAGCGCCACGGCGGCCAACATCTACATCAAGAAGATCGCCAGGACCGCCATGGAGTATAATTCCGTCTACGCGATCCTCGCGCACAACCACCCGAGCGGGGACTGCCTCCCCTCCAGCCAGGACATCGACACGACGCGCTGGCTGCACTCCGCGCTCCAGACGCTGGAGGTCAAGATGATCGACCACATCATCGTGAGCGGAAACAATTATCTTTCCATGGCGAAGAGCGGATTCCTGCCGGAACTGTTCGGTGTGGAAGCGGATATGGAGTAACGATGGATTTTAAACTTGTCTCAAAATACAAACCGGCCGGCGACCAGCCGAAGGCGATCCGCGAGCTGGTTCAGGGTCTGAAGGAGGGCGACCGCGAGCAGACGCTGCTCGGCGTGACGGGGTCCGGCAAGACCTTCACCATGGCGAACGTGATCGCCGAGGTCAACCGCCCCACGCTCGTGCTGGCGCACAACAAGACGCTGGCCGCGCAGCTCTGCTCCGAGTTCCGGGAATTTTTCCCGGAGAACGCCGTCGAGTATTTCGTCAGCTATTACGACTACTACCAGCCGGAGGCCTATATCCCCACGACGGACACCTACATCGAGAAGGATTCC
>DAINSB010000019.1:2659-24716 GCA_036741535.1 Caproicibacter sp. | reverse complement strand
ATGGAATTCTCGCCGCCCAGCGAGATGCGGGCGGCCAGGGACCCCAGCTGCCGGAAACTATGCCCCGGGGAGACGGTAGCGTCGCCGTGATTCTCGCGGGTTTCGGGAGCGGGGCGAAAACGGCTTCTGTTCGGGGCCGCTCACATGCCCGCGGCCAAGCGGGAATCGAAAAACCGAACGAAGCCGCCGCCCAACGTGGTGGTCCCGTACCACCGGGTCAGATTGACCGTCTTGACAAGGCCCTCGTCGAGGATGTCCGCCCGGGCGATGCGGTCCGGCCCGTCCTGAAGGCGGATGAGAGGGACCCAATGCCAGGAGTCCAGCGTTTTTTCCCTGCCGCTGTTGAGGTTGAGAAACGCCACGGGCATGTCGCCGTCGAGCCCGCCGGCCAGAAAGTCCAGCAGTCCGCTCATCGCGGGGCGGTCCTGCCGGCGTGCGGGGATGTCGAGCGTATCCGCCCGCACGGGCAGGCTTCTTGCCCGGAAATAGGCCCGCGCGCCGTCGACGAGCATGTTCGCCGAGGGGATGCCGTGCAGGGTGGGCGTCACATACTTCCACACGTCCTCCATCAGCGCCCGGCATTCGCTTTGGGAAAATGGCTGTTCGGCGCCGGGCAGGCGGCGGGTGCGGCGCAGATAATAGACGGCGGAGGCCACCGCCGTCGGCCCGCAGCCGGAACGGCGCTGCCACGACGTATGAAACCACGTCTGGTTGAACCCGTGCCAGACGACGGCGGGGTCGGCCTCATCGCGCAGGATAAAAATTTCCGGAGAACGGATTGCATGAATCATGAGTTTTTCCCTTATCGTTGTTTTGGATGACCGCCGTCAGAGCGAAAGAAAAAGCCGACAGGTCCTACTCTCACAGTAGAAGCCATCAGCTGCGCAACCACTCGGCGAGCTTCATCGCCCAATGCTGACCAATACAAAGATTATAGCATGGTTGCAGGAGATATTCAATAAAAATCCGCCCCACGGCAGGATGCGAACGGAACATCCGGCCGGCGTCACGGACCGGAAGCGTTCAAACTGTCGAAGATTTCCGGGTACAGGCCAGCGACCAGCTTCAGCACGGCCGCTTCCACGTGGACGGCGCGGGGTTCTTCCGACGAAATCGAGGGGATGGGACTCGGCGTCCTCCAAAGTCCCGATCCGGCCGCCAATCCCGACCTGTTCGGCGATTGCCCGGGCGGTCCGGGTAAAAAAGTGTAGCTTTTTCTTTTTCTGTAATTATACAAAATAAATGTTTTGTATAATTAAGGGGAGAAGAAATGATGAATGAAAGCGCGGGGATCTCTATGAAAAATAACTATCTTGCCGAGGCGCCGTCCGTCCTGCGCGAATTTCTCGGCTATCTGGGCACGATCAAGGGAAAGTCGCCGAAAACGGTTTCCGAGTACTACTTGGATCTGAGGACTTTTTTCCGGTATCTCAAGCAGAGCCGCGGCCTCGTTCCGCCTGAGACGGATTTTGAAGAAATCCCGATCTCCGATATTACGCTGGAATTCATCAAGACCGTCGATCTGACGCAGGTCTTCGAATATATGAATTTTCTGAGCGTCGAGCGCGGCAACAGCGCGGCCACGCGCTCCAGAAAGGTTTCCAGCATGAAAAGTTTTTTCAAATACCTGACCGACAAAACCGGCAAGCTGGACCATAACCCCGTCGAACAGCTGGAAGCGCCTAAAAAGAAAAAAACGTTGCCGAAATATCTGACCCTGGAACAGTCCATCGATCTGCTCTCCCAGGTGGAAGGCCCTACTAAAGAACGGGATTATTGCATGCTCGTCCTGTTTTTGAACTGCGGGATGCGGCTGTCGGAACTGGTCGGGTTAAACTGCGACGATATTCATTTTAAAGAAAAAACAGTCAAGATCACAGGCAAAGGCGACAAAGAGCGCATCGTCTATCTGAACGAAGCCTGTCTCGATGCGGTCGAGCGTTATCTCGCGGTTCGCCCGAAAGACGGCGTCACAGACAGGCGGGCGCTTTTCCTGAGCAGCAGAAAACGGCGGATCAGCCCGAAGACCGTCCAGTATGTGGTGAAAAAGTATCTCGCGCAGATCGACCTGGGGGGGCGCGGATATTCCGTCCATAAGCTGCGGCATACGGCCGCCACGCTGATGTATCAGCAGGGGCACGTGGACATCCGCGTCCTGAAGGACATTCTCGGGCATGAAAATCTCGGCACGACGGAAATTTACACGCACGTCTCCAGCGAGCAGATGGAGAATGCCGCGGAGGCAAATCCCCTGTCGAAAATCACGCGGAGGAATCTAAAGAAATAGCGATTCCCCCCTAGCCCGATTTTGCCCGCGGATGACATTGCTGATAGACTTCCTTGAAGTGATCGTTCAGAAGCTGGACGTAAATCTGCGTGGAAGAAATATCGGCATGCCCGAGCATCATCTGGATGTCTTTCAGATCCGCCCCGTTTTCCAGCAGGTGCAGCGCAAAGGAATGCCGCAGCGTATGCGGGGTGATTTCTTTCACGATGCCGGCTTTCTGCGCATAGGTCTTTACGATTTTCCAGAAACCCTGCCGGGTCAGACGGCAGCCGTTGAGATTGGTGAACAGGGCCCGTCCGCTTTTCTGGGTGACGATCTGGCCGCGGATGCGGAACATATAATCGGAAACGGCCGCCACCGCCGTCGCATAGACCGGAATCACGCGGTGCGACCTGCCGCTTTTGCAGGACAGGGTGCCGGAATGGAGATCGATGTCTTCCAGGTCCAGTTCGATCAGTTCGGATACGCGGATGCCGGTGGCGTAGAGCAGCTCCAGCATGGCCTTGTCCCTGCAGCCTTTGACATCCCGGATATTCGGCTGCGAAAGCAGCAATTCGATCTCCCTTCCGCTGAGGATCTGCGGAAGCTTTTTGACCTGCTTTTCCAGAGGGACGGATTTGGCGGGATTTGAAACGGCCTGTCCCGAAAAAATCAGGAAACAATAAAAACAGCGGATCGAAGCGACGTTTCTTGCGATGGTGGCGGTCGACTTATGGTCCGCCTTCATTTTGGCGACGTAGGATGTGATGAACTCCGTGGATATGGTGGCGGGATCCGAAATATTCCGGCTCTCTGCAAACGTCAGAAATTTTTCCACGTCGTGAAGATAAGAATCCAGCGTGCTGTTTGAAACTGATTTGTGAATGCGCAGATAATCGCCGAAATCCGCGCAGTAATCCTTCATTTCAGCTTCTCCTCCCCACTTTGTTAAAAAACAAACATCCAGCCGAAACAGATAGAAAGCAGCAGGTCGATGCCGGCCGCAAAACAGGCGATCAACAGGATCACGCCGAATCTTCCCGCATAATTTTTCAGGCCGCCCCGCGCGGAGGCGTTTCCGCTGCCGGACGCAATCAGCCTGGAAAAACGCATGGCCTCCAACGCCGCCATGAGAATGGCCAGGCAGCAAAAAAATGCACCCGGAAGAATCACGGAAAGATTATATAAAATTCCTTTCCACCCGTACGCCGCATACAGATAGCCGGATGTCAGCCCCAGACCGAATCCGCGGAAAATCAGAACGGCAGGCACGAAAATGATGCCCCACATGGAAAGTCCGCATAGAAAACAGGCGAACACAAACAGAAAAGACGACGCAAAAGAGGCGGCAAAGATCGAAAGATAAGGCTCCGTCTTCCGCGCCCGAAAATTGCCGGCGAAAATAAAATCCAGACGGTCCAGCGCCTGAAAGCCGGCCGTGCGCGCATAAATCGCGCCGAGCACCAGACCGCTCAGAAGAATCAGAGCCAGCAAAACCATCCGCCAGTTTTCGCGGGCTGCATTCAGCAGTTCTTTGCCCCGGTGCCGGCTGCTCGCAATATGCCTTCTTCGCCTGTGCCTCACAAACACCACATTCATACAAATGATTCCTCCTATTGGGAGCATCTAACCAAATGTATGATGGACAAAGGCGATCTATGTATTTTCCCGGACCGAAAGAGGCCCCGCGGCCTGCCAGAGCCGGTTAGATTGAATTCAGATCGACTTGGCTAATAACTATACTAATACATTTTTCAAACCGGATCAATATAAAATTCAGGCGATCCTTCCCGAAAACCGAAATTATGCCAGAGCCGCCTGAATCATGATGGCGCATTCCAGACGCTTCTTTTCCAGTTCGCAGGAGATTTTGTGGGGCTTCCGAACGCTGCCGCCGTACTGCCAGTTGTTGGCGTTGCATCCGCCGCTGCAGTAAAATTTTGCCCAGCAGTTTCTGCATTCCGGCTTGGAATAGACGTTGGTCAGCGCGAAGCGTTCCTTGATCCCGGCGTCCAGCGTATCGGAAAGGACGTTGCCCATTTTCCATTCGTCGTTCCCGACAAACTGGTGACACGGGTAGATGTCCCCGGTCGGGGTCACGGCGACGTATTCGTTGCCGCAGCTGCACCCGCGGAGCCTTTTGATCGCACAGGGGCCCTGGTCCAGATCCACCATGAAGTGGAAAAACCGAAACCCCTTCCCGGCTTTCTCCCGCTCGATCATCATCCGCGAAAGCCGGTCGTACTCTTCAAAGATCCTCGGGAGGTCCTCCTCCCGGATCGAATAATCCAGTCTGGTATCGGAAACGACCGGCTCGACGGAGATCCTGTCGAAGCCGAGGTCCAGCAAATGGCGAATATCTTCGCAGAAGTCCAGGTTGTATTTGGAAAAAGTCCCGCGCACATAGTAATCCAGCTCCGGCGGGCGGCGCTTCACAAGCTCCTGAAATTTCGGGACAATCGCGTCGTAGCTGCCGGCTCCGTTCACACGGACGCGCAGTCGGTCATTGACGGATTTTCTGCCGTCGAGAGAGAGGATGCAGTTCGACATCTCGCGATTGATGAAATCCGTGTTTTCGCGGTTCAGCAGCAGCCCGTTCGTCGTGATGGTGAACCGGAATTTTTTATGGTGCTCTTGTTCCAGGCTTCTGGCGTAGGCGACCGTCCGCTTGACCACGTCGAAATTCATCAGCGGTTCCCCGCCGAAAAAATCCAGTTCCAGATTGTGCCGCCCCCCGGAACGGCGGATCAGAAAATCGACCGCGCTCTTCGCTACCTCCGCCGGCATCAGCATCCGTCCGCCGCCGAAATCCCCCTGCGCGGCGAAGCAATAGCGGCAGCGCAGGTTACAGTCGTGGGCGACGTTGAGGCACATGGATTTGATCGGGGCGTCTTTCAGCATGGAAGCGAATTTTTCATAATCGTCGGAGGAAAAGAGCTGTCCTTTCCCGTACAGCTCCCGGATCTCCCCGTAGGCTTCCCGCAGAACGGCTTCGCTGTAGCGGCCCTTCAGAGCCGCGAGCATCTCTCGGGGAGGCTCGTCCGGCACGCCGTCGTGCAGATAGTCGAGCATTTCAAACGGCGCGTCGTCAAAGACATGGACCGCGCCGCTGTTCGTATCCAAAACCAGATGGTAGCCGTTGAGGGAATATGGATGTATCATAAATTTTTCTCCGAATAACAAAATTTAAGGGCGGGCTGTGCCCGCCCCACTCCCCGCCGTTCAGTGCGGAGGGAAAATAAGGTCTTGCGTTGTCTTTTTCTGGCGGGCCGAAACCGGCTGTGCCGGCAGGCTCAGCCCACCCGGTTTTTATTTTCACATTTCTGGTTTGAAACCGTGCAGGAAGTCTTGCAGGCAGACTGGCAGGACGCCTGGCATTCCCCGCAGCCTCCCTTTGAGGCGCTTTCCTTTAGATTTGCCCGGTTCAGCGTTTTGATCTGTTTCAATTTTAAACCTCCGTTTCAAAAAGAAGATTGCTTTTTTGATACAGCTGTTATTATATCACATTTGTAAGAATAGTCAAAGGCTATCTGCGCCGGGATCTTCTGCTGACGGCCAGAAAGCCGCCGGTTCCGCCGGCAAGCAGCATCACCAGAAACCGGACGGCGGCTTCCGCCGTTACGGAGTGGCTCTGCGAAAGGACCAGGCCGGCGAGGAAAAAAAGCAGAAACAGCAGCGTGCCGGAGATCATGCCGAAAATAAGCCCCCGCTGCTTCAGCAGTCGGGCCGTCACATATCCCCCGAAAAAGGCACTTAAAACGGATATGACGATGATAAAGGGCTGCAAAAATCCGTGGGGAACGTTTTCAGACGAAACGAATGTCAGCGTGCACAGAGCGAGCAGGATCGCGCACAGGACCGCCCCGGAAAACGTTCCGATCACAACGGCGCGGATGGCCGCAAGCACCGGCCGCTGGCCCACGGAATTGGCATTGACACCTTTCACGGAAAACGCCCCCTTCTTTTTCTACAGAATAGTATTCAAAGAAAAGGGTGCATATTCATAAAAAGAGAACTATTCCGCCTTTTCGTGAACCGTGTTCACGCTGCCGACAGCCCATTTCTTGATTTTGATTTTCGCGCGGTCCGCCCCTGTTTCGATGATCAGCACGTCCGCGTCCTCCTTGATGCCGACGACCCGGCCGACAATTCCGCCGATCGTGGT
This sequence comes from Caproicibacter sp., assembly GCA_036741535.1. GTDB lineage: Bacteria > Bacillota > Clostridia > Oscillospirales > Acutalibacteraceae > Thermocaproicibacter. The sequence continues at coordinate 18,285 of DAINSB010000019.1, read as the reverse complement.
GATGTCGTCGCCGATCTGTACCTCGCTGCGCATTTTCTCTTCTTTTTTCTTCTTTTTCTGCTGGGGACGGATCAGCAAAAGATAGAACACGCCGAAAATAACAACCATATAGACAATGGTCCACAACCCACTGGAAGAAGAATTTGCCGAATTTGTCAGGAAAAGATTCATACTGTTCTGCACCTCCGTTATTTGGTTTGATTATATCAAGATTTTCCGGTCCATGCAAGATTTAATTAGATTCTTCGCCCAAGCCGCTCGATATTTTGTTGAAAGAATTCGGAAAAACTGCCCGTCTCGATCGACCGGCGGATGCATTCCAGCAGCGAGTTGAAAAAATAGATGTTGTGCATGACGCAGAGGCGCATGGCCAGCATCTCTTTGCTTTTGAAAAGATGGTGCAGATACGCGCGGCTGAAGCTGTGGCAGACGGGACAGTCGCATGCCGGGTCCAGCGGCAGCCCGTCGAGCGCGTATTTCGCGTTGAACAGGTTCCGGCACCCCTCCCAGGTAAACGCATGGCCGTGGCGCGCGTTTCTCGTGGGCAGCACGCAGTCGAACAGGTCCACACCGCGGCGCACAGATTCCAAGATATTGTCCGGCGTGCCGACCCCCATCAGGTACCGGGGCTTGTCCGCCGGCATCTCCGGTTCCAACGCTTCGAGGATCCGGTACATCGCGTCGGCGCTTTCCCCGACGGCCAGCCCCCCGATGGCGTATCCGTCGAGGTCGAGCGCGCGGATGTCGCGCATGCACCGGATGCGCAGGTCTTCGTATGTGCTCCCCTGGTTGATCCCGAACAGCATCTGCCGGCGGTTGAGCGTCTCCGGCAGGGAATTCAGGCGGTCCAGTTCCGCCTTGGACCGGTAAAGCCACCGGACCGTGCGCTCGCACGACCGCTTCGCGTAGTCGTATTCCGCCGGGTTCGCGACGCATTCGTCGAACGCCATGGCGATGGTGGAGCCGAGGTTGGACTGGATGCGCATGCTCTCTTCCGGGCCCATGAAAATCTTATGCCCGTCGATGTGCGAAGCGAACGTGACGCCTTCCTCCGTGATATTGCGGAGCTTTGCCAGCGAAAAGACCTGAAAACCGCCGCTGTCCGTCAGGATCGGCCCGTCCCATCGGGTAAAACGGTGCAGCCCGCCGAGCGCGCGGACGGTTTCATCCCCCGGCCGCAGATGCAGGTGGTAGGTGTTGCAGAGCTGGACCTGGCATTTCAGCCCTTTGAGGTCGAGCGCGGAGACGGCCCCTTTGATCGCCCCGTCCGTCGCCACATTCATGAAAGCGGGCGTCTGCACGGTTCCGTGCGGTGTGGCCAGTTCCCCCCGGCGCGCTTTGCCCTCCGTCTTGATTAAATGAAACATCTTATTATAAACCCCGTAGAAAGCTCTCTGCTCACTTGTCCTTTCTAACTCTCTAATCTCCAACCTCTAATAGATGAACATGGCGTCGCCGAAGCTATAAAAGCGATACCGCTCCTGTACGGCGACCCGGTAGGCGTTCATGATGTTGCCGTAACCGGCCAGGGCGGCGACCAGCATGATCAGCGTGCTTTCCGGCAGGTGAAAATTGGTGATCAAGCAGTCGAGCGCCTTGAATCGATACCCGGGATAGATGAAAATATCCGTCCAGCCGGCGCTTTCCCGGATGCACCCTTCGCGTGCGGCGACGGTTTCCAGCGTGCGGCAGCTCGTCGTCCCGACCGAGATGACGCGCCCCCCGTTTTTTTTCGCTTCATTGATCAGGTCGGCGGACTTCTGCGGCATATAATAATGTTCGGAATGCATCTTATGGTCCGTGATCTTATCGGCCGTCACCGGGCGGAAGGTGCCGAGCCCCACGTGCAGCGTGACGAAAGCGAGCTTCACGCCCTTTCGCCGGATCTTTTCCAGCAGCTCCTGCGTAAAATGCAGGCCGGCCGTCGGCGCGGCGGCGGAGCCGACTTCTTTGGAATACACGGTCTGATACCGTTCTTTGTCCTTGAGGTCCGCCCGGATATAGTGCGGCAGCGGCATCTGCCCTATTTTGTCCAGAATGTCGTAAAAGTTTCCCTCGTAGGAAAACCGGACCAGACGGTTCCCGTCGTCCATCACGTCCAGGACCTCTCCCCGCAGGAGGCCGTCCCCGAAGGTAAACCGGTTGCCCGGTCTGGCACGGCGCCCCGGACCGGCCAGAGCCTCCCACACATCCCCTTCCCGGTGGTTCAGAAGAAGGAACTCGACCTTCGCCCCCGTGCCGTCCCTGATGCCGTACAGCCTTGCGGGCAGGACCCTCGAATCGTTCAGCACAAGGCAGTCGTTCGGATTCAGCAGATCGAGGATGTCGTAGAAATGCAGATGCGTAATCTCCCCCGTCCTTTTATTCAACGTCAGCAGCCGGGAAGTGTCCCGCGGTTCCAGCGGCGTCTGCGCGATCAGCTCCTTCGGCAGGTCATAGTAAAAATCGCTTGTCTTCATGTCCTTCGGGTCCAATTCCATTTTATTGACTCCCATATCGCTTAAAATTTCAACCTCGTTTCATTATAAATAAATTGACAATCGAGTGCAACACATGTTATTATATTTTTATCAATACGCCATAAGATAGAGGCGCGGATTTCAACAGTAACCGCTGTCAGGCAGCCGAAGCCGTTCAGCAGCCGCGAAAGGGAAATCCGCCGAAGGGGACACATTCGGCTTGTGTTCGCGCCTGGTTGTCTTGCGAACAGCAACGCAACTGTCATCGATCGTTTGATGGAGCGCTATTTATGCCGTCGGTCGCTGCGCAGCTGCGTGCCGACGGCGCCAAAGCTCCCGCTTTGATTGATGACCGGTTTTGAACCGGCTTTTTTATTGCGCGGATATTTTTTTACTTTTTTCTTCATAGAATAAACACAGGAGGCTTCTTTCCATGAAACAGTATCGGGTCGGAATCATCGGCGCTACGGGCATGGTGGGGCAGCGTTTTGCAACCCTGCTTGCCGACCATCCGTGGTTTACCGTAACCGCGCTGGCGGCAAGCTCCCGCTCCGCCGGAAAAACCTATGAGGAAGCACTTGGCGGCCGTTGGCAGATGCCCTCTCCCATTCCCGAAAAAATGAAGGATCTCGTCGTTCTGGACGCCGAAAACGATTTGAGAAAAATGACGGAAAATGTTGACTTCGTGTTCTGCGCGGTCAATATGGAGAAAGCGAAAACCAGGGCGCTGGAAGAAGCCTACGCCAGAGCGGAATGCCCGGTGATTTCAAACAACAGCGCAAACCGCGCCATCCCCGACGTTCCCATGATCATTCCGGAGATCAATCCGGAGCACGCCGAGGTCATCGTTCACCAGCGCAAAAGGCTCGGAACCAGACGCGGCTTTATCGCGGTCAAGTCGAACTGCTCCATTCAGAGCTACGTTCCGGCCGTCACTCCCCTGCTGGACCTCGGCGTCACCAAGGTGCTGGCCTGCACCTATCAGGCGATCTCGGGCGCCGGGAAGACGTTCCGCACCTGGCCGGAGATGGTCGACAACCTCATTCCGTTTATCGGCGGAGAAGAAGGAAAATCCGAAAACGAACCGATGAAAATCTGGGGTCACGTGCAAAACGGCGAGATCGTGAACGCCGCAGGTCCCGACATCACGACCCAGTGCCTGCGCGTGCCGGTTTCCGACGGCCATACCGCCGCGGTGTTCGTCTCCTACGAGAAAAAGATCGGCATGGACGAGATCATCGCGAGATGGGAAAATTTCAGCGGAGAACCCCAAAAGCTCGGATTGCCCAGCGCGCCGAAACGGTTTCTGACCTATTTCCGCGAGGAGGACCGCCCGCAGGCGAAACTGGACCGCAATCTGGAAAACGGAATGGGAATCTCCATCGGACGCCTTCGTCCGGACAGCCAATACGATATAAAATTTGTGAGCCTTTCGCATAATACGCTTCGCGGCGCCGCCGGCGGCGGGGTCCTGATGGCCGAGCTGCTGTGCGCAAAGGGTTATCTCGACTGAGTCTGCATGACGCATGGAGGGTTGTATTGCCATGAAAAAAACTGTTTTTACCGGTTCGGCGGTCGCGATCGTGACGCCGATGCAAAAAGACGGTTCCGTGAATTATGATACGCTCGGCAAGCTGATCGATTTTCAGCTCGAAAATGGGACGAACGCCATCGTCGCGTGTGCCACAACGGGGGAATCCCCCGTCCTCAGCCACGACGAGCACTGTTCCGTCATTGAATTTATTGTCAAAAGGGTCGACAAAAAAGTCCCCGTGATTGCAAGTTCCGGCAGCAACGACACGCATTACGCCACGGAGCTTTCGCAGGCCCTGCAGGACTGCGGCGCCGACGCGCTGCTGATGATCACGCCCTACTACAACAAGACCTCTCAGGCCGGCTTCGTCAAGCATTTCACCTATGTGGCGGACCGCGTGAAGATCCCGATCATCCTTTATAACATCCCGTCCCGCACGGGATGCAACATCAAGCCGGAAACCTACGCGGAACTCGCCAAACACCCGAGGATCGTCGGCACGAAGGAAGCGAACGGCGATCTGGCCGCCGCGGCGCGCACGGTCGCGTTGTGCGGCGACGATCTCGCCGTTTATTCCGGAGAGGACAACGTCCTCCTCCCGATCCTGTCGATCGGCGGGAAAGGCATCATCTCGACCGCCGCCAATGTCATTCCGAAGCAGATCAGCGAGATCTGCGCGAATTATTTCCGGGGAAACTTTGAAAAAAGCCGGACCGAATTCCTGCAGAATCTGAAGCTGATGGACGCGCTGTTCATCGATGTCAACCCCATGCCGGTAAAGGCCGCCATGAATCTGATGGGATGGGACTGCGGCGCCTGCAGGCTGCCGCTGACCTCCCTGAGCCCGGAAAATGCCGAATACCTGCGCGCGGTTCTGAAGGAATACAAACTGATCGGCTGAGAGAAAGAAGAAGGAAGTCTAAAATGATTCGGATTCTTTTAAGCGGATGCTGCGGCACGATGGGGCATGTCGTGGCCGGATGCGCCGCGCAACAGCCGGAATACGAGATCGTCGCCGGCATCGACAGGCGGGGGGACAAGACGCTGCCCTTCCCCGTCTATCCCGACGCCGGGGCTGTCGAGACTCAGGCCGATGTTTTAATCGATTTTTCCAATCCTTCCCTGTTGGATTCCCTGCTGGATTTCGGCCTGCGCACGGGGACCCCGCTGGTTCTCTGCACGACCGGCTACAACCGGCAGCAGACCGACGCGATCAAAACGGCATCGGCCCGAATCCCGATTTTTTCGTCCGGCAATATGTCTTTGGGCATCAACCTTCTGATCGAACTTTCCAAAAAAGCCGCGAAGGTCCTGGGGAACGACTTCGATATTGAGATCATCGAAAAGCACCACAATAAAAAAGTGGACGCCCCCAGCGGCACGGCACTGATGATTGCGGACGGCATCACGGACGCCCTGCAGAGCGATATGGAGTATGTTTTCGACAGGCATTCGCGCCGCAAAGCCCGGGGGAAAAATGAGATCGGGATTCATTCCATCCGCGGAGGAACCATCGTGGGCGAACATGAGGTGATTTTCGCGGGCCCGCAGGAGACCATCACGCTCCGCCACACGGCGCAGTCGAAAGAGATTTTTGCGCGCGGAGCCCTGCATGCCGCGGAATTCATAAGGGATAAAGCCACTGGACTTTACAGCATGGCAGACATGTTACGGTAAGGAGGTACTTCAAATGGATTGGTCTCCTACGATTACGACTTCGTCGGACATCACCCTTGTCACACTTCAGAACTGCCCGTCCGAATTAAAATTCATCGCTCATGTCTTCGAGCGGATCGGCACCTTCGGCGTGGATGTCGACATGATTTCTCTCGCTCCCACGCATGGCGCCTACACCTCTATTTCCTTTACGATTTCGGATGACGACCTTGACAAGATATTCAGCTTTACATCAAACCTTCGCGACTCCGCAAAAATAAAGGTCATCGTAAGCAGCGGAAACTGCAAGATTTCCGTCTATGATGCGAAGATGAAAAACGCACCCGGCTTCGCCGCCCAGATTTTTGCCATCGCCGCCAGCGTCAGCACGGACATCCGGATCATCACGACTTCGGAAGTGGACATTTCCCTGCTGGTGACGGCTGCGGATTTTCAGGAGACCCTGAAGGCGCTGCAGAAGAAATTCCACGGTTGAGGGTTGGCTTACTTTCCAAAAAGGCGCCGACGGGTAAAACCCGGCGGTGCCTTTTTCCTGCTCTGTTTCGCTGCGTGCTAAAAGTCCCTGGTGAAAAGATCGCTGTGCTGCAGGAGACTCTCCACGGAATCGAATCCGAGCCTGTGAAGCAGCTCGATCACGAACGGATTCTCGATCGGCGTGTGATAAGGAGCGGAATCGCCGTACCAAGCGACGTTTTTTCTCCCCTGCTCTTTCGGGATCAGCGCGCGCGGGCCGCCGACGCAGCCGCCGACGCACCCCATCCCCTCGATGAAGTTTGCGGTTCTGTTCCCTTTCAGAAGATCGTCCAGCATCGCTTTGCATGCGGGGACTCCGTCCGCCTGCACGGCCTTGATCTTGAGTCCGCGGTCCGGGTCGATCTGTCTGACGGTGCTCCTTACCGCTTCGCTGACGCCCCCCGTTGCGGCGTAGATCCTTCCGGCTTTGGAGGAGTGGTCGCGTTCGTCTTCCTCCAGCTCGGCGGGGTGGATGCCGGCAAATTCAAACACGTCCTGCACTTCACGGAAAGTCAGGACATAATCGGTGGAATCCGCAATGTCTTTTTCGCGGGCCTCCGCCTTTTTGGCGATACAGGGTCCGATAAAGACGGTTTTGGCCTCCGGGTGCAGCGCCTTGATGGATCGCCCGCAGGCCACCATCGGCGACACGGAACCGGGGACGTGCGGCACCAGCTCATGATAGACCCGGCGGATCATCGCGATCCAGACCGGGCAGCAGCAGCTTGTGAGCTGGTAATCCTTTTCATCCCGGATGTTCTTGTCAAATTCCAACGCTTCTTTCAAAGTGAGAATATCCGCGAAGAGCGCCACCTCGATCATGCCGGCAAAACCGAGCATCTTGAAAGCGGTGCGGAGCTTGCCCGGCGTGACATCTTCGCTGAACTGGTTGATAAAGGCCGGGGCGATCATGGCGTATACCGGAGCGCCGGAATTCTGGACCGCGTTCAGCGCCGGCAAAATGTCGCGGCTTTCCGTCAGTTTTTTGGCGCGGCAATGCGCCACGCATTCGCCGCATCCGACGCAGAGCGTCGGGCTTGCCACCAAGTTTCCATTTTTGTCCGGATGGAGAGCGTCAAACAGACATTTCCCCGCGCAGGCAGCCTTTTCATCCTCGGAACAATGACATTCCCCAATGCGGATGACGGGCGGATGCATGCTTGGATTCAGCAGACAGTCCAGCTGATGAGGGTCGTATTCTTCCTTTTTCAAACTGTCGAGCTCACCCGCGAGCCTTTTTTCCACCGCGGCTTTCCCCAACCGTTCGTATAATTCCCGAAAAGACTGCATCGATAGGTCTCCTCCGTTTCCATTTCCGTATTTTTTTACCAAAACATCGCTCACTGATGTTATTATACCAAAAAGCGGGTAAAAAATATCCTGATATGACATTAAAGCACGCGCCTGGTTCGAATCCCGGTCCAACGCGGTCTCCCATACGAAGATGCCCTGCGCTTTTGCACAGGGCATCTCGATGCGGAGATAAGTTTTATGACCTGCGTCCCACCGTGTCTAAGCGGCGGGATACGTATTCCATCCTTTGGAGATCACTTGGAATAATTGTAGAATCCTTTTCCGGTTTTGACGCCGAGCAGGCCGCCGCGGACCATTTTGCGCAGCAGAGGATGCGGGCGATATTTCGGATCGCCGGTTTCAGACTGCAGGACCTTCATCACATCCAGCACGATGTCGAGGCCGATCAGGTCGGCGAGAGCCAGCGGGCCCATCGGGTGATTCGCGCCGAGTTTCATGGCGATGTCGATGTCTTCCGCCGTGGCGGTGCCGTCGGCATAAACGCCCACGGCCTCGTTGATCATCGGGACGAGGATTCTATTGACGACGAAGCCCGGGGCTTCCTTCACCTGGACCGGCGTTTTGCCGATTTCCACGGCGATCGCTTTGATCTTCGCGATCGCGTCGTCCGGCGTGTTGATGCCGGCAATGACCTCGACCAGCTTCATAACGGGAGCCGGGTTAAAGAAGTGCATCCCGACGACGGGCCTGTCGAGGCCGCTGCCGATTTCCGTAATCGAAAGGGAGGAAGTATTGGTGGCGAACAGAGCGGTCGGCTTGGCGATACCCGCAAGCTCCTTAAACAGGGACTTTTTGACATCCATTCTTTCCAGCGCCGCTTCCACGATCAGGTCGCAGTCGGAAGCGATTTCCTTCGTGCCGGTCGTGACTTTGGCAAGGATCGCGTCGGCTTGCGCCTGCTTCAGCTTCCCTTTCGCGACAAGGCGGGTGAAGGTCTTCTGGATCTTCGCCTTGCCGTTCGCGGCGAGCTGTTCGTTAATATCGCAGAGTTTGACGGAATAGCCTTCGGTCTGTGCAAATGCCTGCGCAATTCCGGAGCCCATGGTTCCTGCGCCGATAACGCCAACGATCATTGATAAAACCTCCTATAAAATATTTTTTATGAGATCTTACTGATTGATGAACGGATCATGCTTGCGCTTTTCGCAGAATGCCGTCATGGCGTTCTTCTGGTCCTTCGTATCGCAGCAGGCGCCGAACAGCTCCGGCTCCAGTGCGGTCGCGGAATCGATGTCGAGCTGAAGTCCGAGGTTGATCGCCTTCTTGCACTGGCGGACCGCGATCGGCGCGTTGCCCGAGATGCGCTCCGCGAGTTTCAGGGCCTCGTCCATCAGCTGGTCGGCGGGATAGACCGCATTGACCAGGCCGACCTGCAGGGCTTCCTGCGCTTTGATATTGCGGCAGGCGTAAATCAGTTCCTTTGCCTTTCCTACGCCGATGGTACGTGCAAGGCGCTGCGTGCCGCCGAAGCCGGGGGTGATGCCCAAGCCCGCCTCCGGCTGGCCGAACACGGCATTTTCAGAAGCCAGGCGGATGTCGCAGCTGAGCGAAAGCTCGCAGCCGCCGCCGAGGGCGAACCCGTTCACCGCGGCGATGACGGGGACGGGCAGCTTTTCAATCTTGCGGAAAACAGCGTTTCCCCTCGCACTGAATGCGCGGCCCTCGTCTTTCGTCATATTGCTCATGGCGGCGATGTCCGCCCCGGCGACAAAGGCTTTCTTCCCGGCACCGGTGATGATCACGCACCGGGTCGCGTTTGCATCGATCGCATCCACGGCCTTCTCCAAGTCGTTCAGAACATCATCATTCAAAGCATTGAGGGCTTTTTCACGGTCGATCGTGATCACGCCGACAAAACCCTTCTGCTCATATTTGACGTAGCCCATTTTCTGCCTTCTCTCCCAAAAATTTGCGGAAGGAACTCAGCCTTCCATTTTGACGATTGTCGCAACGCCCATGCCGCCGCCGACGCAGAGCGTCGCAAGGCCGTACCCGTTGATCTTCCTTCTCCGCATCTCGTAGAGCAGCGTGGTGATGATGCGGCAGCCGGAACATCCGACCGGATGGCCGAGGGCGATCGCGCCGCCGTTGACGTTGACTTTGTTCATGTCGAATTCGAGCTCGCGGCAAACCTCAATGGATTGCGCGGCGAAAGCCTCGTTCACTTCGACCAGGTCCATGTCTTTTACAGCCAGGCCGGTCTTCTTCATGATCTTTCTGGTCGCAGCGATCGGGCCGAGGCCCATATAGGCGGGGTCGACACCGGCCCAGTCGCCGGCGATCCAGGTGGCAAGCGGCTTTACGCCAAGCTCTTTCGCCTTTTCCTCCGACATCACAATCACTGCGGAACCGCCGTCGTCAATACCGGAGGAATTCCCGGCCGTAACGGTCCCGTCCTGCTTGAACGCGGGCCTCAGCTTCTGAAGAGCCTCAATGGTCTGGCCGAAACGCACGTCTTCATCGGTGTCAAACGTAACGGTATTCCTTTTGATTTTGACTTCCATCGGGACGATTTCTTCCTTGAATTTTCCCGCTTTAATGGCTTTCTCGGCATTGTTTTCGCTGCGGAGCGCAAATTCGTCCTGCATCTGACGGGTAATGCCGTATTTTTCCGCGACGTTCTCCGCCGTGATGCCCATATGATAATGATGGAAAGTATCTTCCAAACCATCATAAAGCAGAGAATCGATCAGCTTGCCGTCCCGCATGCGATAACCGAAACGCGCGTTCTTGAGCAGGTACGGCGTGCTGTTCATATTTTCGACGCCGCCCGCAACAATTACGTCGGCTTCGCCCGCTAAGATCATATCCGCCGCGACGTTAATCGCTTTCAGGCCGGAACCGCACATATTGTTCAGCGTAAAAGCCGGAACGGAAATCGGCATTCCACTGTAGACGGCGATCTGACGAGCGATGTTCTGACCGATACCCGCCTGATAGACACAGCCCAAAATGACCTCATCCACCTGATCCGGAGCGACACCAGAGCGCTTCAGAGCTTCCTTGACAACCGTTGTGCCAATATCTGCGACGGGGACATTGGAAAGAGTGCCACCAAACTTTCCGACCGCCGTGCGGCACGCACCGGCCAGCACAATTTTTTTCGACATTGAATTTCCTCCATTCATAAAATTTCCTTCTTGAATCACAAAGGCCTCGCCTTAAAAGCAACCATGTTAAATATATCACAAATATTCAATTCGTGCAACACATATGACACAAATTCCATAAAAATTATATTGTTAATGTTTACAATTCATCAACATTCATCCACTCAACTGCTGAAAAATATTTTCAGATCCTCCCGCCGTCCGCGGAGAAACCCCTGGATCAGTTCGGCGGAGCCGCCGCCCCGGCCGGAGAAAGCGGCGTTCATTTTTTTGCCCAAAGGCCTCACGTCCTCTTTGACGGAAGCGACCGCGTACCGGTATTGGTTTTCCCCGCTGCCGCAGAAGACGGCGGCGGTGACGCCGCGCTGCTTCGCGGCGATCGTCGCAAAACGCCTCATGTCGTCCGCAGAAAGGCCGTCCTCGAACAGACAGACTTTTTTCGCCGCCTGCGGCAGAGAGGCCGCTTTCAATTGGAAGAGGGCGGTCTTCAGGTCGCCCAGCTCTTTTTTCAGGTCGGCGTTTTCGCGCTGCAGGCGCTCCGCGGCCTGCGGCACTTCCTCCGTTTTTGCAGACAGCAGATTGGACAGAAAGGAAACGCTGTTCTGCTTTTCCCGGTAGTCCTCCATGGCCTGCGCGCCGCAGGCCAGCGTGATCCGCGTGCCGCCCTTGTAATTCTGGGAGCTGAGCAGCTTGATGGGGCCGATTTCTCCCGTGGCCGCCACATGCGTACCGCAGCACGCGCACCGGTCGCATCCGGGGACCGTCACGATCCTGACGGGCCCCCGCAGCTCTTTTTTGCTTCGGTATTCGATGTGTTTCAGCTCTTCGTCCGATAAGAAAGCGGCCCGGACGGGCAGGTTCCGGAAGACGGCCTCGTTGGCCAGCCGCTCCACCGTTTCCAGTTGGGAAGCGTCCAGACGCCCGTTCCAGTCGACGGTCAGAAATTTTTCGCCCATGTGGAAGCCGACGTTGTCGACATGGAACAGCCGGTTTGCGATGCCGGAGACGATATGCTCCCCCGTGTGCTGCTGCATCAGACCAAAGCGCCTGGTCCAGTTGATGCCGCCCGTGACGGCGCTTCCCTCGGCGACGGGGGCGTCCGTCGTATGGATAATCTCCCCTCCTTTTTCGCGGACATCCAGCACGTTGATAAAATTCAGGACTCCCGTGTCGCACGGCTGGCCCCCGCCTTCCGGATAAAACGCCGTGCGGTCAAGGACCACGGCAAAATTCGGTCCGGCGGGCGTGCAGCGGACGACATGCGCCGAAAATACTTTCTGGTAAGGATTCCGATAGTACAGTTTTTCCGTCATTCCCGGTCCTCTCTTTTCTGCTCCAGAGGCTGATCTGCATGAAGAGTCCGAACGTTCTGTCCCTTTTGTTTTCCGGAGCGCCTCGCCGGCCTTTTCATGCCGTTGACCGTCTTTTTGCTGAAATCGTCCGACAGCACGCTGATATTCCCGTCGACCTCCAGCACGGCCAGATCGACTTCGGAGATCTTCGAGACCCCGTGTTCCCGCACGGCCTCCAACAGCTCGTCCATGGAGAGTCGGGTCTTCTGCATGTTTTTCCGATTGATCTTCCCCTTGTAGATCAGCATGACGGATTCCCCCTGAACGATATGGCCGAACTTCGGGAAACGGTAAAGACACAGCTTGAAGAAATAATTGACGGCGAACAGCGCGGCCGCGGCGACAAGCCCCCCGGAAAGGGAGTTGTCCGGCCCGACCATGGCGTTCTGGACCGCGTTGCTGATCAGCATGATAAACACGAGGTCCGTGACGGAAAGCTGGGAAATCTCCGTCTTGCCGAACAGGCGGATCGCAATGACGATAAAAAGATAAACGGTGACCGTGCTGCAAACGATACGGAAATAGGGATTCTGCAAAATTGCCATTCCGATCGCCCCTTTGCAGGCCGTCCGGCGCGCGGGGCCATTTTGCCGGACAAGCGATAACATTGCCAATTCCTATTATATTCCCGACCGGCAGATTCTTCAAGCCCAATCGGCAAAGAAAAATGCCGGAACCGTTTCATAACCGCCGCAAAAACGGAAAAGCTATCAGTCGGAGGTGATTTGCATGAAAGTCAAAGACATTATGTCAAAAGATATTGCCAGCGTCAGTTCCGAAGACTGCGTTCAGAAGGCGGCTCAGGTCATGAAAGACCACGATGTCGGTTCCGTCCCGGTATGCTGTGACGGAAAAATCGCCGGCATCGTGACGGACCGGGACATCGCCGTGCGCACGATTGCGGCGGGACAGGACAGCAAGCAGCAGAAGGTCAAAGACATCATGAGCCCCAGCCCGGCGACGGGGAGTCCGGAAATGGACGTCCACGACGCCGCCAGGATCATGAGCCAGAAACAGATCCGCAGGCTGCCGATCCTTGAAAACGGCAGCATCGTCGGAATCGTTTCCCTTTGCGATATTTCGACGGAGCCCACGCTGGAAGACAATGCCGGCGACGCTCTGAAAGATATATCACAGCCGGGCCATGCCCGCATGTAGCCTCCGAATAGACTGCGCGGCCCGCCGCGGCGCCCGGATTTTTCCGGGGGTCCGCGGCGGGCTTTTTTCACTCCTGCCGCAAAGCGTCGACCGGCTTCAGGCAGGCGGCCTTCCACGCCGGATAAACGCCGAAGGCCGTTCCGGACAGGATGGCGAAGGCAGAGGCCATCAGCATAATATCCGGCCGGACGCGGAACAGGGCATGAAAACAGGCGGAAGCCCCCCACGAGATCAGAAGTCCCGCCGCCGTGCCGGCGACGCAGCCGATGAGCGACAGGAGGGCCGCCTCCAGCAGGAATTCCAGCATGATCGCGCCGCGCGTCGCGCCCAGGGCCTTTTTGATCCCGATCTCCCTGGTGCGTTCGTTGACCGAGACGAGCATCATGGTCATGATGCTGAGGCTCGCGACCAGCAGGGAAATCGCGCCGACCGCGGAGAGAACCAGCGTCACCATATCCAGAATGTCGTTCAAGCCCTCCCTCTGCTTCGCGAGGTCGGTCGAGAGATAGGCGTCGGCGGTTCCGTTCAGGCGGTTCAGCCGGCTGACGATCGTCTTTCCGGCGCTCTCCGTCGGGATGCCGGACTTGATTTTGACGGCGATCTCGTCGAAGCTTTTCTTCTGGGTCGCCGCCTGCAGGGTGGTGTACGGAACATAGACGAAAGTTGGGATATAGTTGCCGATGACGTTCTGCAGCAGGCCGGTCCCGGTCTTGATCACCCCGACGACCGTATACGACTGGAAGGCCCCGCCGCAGAGGACGGAGACCTTTTTCCCGACGATATTGCCGCGCAGGTACGTCTTCCGCGCGAACTGCTCGTCGATCAGGCAGACCGGCGCGCCGGTCCGGATGTCGTTGCGGTTGAACAGCCTGCCGTGGACGGATTCGAGAGAAATGATGTCTTCGGACTCGGAATCGACGCCCCAGACGATGGCCTGCATGTCTTTCGCCCGGGCGCTGACCTTTGTCGTGACCATCACGATCGGCGTCGCCTGCTTCACCGAGCTCATAATCTTGATCGCCCCGAGGTCGTCGCCGTCCAGGGAGGCGCCGTCCTGCCCGGAAGCGGTGATGGCGATCCCGCTGAGCCCCAGACTGTCCATCTCCCCGGTGACGGTATCCGTCCCCATCTCGGCGATGTTGCCGATCAGGATGACCGAGGCCACGCCGATGGAGATCCCCAGGATGGTCAGGGCCGTGCGGATCCGTTTCCTCCCCAGGTTCTTCCAGGCGCATTTCGCGTACTCACCCAACCGAGACCACCGCCTTGCTGATGGTCGGCACGACCCTCGCGCCGCTGGAGACGCTGTCCGGATTCGTGATCGCGACGTCGCCGGCCTTCAGACCCTGTCTGATTTCAAATCCCGTGTCGAATTCCTTCCCCGTGAGGACCGTCGTCTTGACCGCCCGGCCCGAGACGAACCGGTAGACGAATTCGTTGCCGGCGTCGTCTTCGCACACCGCCTCATAGGGAAGGATCAGCATATGGGAGGACTTCGAGGTCGTGATCTTCGCTTTCGCGGTAAACCCCGGCTTGATGTCGCTGCCCGGATTTTTGACGGAGACCACCGCTTCGACCACGGTCTCCACCCCCGACGCGGTCGTCAGCTGCTTGGCCTCATTCGAGATGCTCTCGACCGCGCCGCTGTAGACCGAGTCCTGAAAGCCAGCCCCCGTGATCTGCGCCGGCTGCCCCACTTTCATCTCCGAGATCTGCGATTCTTCGACGGAAAGGCGTACCTGAACGCCCCTGCTGCTCTTGATGACGGCGGCCGGCTCCGTCGTGCCCACATACATCCCCTCTTCGACGGAGACGGACCGCACCGTTCCGTCGGCGGGCGCCGTGAGCGTTTCCGTTCTGTTCCCCGAAGAGCTCGCCGCCTGCGACTGGTTTAAGTAGGAAGAATACATCTGGTACTCGGTGGGAACCTGGGGCTGGGAGTATCCCGAAGGAACGGCGACATCCATCAGATGCTCGCCGCGCTTGACCGCGTCCCCCTCTTTTACGTAAATTTTTTCCACCTCTCCGCTGGAAGTCGCGTAGACTTTGCTGTCTTCCAGCGATTCCACGGTCCCCGTGCACAGGATGGTCTCTTCCGCCGTCGCCGGCGCCATGCGGACCGCGGATACCCTGACGATGGAATTTTTGACAAGCCGGCCCGAAAGCAGGACCGCGCCGACCGCAAGGACGGTCGACGCCATGAGCACTGTGTAGCGGTTCATTTCATTCTCATCCCCCCGACACAGGTTATTGTGTGATGGGAGGAAGAAATTATTAGCCGAAAAGCAGCCGCCCCATGAATAATTTTGGCCGCGGTTTACAGAATATTTTCGAGGTGACAGCTTTTATGAGCATGATTCAATGCGATATAGACTGCGTGTACCAGAAGGACGGGTACTGCTCGCTCGAGATGCCTTCCTCCATTACGAACTACACCGGCGACGGCTGCGTGCACTGCATCAAAGTGACACCGCGCGGACCGGACTCTTCTACTCAGAAGCGGCCGCAA
>DAINSB010000019.1:0-2649 GCA_036741535.1 Caproicibacter sp. | reverse complement strand
CAGGTCCGGCGCAATCCGGCTGATCGGGGTCAAAAGCCTCCCGCACGTCTTTGACCCCGATCAGCCGGATTGCGCCGGACCTGTCGCCGGCCTGCTGCAGGCATTGGGCAGGGAGGATACACCTTTTAAAACCGAGCCGCTCCGCCTCATTGATCCGCGCTTTGACATGCGTGACGGAGCGCAGTTCCCCCGCAAGGCCGATCTCTCCGAATACCACCGCGTCGTCGTGGATCGGCTTGTCCTTCAGGCTGGAAACCAGAGAAAGGGCGACCGCCAGGTCGCTTGCAGGTTCGTCGAGGCGGAACCCGCCTACGACGTTTACATAGGCGTCGAGGTTGGAAAAATAAAAGCCGGCGCGCTTTTCCAGAACGGCGAGCAGAAGCGACATGCGGTTGTAGTCGAACCCGGTCGCCATCCTGCGCGGGGTGCCGAAGCCGGAGGTGGTCGCAAGCCCCTGGATCTCGGCGAGAATCGGCCGGGAACCCTCGATCGCACAGGTGACGCAGGTGCCGGAAACGTTTTTCGGCCTGCCGGAGAGCATCGCCAGCGACGGGTTTTCCACCTGACGCAGGCCGTCCTCTTCCATGTCGAACACGCCGATTTCGTTTGTGGAGCCGTACCGGTTTTTCACGGCGCGGAGGATCCGGTAGGAAAGCCTGCGGTCCCCCTCGAAATACAGCACCGTATCGACGATATGCTCCAGCACCTTCGGCCCGGCGATCGCTCCGTCCTTGTTGACATGGCCCACGATGACGACCGGGATCTCGAGCGTCTTCGCCGCGCGCATCACCGCGGACGTGCATTCCCTGACCTGCGTCACGCTGCCCGGCGAAGAACTCAGGTCGGTGAAATTCATGGTCTGGATCGAGTCGATCATCACGAGGTCCGGCGTCGCCGCGCGGATCTGTTCGATCACGGCCTGAATATCCGTTTCCGTCAGAAGAAAGAGATTGCCGCTCGATACCCCCAGCCGTTCCGCCCGGAGCTTGATCTGCCTGGAGGATTCCTCCCCGGAGACGTACAGGACTTTCTCGTCACGGCAAAGGCTGCCGCACATCTGAAGGAGGATCGTGGATTTTCCGATTCCCGGTTCCCCGCAGATGAGCACCAGCGACCCTTTGACGATCCCGCCCCCCAGCACGCGGTCCAGCTCGCTCAGGCCGGTGTGATACCGCTCCTCCCTTTCGAGGCTGACATCCGTGATGGGGACCATCTTCGCCATGCTGCGCGGAGCGGAGCGGAAAATCTTTGGAGAAGCGGTGGGTTCGCGAATCTCCTCCTCCATGGTGTTCCACTGGCCGCACCCCGGACATTTGCCGAACCATTTCGGGGACTCGAACCCGCACTGGGAACAGATGTAGACGCTTTTCGCTGATTTTGCCATGCCGACCCTTCATTTCTGCCGTTTTTTCCATTATATTTGTTTGCGGACAAAAATACAAGCGGCAGGCTCAACCTGCACCACGACCCGCAGTCGTGGTCGCCGTAGGCGTGTAAGGCATTTTATGCCCGGAAAAGCCTAAGGCACTGCTCCCACAGGTCGGGAGTTTCCCGGAACTCTCCCGCCAGAACAAGCGGATTTCTTTTACCGGGCTACCCGGTGGGGCCTGACGGCACGGGCACCGTGCCGCTGCCATAATCGAGGACGCCGCAGCAGATGGCGAATGCCATCTGCTTCTGGTAGGTGCTATCTTGCAGGCGTTGCTCCTCTTCCGGATTGGAAAGGAATCCGCACTCCACCAGCACGGCCGGGACCTTGGCGTTCCAGAGCAGGTAAATGGAGCTTGTGGCGGCTTTCGTTGTCCGGTCGTTGTCGTTCTGCAGCAGATCGACGACCCTTGCCCGGATGGATTCCGCAAGAGTCTTGCTCTCCGCCGTGTTGCCGGAATAAAAGATCTGCGTACCGTGGTACTGGCTCTGCGGGAATTTATTCTGGTGGATGCTGACGAGGATGCAGTTTTCCTGCGATTCGACCACTTTCAGCCGATTGTGCAGGTCGCTTGTTTTGCGCTGGCGGATGGTGTCAAGATCGTCGGAGATGTCGTCGTCCGTCGTCCGCGTCATGACGACGCGGTATCCGGAAGCGAGCAGCAGGTCCTGCAGGTCCTTTGCGATGGCGAGGTTGATCCCCTTCTCGATCGTTCCGGATTTTCCCGTGGCACCGCCGTCTTCCCCGCCATGGCCCGCGTCGATCACCACGGTTCTCGGGGCTTCTCCCGCAAGGGTGGAGGCCATTTTTCCGATCTTCCCACAGGTGATGTACGAGAGTAGAAGAAACGCGAGGCAGCAGAGAATCAACGCCGCAATCGGCACCAGATCGCTTTTTTTCATCTTCAAGTCCATCACCCCGCGCCGTATATATATGCCGGAGTGAAAATACATTATGATTCCGCGGCCCGTAGAAAGGGCATCCGAACAGCAGGGGCGGGCGTCCCGCGACGGATGCCATGGTATCAAATCGCTCTCGGAAGAAACAAAAGTAGCCTTGTTGGGAGACGGAATCTCCTCCGAGGCCGAATAATGGTATCAAAATGGTGTCAAACGGCAAAAAAATCCCCGGGAAATCCAGCGTACATGCTGGCTCCCGGGGTTTCGTCTATCATTCCCACTCGACATAACATGGGCACACTTGCATTTATATAATCCAAC
>DAINSB010000018.1:0-24885 GCA_036741535.1 Caproicibacter sp. | reverse complement strand
CAACCGCGTCGTCTACGACATCACCTCCAAACCCCCGGCTACAATCGAGTGGGAATAGCATTAAGAAACCCGGGAAGCCGCATCACTGCTGGCTTCCCGGGTCTTTTTTTGTTTCAGTGGCGCTATTTTGGCGCTGGGACATCAAATCATCGAGTTTTTGGACCGTTTTCGTGTGCCGATTCGGGTAAAGGTGGCCGTATATATTCCAGGTCGTTTCGACGTTTTCATGCCCGAGCCGCTCCGAGACCAAGAGGATCGGAACCTCCATCTCGATCAGGAGCGCAGCGTGTGAGTGGCGCAGATCGTGGACCCGAATTTTTTCGAGCCCGCACTTCTGACACCCCGCAGCCATCTGCTGATGGAAGAAAGACTTCGTGTACGGCCACAGGCGATCCCCGGAATGATAATCATAGAGCGCCGCGATGTACTCCTTCACGCAGTCGCAGAGGCTCTGCGGGATGTCGATGATCCGCCGGCTTTTCGGCGTCTTCGGGTCGGTTATGGTTTCCACCCCGTCGACCATCTGGAAAGACTTCGTGATGGAGAGGGTCTTTTTCTCAAAATCGAAATCGGTGTCGGCCAGAGCCAGGAGCTCGCCAATTCGTATTCCGGTCCAGAACAGAACAGAAAAGCCGGCCCTCGCCGGCAGCTTCGGGACGCATGGAAGAAACATATTGAACTGGTCGACCGTCCAGAACTTCATGGTATCGGCATTTTTCCGGCCGATTGTTCCGGCTATGCGGACGGGGTTCTCTGGCAGGTGGTAATACTTCACCGCATAATTCATGATGGCGGAAAGCTGGTTGTTGATCGTTTTCAAATACGTCTGCGACAGGTTCTCTTTCAACAGGTCACCCTGCCATTTTCTGACGTTGTCCGCCTTAATCTCGTTCAGGGGCAAAGCTCCAAAAGTGGGAAGAATCCTGCTCTCCACCAAGAACTTTTTATTCGAGAGAGTGGAGGCCCGGAGCCGGTTTTCCATGTCAGAAAAATAGATTTCCACGAGGCTGGAGAACAGCATGTCACAGCTCTTAGACTGTTTGAGGAGAAACTCCCGCTCGTATTCTTTCGCATCCTTCTCCCGCGCAAACCCGCGTCTCTTTGCGTGAATCTTCTGCCCCTTCCAATCCGTGTAGTAGAACGAGAGGGTCCATGTTTTTCCGTTCTTTTCTTTGTACGCAGGCACTGGATCACCCCGATTTATGTAATTTGCGCGTCCGGCCCGCGGCCACGATCAGTAATTCCACTGGTGCCCGCAGCTCTGGCAGACGCATATTTTCTTCTGCCGCGTTTTCATTTTTTGCTTTTTGTGGCCGAAAATCTTAAATAGCAGGGCCGGCAGGGTCAGGAAAAACCACTTGATAAAGAGCCACCACCAGCCGACGAGCAGCCACCAAAAAATGCCGTGATGTTTGTCGACCAGCTTCGAGACCGTTATGACTTGGACCGACACGTTCTCCGAGCCGCACTTCGGACATTTCATTGTTCTATCCCCTTTTGATCCCGAGGAAGCCCCGGGAGAATTTACAGATCGTGCGTGGCGTCCTTTAGGCGGAGCCCCTCCGACTTTTCGTAGGAGGAGATGATCTCCCCGACGCCCTTCGCCGCGGCCGGATCGCCGGCAGCAAGGGCGCCTTCATACTCGCGCTGGAGGGAGGCCAGGGCAACCGCGTGAGCCCGGGCACAGCTCGGGCAGTACCCAGATACCAGATCGGCACAATTTGTTTCAGAGCCGCACCCACGACAAGGCAGGTAACCGATGCGCATAACACCATCCACCTTTCAAGTTTTCAACAGGGGACATTCTCGTTTTTTGAAAAGCGAGCCTATCCACCATCACCACCATATAGTTTAAGTTTCTGTTTATATATGACTGCCATATTAGCCGCAAATTTTGAGGTATAAGTGGAGGTAAAAGTTTATTTTTACCTCAAAATTTGAGGTAAAAGGAAGCAGGAGGAGCAAACTTTCAACAACTCTCCACAGGTTATTAACAGGTTTTCAACACCTATCTCGGAGCTATGGGGAAGGAATCCAGGAGAGGGCGAAGTTTTTCCTCCTGAATCCTATGTGGCCCCATGAAAGGCCAGAGGAACGCCTTGCACCCGTCAAGCGGAACAAGAGGAGCCTGCGGCGGCACGGAAAGGAAAGAGACCACAACGGCAACCTTCCCATTGCATTTATCCTTCGGGTGCCCGGTCACGAGCTCGGGCGGTCGAACGATCCTCCCGCAGGCATAGACGCCGGGTTCCCGCCGCTGGTTGGCGGCAACATAGAACAGAACGACATCTCCGACCTGCATTTCCTTTGTTGCCCGGAAGGTGTCTTGATACCCGACGGCATTCACTTTTTTGAAAATATCCCAATCGTCGAGGTTTATCGGGGAGAAGAAATAATTCACAGGAGGCACCTCCAGTTCATAAAATCGACAAAGATCACTTTGCCAGTTCGTCGGAGAATTCTGTATCTTGCTTTTCGGCCTCCTCGGCCATGTGCAGCCGGATCATTTCGCCCTTGATATAGTCTCGGTGCTCCTCACTCTCCAACTGCTGGTAATATTTCAATGCTTTCGCCTCGTCTTCGGCCATCACCGGAGGCGAGGCTTTTTTTGTTTCCTGGGCGCCGAGGACAAAAAGCGGGGTCTCCTGCAAAAATTCGGATATTGGGATTATATACTGGGCGGGAATGTCGCTGTTTTTCTTCAACCAGTTGTTCAGCGTGGAAGAAGAAACTCCGATGAACGCCGACATATCTCTTTGTGTCAAGCCTTTTTCTTTTAAGACCGAGACGATCCTTTCATTTATCAGCACGGAAAATCCCTCCAAAAAAAAATCCCAAAATTTAAATTTATCCCATTGACAAATCCCATAACTGGGATTATTATTAAGTCACACAAGAAACAAGGCAGACAAAGAAAGCAGAAACGCAAGGAGGATGGCCGCCATGAATACATACCGCGTTACCGCTACCCGCAGCGACGGCACACAGGTCGAAGACAAGTTCACCGAAGCCACCGAGGGAGCCGCCCGCAAAGCGTTCAAGGAGTGCTATCGGCACGACATCTACGAAATCACTGGCATTGAGATCATTGGGGAGAACGCGCAGGCCAGCAAGCAGCAGGAGCGCGAAACCCTCGAGAAAATTAAGAAACTCGTTGAGACCCTCGGCCCGGACAGTTACATAGCGACCGCGTTCGAGGGATGTTTCCAGGACGCAGAGGAAAACATCGAGGACGATGCCGCTTTCAGCATGAAAGACCGTTACGAGAAGGCTGAAAAGGACATCGCCTATTTCCAGCAGGCGGCCAGCACTTTTAGCAACGACCTCAACACTGCTCGGGCAGAGATTGAGCGCCTTACGGCAGAGAAAAACGAACTCACCCGCAGGCTTCCCACCCCCGACGACATTACGGACTGCATCGCCCTCACAAAGGACAGGGCCAGCGAGCACGAGCAGCAGATGGTCGACACGGCCGCAAGGATTGTGAAACTCGCAGGTGACCCGACCAGCCCAGAATTTCAGCAAGCAGTTACCGACCACAGGAACGCAAAGAGAGCGGCGGAATACTGCAAGGCCCTCCAAGAGAGATTGAGCAACATCGTTACCGCCGGGGCCTAACGGCTCCGGTCGGCGGAAAGGAGCAGACAATGAAGCATTACGAAATTTATCGTCTTGACGACCCGAAATGGGTCAGCGGCGCCCAGTATGCCGAAAGCCCAGAGGAAGCCTTGGAAAAAGAGGCAAAACTCTACCCGGATTGCATAGTGGACACTGGCATCTTAACGCTTATCAACCAAAATGGGGCGCACGGCGTCCGGGAGGCGATTGCATGAAAAAGTACAAGGACGCCGGAAGTAAGGGTCCATACCTCGACCGGCTGCGCGTCAAGTACCCGTTCAGAAT
Organism: Caproicibacter sp.; assembly: GCA_036741535.1. GTDB lineage: Bacteria > Bacillota > Clostridia > Oscillospirales > Acutalibacteraceae > Thermocaproicibacter. The sequence goes on along the minus strand of DAINSB010000018.1, from coordinate 20,982 downwards.
CCGCAGGGTTGCAGAACCGGAATATGAGGCTGTTCTTTGCGGAGTTCAGCCGTTACTCGAAGGACAGGAGGAACCAATTTATAGATTTCCAGGCGGAGATTGCGTCGAGGACCCGTTCTCCGCCGGGATCGAGATTTTAGAATGGTGAATTTACTCCGGCGGGCGTGGCGCCCGCCTCCGTCGGCCGGTAGAAGTCCGGCCCTGATGAGCAAGAGCGAAACGGAAAGGAGGGTTCGGCATGTTAGAAATTTCGCCGGTTCCGCAGGAGGAACAGCAGCAGGAGGACATTATGCTCGGAAAGGAGGAGAGGAAGCAGGTCAAACCGGGCGAAAAGCTCGACGCCAGGGTGAAGACCGTCCGCTGGCTGCGCGCCACCGCCGACAAGCTGGAGGCGGAAGGATACGTCCTCGCCCCGCTTGGGGAAAGGGCCGCGCTGCAGCCCTATGACGATATGAGCAACCTCTTTGCAAACGAGAACTACGCCGAGATTGTGTTGCACCTCGGCAACGGGATGCAGTTTTCCATGAATCTTTTCGGAGCAGATCACTAAACCCCCATTTTTCCCCATTATATCACAGGGGAACATTAGAAACAAGCCAAAAAAACAAGTAAAGGAGGAAGCACGGTGGATTATAAACTGCGCAGGAAGCCTAAAACCGATTTCGGCATCGAGCTGAAGGTTTTCACCGCCGAGACCGGCATGACCATCCGGGAGGTAGCGGAAGGAGCGGGCGTCAAATACACGACCCTCTATGAGACCACGACAGGACGCTGCGCCGGGCACGAGCTGATTCCGCGGGTTCGCGCGTTCATGGAGCAGTACCGGACAAGGACGAAAGCGGGAGTGAAGGAAGCATGACGACAGCCAAAGACCGGTTCTACTTCGTCGAGGACGTCATGCGGATCACGGGCCTTTCACGCTCGAAGTCCTACCAGATCATCCAGAGGCTCAATGGAGAGCTCGCGGCCGACGGTTACATAACGATTGCCGGCCGGATTCCGCGGAAGAAATTCGACGAACGCTTCTACTGCGGCGCAGCCGAGGAGGCAGCCAGGGAGAAGCCCAAAAACAAGGGGATGCGCCTTGAAGCGCGGACCGCTTAGGAGGGACAAAATGCAGTCGATCACATTCATCTGCCAGGCAACGCCGGCGACCCAGGAGGTCAAGAGGCGCGGGCGGGCCAGAAAGGCCATTCGGCAGTTCGGCCGGGCGGTTCTTGTCTTGGTAGCAGCCGAGGCGGCCGTCCGAATCCTGATGTTCGGATTCGACGTTTTCATGGCAAGGGGCGGCGGGGCGCCGGGCGGAGAGATCACGCTTCCGTTCTACATAATCCTGATCTTCGCGGCGGGATGGAAGCTCCACGCCTGGGCGAACCCCAAAACCAGAAAGGAGAAAAACAGATGCACAGGTACGTTTGTGAAAGGTGCGGAGCCAACCTTGATCCTGGGGAAGTATGCGACTGCCAGCGCCGCACCAAAGCGCAGCCCGAAAAGCGTTATGTGAGCTACGCCGACTGGGAGGAGGCCGGGGATTTCGAGAAGGCGGCGCGGCCCGGGGATTACGTCGAGGAGAAGATCGTCGACGAGTTTCTTGGATGCGTCCCGCCGGTGACCAACAAAGCCGGGTTCGTTCAGTGCGGCGAGCCTTACAGCCACGAGCTTGACAGCCAGGGCCGGTTCCACCCCACAGTCAGCACCTTCGTCCAGAGCGGAGATCGCTGGATTTACTGCGGCCACTGTTTTGTCGGGCAGACCGCGGAGCCGCCGCGGGCGCGGGAGGGCAGCCATGTATTATGAAATTGACGAGCAGGTCGCCCGGCAGGCGAAGGAGGCCAACAGCTTTTCTGACTACATACCGGGCAGCGCGACGGAGAGCTACCACAGCTACGTCGACAAGGCGACCGAAATAGCCGAAGCCCAGAAGGCTAAAGTGGACCCCATGTATCACGACAAGATCGACCGCCTCCTCGACCTCTACGCCCGCAAGCTGGCGGAAAATCTCAACCAGAGTAACCGCATCGACGCGCGGGTGCCGTCCATTATGATCGCCGGGGGATCGAATTTTCCGGTCCGGGCAAAGGAGAAGCAGAACGCCGCCCGCGGCCACAACATGGAGGAGTTCAATTACATCCAGGGCCTCCTCGATAAAATCCGCAGCACGGGGACGGGCGGGATCAGCAGCGACGACCCGGAGGCGGTCCAGAAGCTCAAATCCAAGCTCGAAGCCCTCGAAGCTGACCAGCAGCTCATGAAGGACGTCAACGCCTATTTCCGCAAGCGCGGCTCCCTCGAAGGGTGCCCACTGCTGAACGAGGACGCCATGAAGCGCCTCCAGGCCGACATGAGTAGCTCGTGGAGGACGGACCCGCGACCATTTGAAAGCTGGGCCCTCTCCAACAACAACGCCAACATCAAGCGGGTGCGCGACAGGATCGCGGAGATGGAAAGCCGGAAGGAGCAGCCGCCGGCGGGTTGGACGTTTGACGGAGGCTCGGTTGTTGCGAGCCAGGAGGAGAACCGCCTTCAAATCTTTTTCGACGAGAAACCGGACGACGAGCTCCGCGGGGAGCTGAAAAGCCGGGGGTTTCGCTGGGCCCCATCACAAGGCGCGTGGCAGCGCCAGCTTACGAAAAACGCCGTTTATGCAGCAAGGCAAATAAAGCAGATTGGAGGAAACAGTCATGTCTAAATGCGAAAGATGCAACAGGACCCTGAAAGACCCGGAGAGCATCGGCCGCGGGTACGGCCCGGTTTGCTGGCGGAAGATCGGAGGAGGCGGGCAGGCGGAGCACAAGAAACCGTTCCAGGGGGATCAGGCCGACCGCTCCGATTATGACTACCGGCTCGACACACACAACGGGGAGCCCGTGGTCGTGATCCACGACCTCGACAAGGGCGGAATGAGCGTGACCAACAACATCGATGCGGTTGTCGCCCGCATCGGCGCCGAGCTCTGCGTGAACATCAGGACCGGGGCGGCCAAAATCATCTACCGCGACAGCGACGGCACCTACGACGGCGTTCGCTTCGACGGGGAGGGAGACCTCGAAATCTACTCCCTGGTCAGATCGCAGAGGATTACCGACGAGGCGGAGGCGATGGCGGCGGTCCGCCAGCCTTAACCACCGGCCACAACTCTATTTTATCCGGTTTGGAGGTCGGACGAATGTCAAGATGCGCAAATTCGAGGGGGCCTATATATCTGCGTGAGGCACGTCTGAGCGCCGGCTGCCACAGCAGAGGCACTGCGGCGACGAAGGTTCCCTATTCCCAGGAGACAATCGGGCGGCACGAGCGTGGGGAGGTTCCGGTGGAACCCGCGGACGCCGTGCAATACGCCAAAGGCTACGGCCGGCCGGACATCATGCTCCGCTACTGCTCCGATTGTCCCATCGGCAGGAACACCGGGCGGGCGGCAACAGACCGGCCCCTCCCGTTTGCCACACTCCGCGTCAAGCGGATGATTACCGACGCCGAGGAGGTCGCCGACCGGCTCGAACGAATTGCCTTTGACGGGGTGATCGACGACACCGAGCGCGCGGACTTCAACAGCGCGATCTCGTTCCTTCGGCAGCTCGAAGAAACCATAAACGACATGCTTCTCCTCGGCTCGTCGATAGGCACGAAAAAAGCCGCCCCCGCAGCAACCGGGAACGGCAATCAGGAAATTAACTCACCCGAATAATATCACCCCGGGCCGAAATTGTCAAGGCCCAAAGGAGGAATCGGCATGGAAGAAACCGTAAGCAGCATCATCCAGCTCAACAATTACCCCAGGGATAAATATAACGTGCTGGTCCCGGTGACCACTATGGTCGCGTCCAGCTCTTTGCAGAAGATCATGGTAAACACCGTCGTCCTCGATACCAACGAGAGCACCAGCAAGGACATCTACTACGACAAGCTCACGAAGAAATTCGCCATCACGAAGGTGGGCGGCATGAAGCTGGCCGCCGCGGCCAACATCAGCATCGTGGCGACCGATCAGGTTCGGACCGACGGGTGCCAACGGTGCATCGAGATGGCGCGAGCCACTGGGAAGCCGCGGGTTTGCGGCGACTGCCCGCACGTCAACGACGTGGCGGTGACGGTCACGATCCGCGTCCCAGACCCCTCCGGCGGCTTCCGCCTCATGAAGGCCACGAAGGAAATCGACTGCACCATCGAGAAGCAGGCCATGAGCGAGGCCCAGTTTAACCATTTCGTGCCGCACAGGTACGCCATGGCGGAAAGCAAGGCGTTCATGCGGGCGATCCGGTCGGCGCTCGGCCTCGCCGGAAACTATACCCTGGCGGAACTCAAAAAGCCGTTTATCATCGCTCACGTCATTCCGAATCTTGACGCCCCGGAGGTCAAGGAGGCCGTGGCGAACAACTACCTCCAGTCGATGGGGATGCTTTTCGAGCAGCCCACCACCAGAGCCTCCCTACCGGCGGCAGCCCCGCAGCAGCCCGCCACGGAAGTCCCCGAGTACCCGGACGAGAACCAGGAGCCCCTCCCGTGGGATGCACCGCCGCAGGACGACGAAGCGCAGGGGTGGGGCGAGGACCCCGGCCCCGACAACGGCGGCGGATGGGGAGGACAGACCGAAGAATTCCAGTGCGCCGACTGCGGCAGGAAAATCGTCGAGAGCCAGGGCAAGAACGGAAAGAACTGGAGCCCGGAGGCAATCGCCGGGTTCAGCAAAAAGAGATTCGGTCGGGTCCTTTGCCCCGACTGCCAGAAGAAAGCAGGTGCGAGACGATGAAAATTCTGCACACAGGAGACATCCACCTCGGCGATCTCAACGGTCCGGTGCGGGACGGCAAAAACGCCCGTCGCCAAGATACGCTCCGCTGCATGGACTACATAGCAGAGGTCGCGGCGCGCGAAAAGCCGCAGGTCACCATCATCGCCGGGGATTTGTTCAACCGCGCGCGGGTCTGGGCCGACACGGTGCTGGAGGACGTGAACGAGGCCATCACGCGGTTCATCCGGCCGCTTTGCCAGAGCAGCCAGGCCGTGGTGCTTCTTTTCGGCACCGAAAACCATGACAACCCCCGAGCCTATGACACTCTCATGGAGGTTACGAGCGACGAGGAAAACCTCCACATCTACACAAAGCCGGCAGTCGAAACGATCCACACCAACGACGGGCCGGTCCAGATCATGGCGCTTCCGGGATTTGACCGAGGGCGCCTCCGCCTTTTTTGCCCGGGAGCTGACAAGGAAACGGAAAACCGCAACGCTACCGCCTTAATCAACGACGTCCTTCTGGGCCTCGGCGGGCAGGTGGACCCCGGGAAGCCGGCGATCCTCGTGGCACATTACACGGTGGCCGGCGCAGAGGCTGACAATGGCAGCACGTTCCTCGCTGGGCAGGACGTGGTTCTCACACCCACGACCATCGACAGCGCCCACGTAAACCTCGCATGCCTCGGCCACATCCACCATCCGCAGCGCCTCACATGCAACACGCCGGCGTTCTACTGCGGGTCGGTGAACCAACTGAATTTCAACGACGAGGACTGCGCCCACGGCTTCTATATTCACGAACTGGCGGAAGACGGCACGGTAGAGAGCCGGTTCATCAACACCCCGGAGCGCCGACACTACACGATGCGCATGGGCGCCGGGCAGGTGGCGGAATTTATCAGCGCTGGCACGGTCACGCCCCCGGAAAAGGCGAAGGACGCCATCGTCCGGGTGCGGTATAGCTGCACGGCCGAGCAGGAAAAAGCCTTCAATCGCGCCGAGCTCCAGAAACGGATCATGGAGGCCGGCGCCTTCTGGACGGCCGAGATTCTCCCGGAGGACGTCGAAGCACTCGACGCCAGGGACGAGATCACGGAGCACGACGGGCCGGCGGAAACCCTCGCCCGGTGGCTGGAGGTCAACGAGATCACGGGGCCGGTCGCCGAAAGAATCACGGCCCTTGCCCTTCCAATCATCAAGCAAGCGGACGACGGGCGCGACGCCTCCCGCCACGCCGGCGCCTTCACGCCCATCCACATCCAGGTCACCAATTACCGGAGCTACACCGAGGCAGAATTCGCCTTCACACCCATCCGCATGGCGATGGTGAACGGGAGCAACGGCGTGGGGAAAAGCAGCCTGTTCATGGACGCGATTGCAGACTGCCTCTACGAACAGAGCCGCAAGGAAGACATCGGCGGCTGGGTCCGAGACGGGACCAAAAGCGGTTCGATCACGTTCGAATTCCAGATGGGCGGCACCGACTACCGGGTGGTTCGCACCAGGACGAAATCGGGCCGCGGGACCCTCGCACTCCACCGGAAGAACAAGGAAACCGGCGAGTGGGAGGACGAGAGCGACACCACGATGCGCCTCACCCAGGCGAAGATCGAGCGCCTCCTCGGGATGGACTGCGACACATTCTGCTCCATCGCCCTGATTCGGCAGGACGCCTACGGCCTGTTTTTGGAGGCAGACAGCGACCGCCGGATGGAGGTTCTAAGCGCCCTCCTCGGCCTTGACATCTACACCAGGATGGAGGATGCGGCCAAAGCGGAGGCCACGGAGCAGCGCCGAGCCATCGCGGCGGTGAAAGAGCATATCAACGTCCTCACCGATCAGGTCGCCGAAAAGGCCGCACTCGCCGCCCAGGATGCGGAGCTGGAAAAGGACGCAGGGCAGAAGGTCGAAACGCTCCGTGCGGTCGAAAGCAGCATCGAGGCCGGCCAGCGCGAGGAGACCATGCGCCAGGAGATCGCGCGCCAGGCCAAAGCCAAAGCAGAGGAAGCGGACGGATTCGGCCGGCAGGCGCGGATGAAACAGGCCGCCGCGGACGACGCCAAAGCCAAGCTCGAAAATGCGAAACGCCTCTCCGGGGCCCTCGAAAGCGCGGAAAAGGCCGCGGAGGCCGTCGCCGACGCCCGCGCACAACTGGACCAACTCGCCCCAAAAGAGGAGCAGTACAGGGCCGTGAAGGGCGAGGACGCGAGGATTTCCGGTGAAGACGAGGAGGCCGCCCGCACCGTCAAGCGCCTGCGGGACGAAAAAGAATCGCTCACCGCCATGATCGCCCGGAAGGAGGAGGCCCGCGAGGCTTCCGAGAAGCTGGAGAACATCCGGAAAAAGCGTGCAGAGGTTGAAAAAAAGCTGGCGGACCGGGAGCACCTGGATAACAGGGTCCACGAAGCAAAGGCCGCCAGGGACCAGTTTGTCGCCGACAGCCGCGTCAGGATCGGCAGCCTCAATAGCAAGCTCGCCGAAGCCACCAGAAAGGCGGCGCTTCTCTCCGACAGCCGGTGCCCGTTCCCCGAGCAGGCCACCTGCGCCTTCCTCACGGATGCGGTGGAGGCGAAAAAGAACCTCCAGGCGATTCAGGCCCAGCTCGACCAGACCAAAGCGGACGACCGCGCCAAGTACAACGAGGCCGACCAGGAGATCAAAGAGCTCGCCGCGGCCGCCGATGCCCTCGGAAATCCGCGGGAGGAACTGGCGGCTCTCGGAAAGCAGGAGCGCGAGGCCGCAGAAACCGCCTCTATCTCCGGGAAAATCGAGGCGGCCGTCGCCAAAACCGAGGGAATCGACCGGCAGATCAGAGACCTGGAAGAAAAGCGGGAGCAGATCGCCGCGCGGCGGGAGGAAATCGCCGACCAGTTACCTGCCTTGGAAGACGCCGCCAAAGCCGCGGAGGCCCACAGGAGAGCCATACGGGACAATAAGGCCCTCGCCGACACATTACCCGCATGCAAGGCGGCAGCCGCTACGGCGGAGGCGCTGGGGCCGCAGGTGCAGCAATTAGAGGCAGAGGCCACAGACCTCAAAGCAAAACAGGCGGCGGCGCTCATTGCATCAAACGAGTTGCTCAGCCGCCTTCCCCAGGGCGAGAGCCCGCTTCCCGCCATGCAGGAGCAGAAAGAGAAGCTCAACACGGAGATCAACGACATCGCCGGCCGGCGCGGGGGAATCAGCGCCAAGCTGAAAACCATCGCGGAGGCGGAAGACAAGATCGCCGAGCTCCGGGAGGAGAACGAGGCCATCGCCTCAAAGCTCAACGACTACGTGACGCTGGTCCAGGCGTTCGGCCTCGACGGCATCCAGCACATGATTATCCGGGGCATCGTCCCGGAGATCACCCGGCGGGCGAACGACATCCTCGCAGCCATGACCGGCGGCCGCATGGCGGTCGACATTCGGACCGAGACGGAGCAGCGCAGCACGAAACAGATCGTCAACAGCCTGGAGGTTTGGATCACGTCGCTCTCGGGCGACGCGCGCCCCTATAACAGCCACTCGGGCGGCGAGAAGGTAAAGATCAGCCTTGCAGTGACGCTCGGCCTCGCCGACGTCAAGGCGCGGCGCGCGGGGGTTCAGCTCGGCATGTTGTTCATCGACGAGCCGCCATTCCTCGACGCCGATGGCACCGAGGCATATGCCGACGCCCTCACCAACATGGCCGCCCGCAACCCTGACATGCGAATCCTCGCAATTTCGCACGACCCCACTATGAAAGCACGGTTCCAGCAGAACATCACAGTAACGGCAGGGGAAAACGGAAGCACGGTAGCGATGGAGTAACGCCCTGCACACTTCGCGCGGAAGGGGGTGTGACCTCTGAACTACATCGCCGAAATCAACGCCTTCGAGCGATGGCTGGAAATAAACGATCTCCAGCCATCGGCACAGCTCCTCTGGTATAAGCTGATGTCAATTGACAATCGGTGCGGGTGGCGGGAATGGTTTGCAGTAAGCAATTTCAGGCTTATGGCCATGATGAGCAATATAAGTGAAAACTCCGTCATACGGGCAAAAAAGGAGCTTCTCGAAGCCGGATTGATTCAATTCAAAAAGGGCAAAAAAGGGAGCCCGAGCCAGTACCACATGAACCATATTGACCTCAAAATTTGCAGTAAATCCGGGGATATGGGAGCAGGGGGCACACCACCCCCGCCACCGCCGGAAGGGCCGGAACAGGAGGAAGTGGATTTATCAGATTACCTCCAGGACATCAACGACTATTTTGGCGTGACGGAGGCCCTGAAACGCGAGGTCGCCAGCTTCACCGACAGACTGTTCACAAAGTACGCTGGCCGGCAGCCTTCCCAGCAAGACATCGTTTTCATGTTCCACCACATCAGGGACACGGAGACCGGGCCGGACGGGAAGATCAAGTGCATTTTCCCCGAGGAGAAAAAACGTCTCGCGGAATACGCCTTCCAGCAGGCAACGGCCGGCGGAAACGTGACGTGGCGGTACATAGACGGGATTTATCGGAACTTTTTCGCCCGCGGGATCAAGACGGTGGAGGACGCCGAGGAGTATGATGCCAAGCGCGATCTCCGGGCAATTTGACAGGAAGAAAGGGGGCATCCCAATGACATGCGGAGAGTGTGAATACTTCGGTGACTATGACAAGCAGATTTCCGGCCCCTGGGAGCCGGCTCCGGGAAGCGGCGGAAAGTTCTATCAAACGCCATTCCTCGGATTTGACGAGACACAGGGCGCTATTTGCGGATACCCGAGAACAGGGACGAAGACGCGAGTTTATGACGGTTCGCCCGCCTGCGGTTATTTCAAGCCCCGGACGTGGATGCGGCCGGAGAACTGCGACAACTGCGACCGATGCCACGGCCGAATGACCGACGGCGCCTATCTTTGCGACGGATGGCCTTTCTACAAGAAGGATGGCCGAGAGCCCTGCCAGAACGGCCGGGCGGCATTCGGAAAGAATCTTCGGTTTTTTTGAGAGGAAGGATAGAAATGAAGGCAATCACCATTTGGCAGCCATGGGCGAGCCTGCTCGCCATCGGTGCTAAGAGGTATGAAACCAGAGGGTGGGCAACCAAATACAGGGGACCCATTGCGATCCACGCGGCAAAAAAAGACCCATGCAAAATTCCACTCATTGGATTGGAGGAGTTCGACGCTGCGGCTGGCGAAGAATTAACAAAAGCCGGGCTCGGATCAACGTGGTTCCTTTTACCGCGTGGGGAAATCATTGCCACCGCGGAGCTCGTGAATGTCTGGCACATCGTTCACAACCCTGGCGCGGACGTAGACACCGCAAGGCATATTTCCATCGGCGCAGAGAGCCTCACGAACGACAGGCATGCGCCGGATTTTGCGGACTATTTCGTGCCGACGGCGCGAGAAATGATCTTCGGTGACTGGACGCCGGGCCGGTTCGCTTGGGAGATCGCCAACGTGCGGATGCTTTCCGAACCGATACCGGCAAAGGGGAAACAACGCATCTGGGAGTGGAACGAGTGATGGCGAAGATAATTCTTGACCTAACCAAAAACCTCGACCAGATGTCGCAGAGCACGGTCCAGCTTTCCGGCGACCTTGCTTCTTTCTACAACCTCGACACCCAGGACGCATTCGAGAAAATCAGGTCCGGGATCAGCGGCGAGACGGAGCCCCTAAAGCAACTCGGCATCAACATGTCCCAGGATAACCTCCAGGCGTTCATGGGGACCAAAGCTGCGAAGGACCTCGGCGTCGCCTATGGAAAGAGCTTCGCCCAGCTATCCCAGGGACAGCAGGTCCAGCTTCGCTATGCGTATTTGATGAACGTGACAAAGGATGCACAGGGAGACTTCGCAAAGACCCTGAAAACATCCTTCGCCAACCAGATGCGCGTCGCCCAGATGAACGTGAAGTCCCTCGGGCAGAACATCGGCACCCTCCTCCTTCCGTCGGTGATGAACGCCGTTTCCGGGTTCAACGACTTCGCGGAGGAACTCAACGGCATATTTTCAAACGGCTGGCAGGCCGGCGACGAAAACAAGCTCGCCGCCGTTTTCAGCCGGATGATGGCAAAAGCCTCCTCGGCCATACAGAACGGGATTCCGAAGATCGTAAATTTTGCAGTCCCATTGATTAACACGCTTGTCACGACCATCGTGGGGTTGCTTCCCACCGTTCTGACAACCATCGTGAGCGCCGCCACCCAGATTCTACAAGGCATCATCACGACGATCCAGCAGAACCAGTCGCAAATCGCCTCCGCCGCGGCGCAGATCGTCGGGACGCTGGCGAGCTTCATCATCAGCGCGCTTCCGCAGATCATCAACATCGGCGTGAGCGTGATTATTTCCTTCGCACAGGGCATCGCGCAGCAGCTCCCCGTTCTAATCCCGCAGGCGCTCGCCGCAATCCAGACGCTCGTGCAGGGCCTGACGGCCCAGATTCCGACGATCATCCAGACCGCCATGCAAATCATCGGGTCGCTCGTTCAGGGCCTTGTGCAGGCTCTCCCAACCCTTATCCCGGCGGCGATCCAAGCGGTCTATACCCTGGCATCCGGAATTTACATGCAGCTCCCGCAACTCATCATTATGGGCCTGCAACTGGTCCTCGCACTCGTTCAGGGCCTTGTCAACGCGCTGCCCATGATGATCCAGATGGCCGTTCAGCTCATAGTGAATTTCTGCAACAGCATCACCCAAAACCTGCCCGCCATCGTTCAGATTGCGGTCCAGATCATCCAGGCCCTTATTACCGGCCTCATTTCGGCGATCCCGCAGCTCATAGCAGCGATCCCGCAGCTCGTCCAGGCCATCGTCGGGGTCATTCTTAACACCAACTGGATCGACGTCGGCTGGCAGATCGTGAAGGGGATCGGGACCGGCCTTTTTAACGGCATCAAATCACTATTCGGCAAAGGCAACTCAAGCGGTCAGGAGGCGGCCAAAGGGTTCAACTCCGGCATGTTGGCGGAGCAGCCGGCAATCGCAGGCACCGCAAGCACTCTCGGAACAACGGCGGCCAACAGCCTCACCCTGAACACCACCCAGACCTATAACACCGGCCTCTCTGGCGCCCAGAGCTTCGCTTCTGGCATCCAGGCAGGCCAGTCCTCCATTACAACGGCCGCCACCGGCCTCGGCACAGCAGCCCAGAGCAGCGTGAATCTCAACGCGGCATCCATGTATAGCTCGGGTCTCACCAGCACCCAGAATCTCACCAACGGCCTCAATGCCGGCGCCGCGACGGTCAAGACGGCCGCCGCCGGCGTGGCAACCAGCGCGAAGGCCGGCCTCGGCACGGTCACCACAGGAACGCAGCAGTCCGGCGCGCAGGCCGTCACAAGCCTGACCGCCGGCATGAACTCACAGTCGGCAACAGCCACCCAGGACGCCCAGAAGACTGCGGACAGCATCAAGAAGGTTTTCGGGGCCGTGAATTTGACCAACACCGGGGTCCAGATCATGTCCGGTCTTGCCTCCGGCCTAAAAAGCGGATCGGGTGCCGTTATCGCGGAGGCCCAGCGCGTCGCCAACAGCATCAAAACCACCATCAACGGCGCCCTCCAGGTCCATTCCCCTTCCCGGGTAATGATCCAGACCGGCGCATTTGTCGGCCAGGGCGCCGCCATCGGACTGCGCCAGAGTATCCCGACGGTGCAGTCCGCCGCCTTCGACGTCGGCAGCACCATCCGGTACGGCACAGGGTCCGAAGATACCGGCTACACCCCCGAGAGCACCGTCGCCAATTACCGCAACAGCAGGACCGAGTACAGCACCTACGCCCCGCAGTTCAACCTTACGATTGCCGGCCAGAGTGCGAGCGACCGCGAAATGGAGAAGAAAGTGCGGAAGTGGGTCAAAGACGGCATGCAGGATTCCTTCGAGGGCATCAACCGGAAATATCCAGAGGAACAGGAGGTTTGACCGATGGCTTTACTCAATGGGATTTACGTTTTCGTCACCGACGAGGACGTGGACCGCGCAGTCGACAAAACAAGCCACCCGGTCGAATCCGGCGTGGACCTCACCGACAACGTGCGGCGCCAGGGGACCGTCCTCAAAATCAAGGGCGAGATCGTCGGGTCCGACGCCCTGCAGAAACTCCAGAAGCTCACCAACATGATGGCGGCCGGCACCATCGTCCCATACCAGGGCCGGTACGGTTATTCAAAAATGCAGCTCACCGCGTTCAACACGAGCCACCCCAACACGATATGGGGTGGCTTCTCTTTTGACGCCACGCTGGAGGAGGTCAGGATCGCGGCGAGCGCCTACACGCCCGTGAAGACCATCGCCCCGCGCGCCCTGGCGGGTCCCCAGCAGAAAAAGGCGCAAAGCACCACCACGAAGGTCTATCACACCGTCAAGAGCGGGGATACCGTGTGGGCCCTCGTGGCAGCCAAAAACGCGCCATACAGGCAATACGGATTCTCATGCAACGACGTGATGAAGAACAACCCGAAAGCGTTCAGCCGATACGGAGACTTCCGAACCCTCCAGATCGGCCGGCAGCTCTGGGTCGGGAACAGGAAGTGACCCCATGAGAGACATCATCGAAATCAACAAGGACCTGATCCCGTATCAGTTCGACATCCTGCTCGGGAGCGACCTTTTCACCCTCCGCGTGGACTACAACAAGGCCGCCGACCTATTCACCGTCGGTCTCTACAAGGACGGCGAGATGATCTGCGCAGGGGAGCCGCTGATTTACGGGGTCCCACTTTTCAGCGACGTTTTCACGGTCGACCAGTACCCGGAGATTGACATCGTTCCCCTCGATGAATCCGGGCAGGAAAGCGCCGTCACCTGGGACAATTTCGGGGAAACGGTCTTCCTCACCATCGACGACGAAGGCACGGAGGAGGCGGATTCCAGTGGCTAATATCCAGGACAGCAAGGTGGTCGCTCAGCCGGACACCTCGGAGCAAAAAGACCGCCTCTCGAAGATCGTCAAGTCCTTCGACATGCTTTCCCAGACCATGAGCAACGCCGTCGTAGCGCCACCTGCCGGCCTTTTCGGCATCAAAATCACCATCAAATCGGGCGGCGTCACAATCGACGGCTCCACGCTCGACGTGGAGTTCGACGTCCCGTTCGACGACAACACGGAGGCCAACGAGGCGGAGATCACGGTCTACAATCTAAGCCCCACCACCAGAGCCCACCTGTTCTATGACCAGCCTATCACCATCACCGCGGGGTACGGCAGCGACACCGGCACCATATTCAGCGGCAGGATTTCGGCCGCCCCCAGGAGCACCCACGTCGGCGTGGACCTCAAAACGACCATTACCGCCCTCGACGACAAGAGCCTAAAAGAGCGCGACATCGCCAGCATCGCCTTCAAGGCGGGGACGAAAGCCTCTTACATCCTGCGGACGCTCCTTTCAAAGGTCGGCCTCCCCGTCGTGGTGTTCCGGCCGCGGAAGGATTACACCTACAAGGACGCCTCCAATGTAGACGGAGGTCTGATGCAGAACGTCCAAAAATACGCCAAGGTGTGCGGGATTTCCGCCTTCATCCTCCAGGGGCAGATTTACGCGATGGATGTGCGGGATTCCAATGGCCCCACCTTCAATCTTAGCGTAGACACCGGCCTCATTGACGCCCCCGAATACTACGAGGAGGAAATCAAGGAAGACAACTACACCGAGACCCGGAAAGGGTACAAGATCAAAATGTTGCTCCAGCACCACATGATGGTCGGCTCGATCATTAATCTCAACAGCAAGGACGCGAAGGGAAAATTCCACGTGCTGGAGGGAAAGCACAGCTACGACGGCATGGACTTCATCACAGAGGTCACGGCCATTCAATAGGGAGGGATAGAGCGTGATTACCCCGGGCGGCACAATAAACGTCATGGTCGAGCAGGCCCTTCTGCGTCTCCACACGGCGTTTCTGGGCCGGATCGTATCATTTAACCAGGCAGCAGGAACGGCGACCGTGCAGCCTTTGACAAAGCAGCAGGCGGCCGGGAAAAACCCGATCAGCCAATCGGTCCTCACGGATATTCCGGTCCTGCACAACGCGCAATATAAGCTCGGATACACCGAAACCGCCTGCGCGGCGGCCGGCGGCATCAATGTCAAGCACGTTGCCTTGTCTCCGATCCAAGCGGGCGACATCTGCCTCTGCGTCACATGCGAGCGGGACATCACCGCCGCCAGGCGGGGAGGCTCTGCGGTTCCGGCCGCCGGGCATCACGAAATCAAGGACAGCGTGGTGGTGGGGGTGCTATGAAAGGCTTTTTACTTGACGGAAAAGGCGACATTGTGATCTCCGGAAATGAAATCCAGATGATCGACGGCAACGAACTTCTTCGCCAAACCGTTCAAACGGTTGAAGGCACCAACAAAGGCGAGTGGTTCCTGAATACCGAGGAAGGGATCAACTTCGGCACCATTTTCGTGAAAAACCCGGATTTCAACGCCATCCGGGACGAAATTCTCTCCGGCCTCCAGCAGGTCGACGAGACCTTCCTCCTCAACAGCTTCGAGCACACGCTCGACAGCAACAGGAAGCTAAAAATCACGTTTTCGGCCACAAACAGTTCCGGGCAGACAGTGACCGGAGCGCAGAGTTATTAGAGGTGATACCATGGCAGCATTAACCGAAAAAGGGTTCCAGCGCCCCCTCTATGCAGACATCCTCGCGCAGAAGATCGCCCGCGCGCAGGAGCTATTCGGCAGCGACATCAGCACCGATGAAAAGACCCCCCTCGGGAAATTCATCCGCCTCGACGCCTATGACCTCGCGGAAGCCTACGAGGACATGGAGAACGTATATTATGCCGGATTTCCAGACACGGCGCGCGGGGTCGATCTGGATCGCCAGTGCGTGGCGGTCAGCATTTCGCGGAACCCACCAACCAATGCGGTGCACTCCGTGGAATTCACCGGCACCGTCGGGTATATTATCCCGGCCGGCTTCCTTGTGGGGACGGCGGACGGCATCGAATTCCACACGGAGCAGGACGCCACCATCGGCTCCGACGGCAAAGTGACGGCCGAGGTTTACTGCTCCGACTACGGCACGGTCGGAAATGTGGCGCCGCCGGCCATCTCCGAGATCATCAACCCGGACGCAGAGGTCGAGAGCATTCGCCACATCAGCATCGTGACGCCCGGCCAAGACCAGGAGACGGACCCGACCCTCCGCAGCCGATACCACCTCGCCAGCGCCGGCGCCGGCAGCGCGACCAGCGACGCCATAAAGGCCGAGATCATGCGCGTGTCGAACGTCAAAGGCTGCATCGTCGTTGAGAACGACACGGACGTAGTGGACGCCGACGGAAGGCCGCCGAACAGCTTCGAGTGTTACGTTTTCGCCCCGGAGGACCAGGACAACGACGTCGCCGCGGCGATCTTCCGCAAGAAGCCCATCGGGATCAGGACGACCGGCAGCGTCACCGTTCAGGTGCAGGATGCCGGCGGGTTCTCCCACGATGTAAAATTCAGCAGGGTCACGAACGTGCCCATCTACGTTAAGGCCACCGTGAAGGTGAGCTCGGAATTTGAGGCAGACGGGCACGACCAGATCGTCAGCAATCTCACCAGCTATTTCAACAGCCTCACCAACGGGGACGATGTGATCCTGTCGCGTATGTACTCCTATATCCACAGCGTCACCGGCGTCGTCGAGACATCGGAGCTCCTCATTTCGACCGATGGAACGACCTATGACGCGCAGAGCGTCCCATGCTCGCCATCCCAGGTGGCCGTCGTGGGCGGCATAGACGTGGAGGTGGCAGAGTATGTTGACAGCTAATCCGGCGTTCCACCTCCCGAGCGTTTTCCGGCGTGACGAAAGCAGCAACAACTACAAGCTGCTCGAAATCAACCACACCACCATGGAGGGGTTCCACGCGGACCTCCAGGACGTTTACAACTCCAGGAGCATCGAGCAGGCGACCGGGAAAAGTCTGGACCTGATCGGCTCCGGCGCCGGCCAGAAACGCGGGCAAAAGAACGACGTTCAATACCGCTACCTGATCCTGAACAAAATCGGCCGGAACCAGTCCGCCGGAAACCAGGCGAGCGTACAGAGCGCCATCGCCCAGATGCTCGGCTGCGACCTTTCCGACGTTCAACTCCAGGACACGGACGTTCCCTGCCAGGTGAAATTCGTGCGGTTCCCCGTGTCGAAGCTGGCGGAGGCCGGATTCACGCTCGATCAGGTGGCGGAGATGGTCGGGAACCTTCTTCCCACCTGTGTCACCTGCATCATCCAGATCGAGGTCGAATCCGCCGGAGAGGCGGGCCTCGCCGCGCTGGTGCGCCAGCGCACGAAGCACACCATTCCGGCGGATTTCCAGACGTCGGCCCAGAGTTCCGGCGCCGCCACAGCCGCGGCGGCCATCGACCTTAAAATAATCCATTCCGTGCAGGCAGATTTTGAACGCAGCGCCTCCTCCGCAGGGGCGCCGATCTTCGCAGCAATCGTCAAAAACCGCATACGCTCCACCGTGTGCGCATCAACCGAGGAGGCATAAACATGGCATACAAAACGATATTGACCAATTTCGGCAAAAGTGCCATCGCCACGGCGGCAGCTTCCGGCACAAAGGTGAATATTGTCACCTTTGCCGTCGGCGACGGCGGAGGCACCCAGTACACTCCTACCCCTGACATGACTGCCCTCAAAGGGCAGAAGTGGTCGGGGGCCGTCACGGACTATTCCGTCGACGGAAACATCATCACCATCACGTCGGTGGTCCCGCCCGACGTGGGCGGCTGGACCATCCGCGAGCTCGGTGTCCTCGACGACCAGAACCATTTGATCGCGGTCGCCAATTACCCCGATACCCTCAAAGTGCAGGCGAGCCAGGGCGTCGCCGGAGAGTTTGAGCTTTCCGTGCAGATAGCCGTTCTGAACGCCGACACGCTCTCAATTTCCATCGACCCCAGCTCTGTCTCAGCAACGAAGGCAGAGCTGCAGGCCGTCAACAGCTCCCTCGGCGGGCGCATCACAAAGCTGGAGAGCAACGCCTATCCGAAGCGGTACGGCGTCCGCTGGCCGCTGAACGCCACCAACCCGGTGGGAGAGAGGACGGGAGACGCCATCGGCCTTCTGGCGGGCGTGGGGACCGACGCAACGGCTCCCCAAAATGACTTTGACAAGATCATGCCCTGGGCCGGCCGGCGCGAGTGCAACGGCCATTTCACCGATGCCGGCGGGTTCGTGGTCACGGCATACAAGGGAGAGCCCGGGTTTACTGCGACCGGGGCCGACGTCTACGTTGAGACCCCTCTTTTCTATTACCGCGACTGCGTGGACGGAAGCTACGACGTAATGGAAATTTCGATGTTCCAATATGACGGCTTCTTCCCGAGCCCCCACTGCATCAAGGCCGACGGCACCCTCCGGTCGTACAGCTACACCCCGAAATACCGCCTGGCGATGGTCAATGACCTCCCCACCAGCATCTCGGGAGTGTTCAGCGACTACGGCAGCCTGACCAGCCTTATGACGAACGCGGCCGCGAAGGGCGCCGGCTACATCCTGGAGACAACCGCCGAAAAGTACGTCGACACCATTCTCGCCGTCGTCGAGTTCGCCACCAGGAATCTCCAGAGCATCATGGCGGGCGCTTCCGTCATGCCATATTCCAACACGTCCAGGGCGACCGTCGCGGAAACGGGCACGAACCGGATCGTCGTCGACAAAGCCTATGCAAGCAAATTCATCGTCGGGCAGGCGATCAGCATTTCGGCAACGGATGTTTCCGCCGACGAAAAGGCGAAGAACCGCCTCGTCACCTCCGTCCAGACCTACGACACGAACACCTCCGCGATCTACTTCGACGGCGCCACCATCACCACGGCAGTCGGCGACTATGTGGGATCGCGGCCGTGGAAGAACGGAGCGACCGACAGCGTGATCGCCAGCAGCGGCTCGCCGATCTCCAATACCGACGGCCTGCACCCCTGCATTTACAGGGGAAAGGAAGACCCGTGGGGCGACGTATGGTGCTATCTGTCCGACATCCTCGCAAAGCGGGACGGTGACGCAGGCGCCTATACCTACTCGCTCTATCATATCGCAGACCCGAGCAAATACTCCAATGGCGCGATCACCGCCGACTATGTGAAGTTGGATTATCCCATCCCCGGCATCGACGGCTATATTTCCAAGCTCGGCAGCGACCCGCGCTTCCCATGGATTCGCCTCGCAACGGAAAACACGGGGTCTTCGACGACGCGCTTCTGCGATTACTTCTGGTATCCGCGTGATCCGGTCAGCGCGGCGATGGTCGGCGGCCACCTCAACGATGGGTCGGACGTTGGGCCCTTCTCCTTGGCCTGCAACGGCGCCCCGTCGGTTTCGGTCTGGCTCCGCCGCGCGCGTCTTTCTCACATCACCGGATAAAACAGGGGACTGGGGGCGGTCAGCCCCCAGAGGCTATAATTCAGGGATTTGGTGTGCCATTTGCGCGGCGATGGTCGGCGGCAACCTCAACGATGGGTCGAACGATGGGCCCTTCTACTTGAACTGCAACAACGCCCCGTCGAATTCGAACTGGAACCGCCGCGCGCGTCTTTCTATGGCTTTTATTCTTTGCACACCATCTCGCCGCCACGAGCGGCCTCGGCCTTGCCTCTTGGCAAAAATATGTCGCTACGGCAGGGGTTAGTAGCGGAAGGCGAAAGCCCCTGAGACGATAGAAAGAAGATGAGCGCGATGAAAAGAGCGGTGCATCTCTATGAGCAAATGTGCGACCGCGACATCATCCGACAAGCGATAATCATGGCTTCCAAAAGGAAAAGGGGGCGGAGAACCGTCAGGAAAGTGTTAGCGAACATCGACGAGTATGTGGAGAAGGTCAGGACCCTGCTCGTCACTGAGACCTTCGAGCCCACCCCGTGCAGCCACTTCACGATCAAGGACGGCGCCACGAAGAAGGAACGCGACATCGCCTGCCCGAGGTTTTACCCGGACCAGATCGTCCACTGGGTTATCATTCTGGTCTGTCAGCCCTTCCTGACGCGGGGGATGTATCAGTTCTGCTGCGGAAGCGTCCCGGGCCGCGGGGCCCATTACGGGAAGCGGTACATCGAAAAGTGGATGGAGCGCGACCACAAGCATACGAAATACTGCCTGAAACTCGACATCCACAAATTCTATCCCAGCGTGAAGCGGGATGCCGTCATGCTGGAACTTCGGAAGATCATCAAATGCCCGAAGACGCTCGCCCTGTTCGACAAAATCCTCGCCGCGGAGCCGGGTCTTCCAATAGGGTTCTATACCAGCCAATGGCTCGCAAATTACGTCCTGCAGGGCCTCGACCACTACATCAAGGAGGAACTCAAAATCGCCCATTATGTTCGCTACATGGACGACATGGTGCTTCTCGACAGCAGCAAACGCCGCCTACACAAAGCAAGGAAGGCCATCTCGAAATTTCTGGCGGACCTTGGGCTCGAACTGAAAGGCAACTGGCAGGTGTTCCCCGTCGACGCGCGAGGCATTGATTTTTTAGGATTTCGCTTTTTCCGGGACAAAACGATCCTCCGGAAGAATATCTCGCTTCGGCTTCGGAGGCGCATCAAGAAGGTCTCCAAGAAGGAGAAGCCCGGGAGGAAGGATGCAGCCGCGGTCGTGAGCTATCTCGGCTGGTTAAAGCACGTGAACTGTCGGGCGTTCTATATGGCGCACGTCAAGCCATATCTCAACATCAAAAAACTGAAGGAGGCAATTAGCGATGAAAGCAAAAAGTACAATCAAGCCTACCGCCTATGCGGTTGAGGTTCTGCCGACCGGGGAGGCCGAGGTCGTCGTCCGGGAGAACATCGCCCAGACCACGGAGCCGGCCGGCCCGGAGCTGAAAGAGCAGGCAACGGTCTGGGAGTATGATGAATACCGGTCCCGGGTGCGCGGGCGGGACAACATCGCGGCAGCCGTCGCAGCAGACCCGGCGTCGTGGCTCACCTCGATCAAGGCGGAGGTTTTGGCGCAGGTGAGGACCGACAAGCTGGCCGAAATCTCGGACGCCTGCGAAAAGACCATCTATGCCGGCGTGGACGTGACGCTCCCCATGGGCACCACGGCGCATTTTTCGCTCACGGAGAAGGACCAGATCAACATCACCGCCGCGCAGAACGCCATAAAGGCGGGCGCCACACAATTCCCCTACCATGCAGACGGCGATCTTTGCCGGATGTACTCCCCGGACGAAATCGCGGCAATTGAGACGGCGGCGACAAAGTACGTCCTCTATCACACCACCTACGCAGATTGTTTTGATTGAACATATGCCTCATCCTCAAAAACATACTCAATA
>DAINSB010000017.1:0-25395 GCA_036741535.1 Caproicibacter sp. | reverse complement strand
CATAGTAGTACGGGTTCTTCACAAGAACGAGGCTTTCCTTGTGGTTCCACGCCTGCAGCTTGTACGGGCCGTTGGAGATATAGGTCTTGGGGCTCTGCGTCCATTTGTCGTTGCCCTGCACGACATCCTTGCGCACCGGGAAATAAGCGGTGAACGAGAGCAGCTGGTTGAAATAGGGGCAGGGCGCCGTCAGCTTCACTTGCAGCGTTTTGTCGTCCAGCGCCTTCACGCCGAGGGAGGTGACGTCCTTGTTCTTGCCGTTGTAGATGTCGGTCGCGTTGACGACCGGGTCGAAGATATAGTTGTACGGGGAAGCCGTCTTCGGGTCGACCGTGCGCTGCCAGGCGTAGACGTAATCCTGCGCGGTGACCGCCTTGCCGTCGGACCACTTGAGGCCGTCGCGGAGCTTGATGGTGTAGGTCTTGCCGTCGGCGCTCTTGTCGATGCTCTTGGCCTGCGCGTTCACGTAGCCGTTCGGCGTGTACTTGGTCAGGCCCTCGAACATGTGCTGGATGTCCGTGGTCCCGTCCACCGCCTGGTTCAGGGCCGGGTCAATGCTTTCCGGCTCCGGCCTTGCCGGAGGTCGTGCCGCCCGAGGCGGCGGTCGAAGCGGCGCCGGAAGTCGTTCCCGAGAGCGACGATCCCTTGCCGCAGCCGGTAAAGGCCGTCGCCATCAATGCGACCGCCAGTGCCAGCGATACGAACTTTTTCATTTTGAAGTCCCTCCATCTCAAATTATTTATTTTAACTTGCTTGGCAAATTAAAATGTGGCTTAAAATTCCCCGATTCGGTGGCAGGCCGCGAAATGCCCCGGCTCGTATTCCTTGAACTCCGGCACCTCGGCCGCGCAGATCTCCTTCGCGTAGGGGCAGCGGGTGCGGAAACGGCAGCCGGAGGGCGGGTTCAGCGGGCTCGGCACGTCGCCCTCCAGAACGATCCGCTTCCGTTTGCGGCTCTGTTTCGGGTCCGGAATCGGGATGGCGGAGAGCAGGCTCTGCGTGTAGGGGTGGATCGGGTTCGCATACAAAGCATCGCTCGGCGCCGTCTCCACCAGTTTGCCCAGATACATGACGCCGATGCGGCTGCTGATGTGCTTGACGATGGCGAGGTCGTGCGCGATGAAAAGATAGGTCAGACCCATCTGCTGCTGCAGGTCCTCGAACATATTGATGACCTGTGCCTGGATGGAGACGTCCAGCGCGGAGATCGGCTCGTCGCAGACGATGAACTCGGGGTCCACGGCCAGGGCGCGCGCGATGCCGATCCTCTGGCGCTGCCCGCCGGAAAATTCGTGCGGATATCGGTTGGCGGGAGAGGATCTTGTCGTTCCGCTCCTTGGCGTTGGAGGCGAGGTGGTGGATGTCGATCGCCTCGCCGACGATGTCGCCGACCGTCATGCGGGGGTCCAGCGAAGCGTACGGGTCCTGGAACACGATCTGCATCTTTTTGCGGTAGGGCTTGAAGTCCACGTGGGTGACATCCTTGCCGCCGTAGATGATTTTGCCTCCCGTGGGCTCGTAGAGGCGCAGGATGGTGCGGCCCGTGGTGGTTTTGCCGCAGCCGCTTTCGCCCACGAGGCCGAAGGTCTCCCCTTTGTTGATATAAAACGAGACGTCGTCGACGGCCTTGACGTACTGCGTCTGAAAAAGTTTCCCCTTTACGGGGAAAAACTGCTGGAGGTGCTGGACTTCCAAAAGCTTTTCGCTCATTGTTTTTCCCCCTCCCGTGCTTTTTCGAATTCCTCTTTCTGCAGCAGCCAGCAGGCGCTTTTGTGCCCGGGGCTGATCTCCGTGAATTCCGGCATCCGCCGCAGGCAGATCTTCATGCACTGCTCGCAGCGCGGAGCGAACGGGCAGCCGGCGGGGGGGTTCAGCAGATCGACCGGCGTGCCCTCGATGGGCACCAGGCGCTCGTGGCTTTTTTCGCTGATTTTGGGGATGGAGCGGAGCAGCCCCTTGGTGTAACAGTGCTTCGGGTTGTAGAAGATGTCGTCCGTGCTGCCCGTTTCGACGATCTTGCCGGCGTACATCACCACGATGCGGTCGCATACATCGGAGACGACGCCGAGGTCGTGGGTGATCAGGATGATCGACATGTTGATCTTCTTTTTCAGGTCCACCATCAGCTCCATGATCTGCGCCTGGATCGTTACGTCCAGCGCCGTGGTCGGCTCGTCGGCGATCAGCAGCTTCGGCTGGCAGGCGAGGCCCATCGCGATCATGACCCTCTGCCGCATGCCGCCGGAAAATTCGTGCGGGTACTGCTTGAGGCGCCGCTCCGGCTCGTTGATCCCCACCAGGCCCAGCAGCTCCGCGGCCCTGGCGCGGCGCTGCTTCCGGTTCATGTTCGTGTGCAGGCGCAGCATCTCCGTCAGCTGGTTGCCGATGGTGTAGACCGGATTGAGCGAGGTCATCGGGTCCTGGAAGATGATGCTGACTTCGCTGCCGCGCATTTTGCGGAATTCCTTTTCGCTCATCTTCTCGATCCGGTGGCCGTTGAAGTTGATGGTTCCGCCCACGATTTTGCCCGGGTGGGCGATCAGCCCCATCAGCGTGTAGGCGGAAACGCTCTTGCCGCTTCCGGATTCCCCCACGATGCCGAGCACTTCGCCGTAGTTCAATGTATAGGAAATCCCGTTGACGGCCTTGACTTCGCCGGCAGGGGTAAAGAAAGAGACCCGAAGGTTCTCAATGTCCAGCAGACAATTCTCGTTCATGTTTCGCCCTCCTAATTTCTCATCTTCGGGTCGAAGGCATCGCGCAGGCCGTCTCCCACCAGATTAAAGGAGAGGATGATGAGGCTGATGACGACGGCGGGCACGATCAGACGGTACGAGTAGGAGTAGATCCCCTCGAGCGCGTCGTTGCACAACGACCCAAGGCTCGACATCGGCACCGAAACGCCCATGCCGAGGAAGCTCAGCGTCGCTTCCGTGAAGATGGCGGAGGGGATCTGCAGCGTCGCGGTCACGACCAGGATGCCGATGCAGTTCGGCAGCAGGTGCCGCAGGATGATCCTCCGGTCCGCCGCGCCCAGCGCCTTGGCGGACATGACGAATTCCTGCTCTTTCAGGGACATGATCTCGCCGCGGACGATGCGGGCCATGTTGACCCAGTACAGCAGGCTGAACGTGATGAAGATGCTGATGAGGCCCACGCCGAGCGACTGCAGGTTCGCGAACGCCGGGTTGGTGTTGAAGAGGTTCGTCAGCGGCTCTTTCAGCGCGACCTGCAGCAGGATGATGATCAGCATGTCGGGGATCGAGTAGATCATGTCGACGATGCGCATCATGATCATGTCCACCTTGCCGCCGAAGTAGCCGGAGATGGCGCCGTAGATGCTGCCGATCACCAGCACCAGCGCCGTGGCGATGATGCCCACCAGCAGCGAGATCCTCGCGCCGATCATGGTCCTCGCGGCGATGTCGCGCCCGAAGGCGTCGGTGCCGAAAAAGTGCGGGAACACGGAGATCCCTTTGCCGATGGATTTCAGCTCCATATCGGAGTACTGCATGGGGAACAGGTCCTCGCTACCGCGGATCTGCTGGTCGTAGCGGTACGGGTAAAAGTTCGGCACCACGAACGCGCAGATCATGATCAGAATGATCACGACGAAGGCGGCCATGGCGATTTTGTTCTCACGGAATCGGCGGAACGCGTCCTTCCAGAACGTGGTGCTTTCCCGCATGACGATGAGCTCTTTCTTTTCTTCCGGAGTGGCGGGCAGAAAATCGGAGGTGTCGAGCTGGAGGGAGAGCGGATTCTTTTTCATCTTGAGCTCTTTCATATTTTATTTTTCTGCCTTTCTACTTCAGCTTGATCCGCGGGTCGATCACTTTGTAAAGAATGTCCACGACCACGTTCATCAAGACCAGGATGATGGCAAGAAAGATCGTCGTGCTCATCACGAGCGGATAATCGCGGCTCATGATGCACTTGATGAATTCGCGCCCCAGCCCGGGGATGTTGAAGATCGTCTCCACGACGAAGCTGCCCGTCACGGTATAGGCGAGCAGCGGCCCCACGTAGGTGATCACGGGGATGATCGCGTTGCGCATGGCGTGCTTGAACAGCAGAGAAAACCGGCTGACGCCCTTCGCGGTCGCCGTCCGTATGTAGTCCTGGTTCAACGCGTCCAGCATGCTCGAGCGCATCAGGCGGGTGATGTAGGCCATCGGGTAGAAGGCGAGAGACGCGACGGGCAGAATATAGGAGACCGGCGTCTTCAGCCCGATGGTGGGAAGGATCTTCAGGTTGACGCCGAAGATCACCATCAGCACGGAGGCCACGACGAAGCTCGGCACCGCGATGCCGATCGTCGAAATCACCATCAGGATGTGGTCGGCCGCCTTGCCGTGGTTCAGGGCCGCCACGGAGCCCATGAAGACGCCCAGAATCATGGCGAACAGGATGGCGAGCCCGCCCACCTTGGCCGAAACGGGGAATTCGGAGAGGATGATGTCGTTCGCGGAACGGCCGAGCTGTTTCAGCGAGACGCCGAGGTCCCCCTGCAGGAAATTGCCCATGTAATTCAGGTATTGTTGCCAGAGCGGCTTATCCAGACCGTATTTTGCCTTTAGGGCCGCCACAATATTGGGAGCCATGTTCTTCTCGCTCAGGAACGGGCCGCCCGGGATCAGATTCATCACGAAAAAAGTGATGATCGAAATCAGAAAGATCGTCAGCAAGGCATATCCGACGCGCTTTACCACATAGCTTGTCACACCATCCACTCCTTCAGTTGTTTCTTCCAGCAGTTTCTCATTTGTCAGATTTTGTTTTGCCCCGGTTCCTTTCCGGTCCCCGTCCCGGACCGGAAAGGAACCCATACGGAATTTTCCGACGGGAACCGAAGCCTTCTCGACAGTTTCCGTCGGAATGCCGATTTTACCTTGTAAAGCGGAAAAGTAACACCAATACCAAACGTAGGACACGCCCTTTTTTGAGCATGTCCTACAAAGTCAAGTCGATGGAGTTTTAGAAAATCCTTCCGAAAAATTCATCAACACGGCACGGGTCTATCCCTAATGTCTTTTCCGTCGCGCTTATTCAGTTTGCATCTATGGCTGATTTTTCCTGCACTTTGTTCAGAATCGCAGGAAAAAGCACTCTTAAAGCACTCTTGTTGAATTTCTTTTGATTATAGCAACTTTTTGCCTGCCTTGCAAGGTAATTCCCAAATTAATTGGTCAGTAAATCAGTGGAAATTTTGATTTCTGCGGATGAATTGAAAATATTGAATAAATTTGAAGATATATATTCAAAATTTTTAGGATTATTTATACAAATCCCATTTTCCCGGATGCGGGGAAGGCCATGAAGCGGGAAATCGATTTTATGCAGCGCGGACGACGGGCGCGCGCCTGGACATCGGGCGGAGTTTGGAGTATAATATCGAAGTATGGCCGCGCCGGAGGCCGGGGCCGCCGCAGTTTCGCCGGCGGGCCGGGCGCGGGACTGCCGGTTCAAGGGGGAATACCATGTACGACGTAGCGATCGTGGGCTGCGGGATCGTCGGAGCCGCGACTGCATATGAATTGAGCCGGTACCGCCTGAAAACCGTGGTGCTGGAAAGGCGCAACGACGTCTGCGACGCCGCGACCAAGGCGAACAGCGCCATCATCCACGCGGGGTACGACCCGGCTCCCGGCACCCTGATGGCGAAGCTGAACGTCCGGGGCGCTGGGATGGCGCGGGAGCTCTGCGCGAGGCTGGACATCCCCTACCGGCGGATCGGCTCGCTGGTGCTGGCGCTCGGCGAAAGGGAGCTTCCGCCGCTTCGCAAATTGTACGCGCAGGGCGTCCAAAACGGCGTGAAAGGGCTCTCTCTGCTGAGCGCCTCCGAAGCGCGGACCCTGGAGCCGCACATCGCACCCGGCGTGGCCGGCGCGCTGTACGCGCCGGGTGCCGCGGTCGTCAGCCCGTGGGAGTACGGGATCGCCCTGGCGGAAACCGCCGTCCAGAACGGCGTCCGGCTGCTGCGGTCCGCGCAGGTGCGCTCCATCGGCCGGATCGAAGAAGGCTGGCGGCTTGCGACGGCGCGCGGCGGCGTGGAGGCGAAGTTCGTCGTCAATGCCGCCGGCGTCTTCAGCGACCGGGTCCACAACATGGTCGCGCCGCCGGATTTTTCCATCCGCCCCGTGCGCGGGGAATACTACCTTCTCGACAAATCGGAGGGCGCGAGGGTTTCGCACGTGATTTTTCAATGCCCGACCCGGAACGGCAAGGGCGTGCTGGTTTCCCCGACGGTGCAGGGCAACCTGATCGTCGGGCCGAACGCGCAGCCGGTGGAGGACCGCCTCGATGTCTCCAATACCGCGGAGGGGCTCGATTTCGTGCGCCGGACGGCGCTCCGCTCGGTGCCCTCGATCTCCTTCCGCGACAACATCCGCAATTTTGCGGGCCTGCGGGCCGTCTGCGACCGGGACGATTTCGTGATCCGGTTCGCCGCCCCCGGATTTCTGGACTTGGCCGGCATCCGGTCGCCGGGGCTTTCCGCGGCGCCCGCCATCGCGGAATACGCCGTGGAACTGCTGCGGGGCGAAGGGCTGCAGACGGAAGAGAAAGCCCACTGGAGCGGCGGGCGGAAAAAGGTGCGGTTCCGGGAGCTGGACGCGGAGGGAAAAAACCGGCTCATCCGGGAAAACCCCGCTTACGGCCGGGTCGTCTGCCGGTGCGAGACCGTCACGGAGGGCGAGATTCTCGACGCGCTGCACAGCCCGATCCCTCCCCGTTCCCTCGACGGGGTCAAGCGCCGCGCGGGAAGCGGCATGGGCCGCTGCCAGGGCGGGTTCTGCGGCCCCCGCGTCCTCGAGATCATGGCGCGCGAATATCGGGTGGCCCCCGAAGAGGTTCTGCAGGACGACGACGGCAGTTGGATCCTGCTCGGAGAAACCAGGAGGGGAGGGGACGCGGATGCTTGACCTGATCGTGATCGGCGGCGGCCCCGCCGGGTTGGCCGCGGCCTGCAGCGCGTGGGAGGGCGGGGCGAAAGACATCGTCATCGTGGAGCGCGACAAAGAGCTCGGCGGCATCCTCAACCAGTGCATCCACAGCGGATTCGGCCTCCATTATTTCGGGGAGGAGCTGACCGGCCCGGAATACGCGGGGCGGTTTATCCGGATGCTGAACGACACCGGCGTCCGGGTCGAGCTCGACACCATGGTGCTCGACATCACGGAGAAAAAGGAAGTGCATCTGGTCAGCGCGGCGAAAGGGTACCGGGTGCTTCGGGCAAAGGCGGTGATCCTGGCCATGGGCTGCCGGGAGAGGGCCCGCGGCGCCATCTCCATCCCGGGCAGCCGCCCGGCCGGGATCTTCACCGCCGGCGCCGCGCAGCGTTATGTCAATATCGAGGGACACAAAGTCGGCAGCCGGATCCTGATCCTCGGCTCCGGAGACATCGGCCTGATCATGGCGCGCCGGATGACGCTGGAAGGGGCGAAGGTCCTCGCCTGCGTGGAGGTGATGCCCTATTCCGGCGGGCTCGCCCGCAACATCGTCCAGTGTCTGCAGGACTTCGGCATCCCGCTCTACCTTTCCCACACGATCGTCGACATCAAAGGGCGCGCG
Organism: Caproicibacter sp.; assembly: GCA_036741535.1. Classification (GTDB taxonomy): domain Bacteria; phylum Bacillota; class Clostridia; order Oscillospirales; family Acutalibacteraceae; genus Thermocaproicibacter. Next base: position 17,823 of record DAINSB010000017.1, on the reverse strand, counting down.
CGCGTGGAGCAGGCGACCGTCGCGCGGGTGGATGCGGAGCGGAGGCCGATCCCCGGCACCGAGCGGGTCTTCGACTGCGACACCGTGCTGCTTTCCGTCGGGCTGATCCCCGAAAACGAACTGAGCCGGAAGGCGGGCATCGAGATCGACCGTCGGACGAGCGGGCCCGTGGTGGATGAGAACATGGAGACAAGCGTCCCCGGCATTTTCGCCTGCGGGAACGTGGTGCATGTTCACGACCTGGTCGATTTCGTGACGGCGGAAAGCCGGCGCGCGGGCGCCGCCGCCGCGGCGTATCTTGCGCGCGGGGAGAAACCGGAAGGCGGGGCGCTGGAGTTGAAGAACGGCGACGGCGTCGCCTACACCGTCCCGCAGAAGATCCGCCGGCCCGGCGCGAAAAAGAGCGTGGACGTTTTCTTCCGGGCCAGCCGCGTCTGCGGGAAGAGCACGGTCGCCGTCCGCCGCGGGGACGCCGTCCTCGCGAAGTTCAGGCGGGACCGCCTTGCGCCCGGCGAGATGGAGCGTATCGCGCTGCCCGGCGCGCTGCTCGAAGCATGCGGTTCCGGCAGTCTCACCGTATCCGTCGAGGAGGGTTCCGAATGACCGAACTGATCTGCATCGTCTGCCCGAAAGGGTGCCGCCTGCGCGTGGATGAGGCGCGCGGCTTTGCCGTCAAGGGCAATTCCTGCCCGCGCGGCGCGGAGTACGGCCGGGCCGAGCTGACTCATCCCGTCCGCGTCGTCACCTCCACGGTCCGCATCGCGGGGGCGCTGCATCCCCGCTGCCCGGTCAAGACCAGCGCGCCGATCCCGAAAAAGCTGGTTTTCGACGCCGTCCGGGCGCTCGACGGGGTGCGCCTTGCGGCCCCCGTCTCCGCCGGGCAGGTCGTGGTCCGGAACGTCTGCGGCTCCGGCGCCGACTTCGTCGCCACGCGGGATTTTCAGCTTTCCGGCCCGCGGCCGTAGCGGCCCGCGCGGTGGACGACGGCCATGGAGAGCACGCCCAGCGCCCATCGCCCCGGGACAGCCTGCGGTAGACGGAAAAAATTTCGGCATGGACCTCCTTCCGCGGCTCTGAAGAGGGCCGCTCGCCGCGATCCGCCGCCCGCGGATCTTACTCCGGCCGGTCGAGGTAGGCGCGGATCTCTCCGCTCAGTTTTCGGATGCAGCCGTCGCGGAACGGCAGTTCCAGCCCGGCGAGCTTCACCAGATCGACGTAGGTCCTTGTCCCGCCGGCCTTCACGAAGGCGAGGTAGCGTCGGAACGCGTCCGGCCAGTCCTTTTCGGAGGCGGACCAGAACTCCAGAGCCGTCGTCTGTGCGAGACAGTAGTCGATATAATAGAGCGGGAAGGAGTAGATGTGGTGCTGCCGCTGGTATCCTCCGCCTTCGCGGAAGAACGGCAGATCGCCGAAGTCGATCCACGGGCGGTACACGCCCTCCAGCTTCAGCCAGGTCCGTTTGCGCTCCTCGGGGGTCATGCCGGGGTTTTCGTAGATCGTGGTCTGGAAGTCGTCCACCAGGCACCCGTAGGGGATGAAGTCGAGCGCGGCTTCCAGTTGGTACCGGTGGAATTTTTCCGTCTGCTCCTCAAAGAACAGCCGGTCCCACGGGCGGGAGAAAAGCTCCATCGACATGGAGTGCGTCTCCGCGCCGTCCATCGTCGGGCAGGCTGTCTCCCGGATCTTCCTGTTCCGCGCCAGGTAGCTCGCGAAAGCGTGGCCGGCTTCGTGGGTCAGCACCTCCACGTCGCCGGCGGTCCCGTTGAAATTCGCGAAGATAAACGGGGACCGGTAGTCGGGCAGGTCGGTGCAGTAGCCCCCCGTCTCCTTGCCCTTTTTGCCGTCGAGGTCGAAAAGCTCGTTCTCCGTCATGAAGTCGAAGAATTCCCCGGTCAGCGGGCTCATCTCGTGGTACATCTTCCCCGCCTGGGCGACCAGTTCCGCCCGTCCGCCTTTCGGCGCGGGGTTTCCGTCCGGGAACAGGCAGCCGTCGTCGTAGAATTTCAGGCCGGTCAGCCCGAGGCGCGCGGCCTGCCGCTCCTTGATCTCCGCGATCACCGGCACGAGGTCCCGCACGATCTGTTTCCGGTAGTTTTTAACTTCCTCCGGGCCGTAGCAGTTGCGCCCCAGCCGGTTGTACCCGAGCTGGACGTAATTGACGTAGCCGAGCCGCCTGGCCTGTTCCGTCCGGTTTTTCACCAGCTCGTCGAACAGCTCGTCCAGCCGGGCCGAATGATCGAGAAAGAACTCCGCCGTCTTCCCCCAGGCGTCCCTGCGGACGCTCCGGTCGGGAGAGATGGCGTATTTCTGAATGCCGGAGAGGTTCAGCGTCTTGCCGTCGAAGTTGATCTTTGCGGAGGCGAGCAGCTTCTCATATTCCGTGACGAGCGTGTTTTCCCGTTTCTGCAGGTCGATCACGGTCGGGGAGAAGGATTTCAGCATGAGGCCGATGTTGGTAAAAAACAGCCCGCCCGTGTACGGCTCAAGATCGTCTTTGAACCGGGACCGTTCCGCCGTCCGGTAAAATTGCAGCTTGCCGTCCTCGGCCAGCGGGGTGTTCCGGTCGAAGAAATCCATTTCCGCCCCGTAAAACGCATCGGCCGTGTCGATGCTGTGGCGGATATAGGCGAGGGTCGCCATGGTCTGAAAATTGCCGGAGAGCTTCTCGTGCTCCAGAATCAGCCGGTATTGCTCTTCCGCCGACCGGCTTTTTTCAAACCGGTCGGCGATGCGGAGGTAATCTCGGCGCAGCCCGTCCAGATCCGGGCGCCGGTACTGCATCTCGGAAAATTTCATCTTCGCGCGTCTCCTTCATCGAATGGTTTGGGACAATTATACAACATCCGCTCCCCTTCTGTAAACGGGACGCACAGCCCAAGGCGTTCCGCGCCGCGCGCAGGGAGCCCGGAACCGGCGGCCCCGCCCTCGCGGGCGCCCGCCGCGGCAGGGGGGATGGAGAAAGTCGCGTCGCGCGCCGGACGTCTTGTGCTTCGCCCCGCAAAGTATTATAATCATGGGAAAGAAAGACCGGATTCGCACGGCGGGAAATCCACCCGGAGGGGCAAACGTTCCCTTCCGTGAGGAATCCGGCGCAGGGAGTTGAAATTGTGAAACTTGTTTTGCTGCGGCACGGCGAGAGCGAATGGAATAGGAAAAACCTGTTCACCGGCTGGACGGACGTGGACCTGACCGACCAGGGGAGGGAAGAGGCCGTGAGCGCCGGCCTTCTGCTGAAGCAAAACGGATTCGATTTCGACGTCTGCTACACCTCTTACCTGAAACGGGCCATTCATACCCTGAATTTCGCGCTGCAGAGCATGGACCGGGAATGGCTGCCCGCCGTCAAAAGCTGGAGGCTGAACGAACGGCATTACGGGGCGCTGCAGGGGCTGAACAAATCGGAGACCGCGGGAAAATACGGTGAGGATCAGGTGAAAATCTGGCGCAGGTCCTTCGACGTGCGGCCGCCGGCCCTGCCGGACGGGGATGAACGGAACCCGGCGCTCCTCGAGCAGTACCGGGGGGTCGACCCGCGCGAGCTTCCCCGCTGCGAGAGCCTGAAGGACACGATCGAAAGGGTTGTCCCCTATTTTGAAGATTCCATCCGGAAAGACATGGAAGCGGGCAGGCGGGTGCTCATCGCCGCCCACGGCAACTCCATCCGCGCGCTGGTCAAGACCTTCGACCGTCTCTCCGAAAAAGAGATCGTGGAGGTCAACATCCCGACCGGCGTTCCCCTCGTCTACGAGTTCGACGAGCACGGGAAAGCGGTCAGGAAATACTATCTCGGGGACCCGGAAGCCGTCCGGGCGAAGATCGACCGCGTCGCCGGCCAGGGGAAACGCTGAAAGTCACGGACTTGCGGAATCCTGCTTTCTGACCGTGAAATTGTCCTCGAGCAGGACCCAGTTCTGCGGGAACGGATACCCCAGCACCCAGTAGCTGATGCCCCGCAGGCCGTACTCTTTCACCGTGTCGAATTTGGCCTGCGCGCTGCGCGCGTCTTCAAACCACACCTCGTGCCGTTGGCCCCGGTCGTCCGTGTAGCGGAAATAAGGGGCCTGGGCGACGGAATCGTATTGGATCTCCGCGCCGTGGTTCACGGCCCTCGCGACCGCCTCCTGGGTGCTGATGGTCTCGGCCTCCTGCCCTTCGACATGCGGCAGGACCCAGTCCCGCGCGTAGATCTGGAAGCCGAAGAAGATCTTCTCCCTCGGGATGACGGAAACCGCGTAGTCGAGGACCTTCCGGATCTGGTCAAGGGGAGAGATCGCCTGGGGCGGGCCTTTCCGGTAGCCCCATTCGTAGGTCATCAGGATGACGAAATCGACGATCCTGCCGTGTGCGGCGTAGTCGTGCGCCTCGTAGAGCAGCCCGCTCTGCTCGCCGCTGGTCTTCGGCGCGAGCGCCGTAGAGACGAAAAAGCCCTCCGCATGCAGCCGCTCCACCGCTTGCTCGAGAAAGCGGTTGTAGGCCTCCCGGTCGGCGGGCAGCACGTTTTCGAGGTCGATGTTCAGCCCCCGGTAGCCCTTTTCCTTCATCACCCGGACGATCTCGGTCAGCAGCCGGTCGATGATCTGCGGATCGTTCAGCACCGTCGAAGCGAGGTTCTCCCCGCGCGAAGTCGACGTGAAATTGGTCACGGCCATCATGGGGATCACGTTCTGTTCCCGGGCAGTCTGCACGGCGGGTCCGTCGTCGATCGTCTGCAGGGTGCCGTCCTCTTTGATGAGATACGCGAACGGGCTGAGATAGGTCAGATACCTCCCGTCTTCCCGGACGATCGGGACGGCGTCTTCCCCGAAAAAGTAGAGGTAGCCGTTCACGCTGATCGGGGGCCGCTCTCTGCGCGGGATCGACAGCACGGTTCCGGGCTGGATGCGGTCGGGATCCCGGACCCTGTTGACGGTGATGAGCGACTGCAGCGAGACGCCGTACCGCCGGGAGATTTCCCACAGCGTTTCCCCCTGCCGGACGGTGTGCCGCACCGCGGGCAGGTACAGCACCAGGCCCGGCTCGATCCGGTCCGGGTCCGGGATCCGGTTGTTCCGCAGGATCTCCTGCACCGTCGTGCCGTAGGCCCGGGCGATCCCCCAGAGGGTATCCCCGGCCTTCACCGGGTAGAACACGTCTTCGCTGGGGATGATCAGCGCTTGGCCGACGACGAGCCGGTCGGGGTCCGGCAGTTCGTTGACCGCTTCGACATCCGCCGGCGGGACATGGTAGGCCTCCGCGATCCCCCAGAGCGTATCTCCCGGCATGACGACATGGATGAACATAGGCAATCCCCCTCTCGCTCTTAAGTATATGAGGGCGCCGGAGGATCGATGCCGGGTCCGCGCCCGGCGCGGGAACTTTATCGAGATCGGAAGGGAGCGGAAACATGATCCTGCTCAAAGGCGGAAGGGTCGTCGACCCGAAAAGCGGGACGGACGAGGTGCTGGACCTGGTGCTGGACGGCGCGAAGATCGCGGGGATCGGCCGGTTTCCCGAAAGCGGCGGCTATGAAAGCGTCGTGGAAGCCGCCGGAAAGATCGTCGCGCCGGGCCTTATCGATGTGCACGTTCATTTCCGCGACCCCGGCCGGACCGACCGGGAGGACGTCTCGACCGGCTCCGCCGCGGCCGCCCGGGGCGGTTTTACCACGGTGGTCTGCATGGCGAACACCGACCCGCCGGCGGACAACCCGGAGACGCTCTCCCTCGTGCTGAAAAAGGCGGCGCGCGAGCGTATCCACGTGCGTTCCGTCGCCTGCGTCTCCAAAGGGATGCGCGGGCGGGAACTGACGGATATGGGCGCCCTTGCCGCGGCCGGGGCGTGCGGCTTTTCGGACGACGGCCGCCCGCTTGTTTCCAGCGCGCTCGCGCTGCACGCCATGCAAAAGTGCGCCGAATTGAAAATGCCGCTCAGCCTGCACGAGGAGGACCCGGACCTCGTCGGCAGCAGCGGCGTGAACCGGGGGAAGATCTCGGAAAAGCTGGGCGTCCCCGGCGCGCCGGCGGTGTCGGAATCGTCGCTGGTCGCGCGGGACTGCATGCTTGCGCTCGACACGGGCGCGGCCGTCGACATCCAGCACGTCAGTTCCGCGGCCTCCGTACAGATCATCCGCCTCGCGAAGCGGATGGGCGCGAAGGTCTGGGCGGAGGCGACGCCGCATCATTTCTCCCTGACGGAGGAAGCCGTGGCCCGGTTCGGCGCGCTGGCGAAGGTGAATCCGCCGCTGCGGACCGAAGCCGACCGGGCGGAGATCATCCGCGGCCTGCAGGACGGCACCCTCGACCTGATCGCGTCGGACCACGCGCCGCACACCGCGGCGGAAAAGGCGCTGCCTTTCCCCGAGGCGCCGAGCGGCATGATCGGCCTCGAGACCTCCCTCGCGCTTGGCGTGACCAATCTGGTCCGAACGGGCCGGCTCACGATGCTGCGACTGATCGAAAAGATGTCCTGGAACCCGGCGCGTCTGTACGGGCTGGACGGGGGCTGTCTCGCCGAGGGCGGCCCGGCGGACCTCGTCGTCTTCGACCCGGCGGAGAGCTGGAAGGTCGGGCCGTTCGTTTCCAAATCGGCAAATTCCCCTTTTCTGGGACAGACCCTGACCGGAAAAGTAAAATACACCGTCTGCGCGGGACGGCTGGTCTACCGCGACGAAGAAAAAACAGGAGGGCGGACTTTTGGCGACCGTACTGAAAAATGAAAAACTAAAACAGGGCTTTTTCCTGCTGAAAGTGCGGGAGGAAAGCCGCGCCCGCATGGGGCAGTTCTACATGGTGCGCGCGTGGGACCGCTACCCCGTCCTCTCCCGCCCGATCAGCGTGTTCGACGCGGACGGCGAGACCGTCTCGTTTCTCTGCCGGGCGGTCGGGCTGGGGACGCGGATGCTGGCCGCCCTGCGCGAAGGGGACGAGATCGCTCTGACGGGGCCCTGCGGGAACGGCTACCCCGCCGAGCGCGGGAAGATCGCTTTGGTCGGCGGCGGCACCGGCGTGGCTCCGCTGTACCTTGCGGCCAGGACGCTGAAAAAAGGCCCGGACAACCGGGCCGACCTGTTTCTTGGTTTCAGCGGGGAAGAGGTCCTCCGCCGGGCGTTCGAGGCCGCCGGGGACTCCCTGACGGTGAAGATCGGCGGATTCATCACCGACAGCGTGCGCCCCGCGGACTACGACGCTGTTTTCTGCTGCGGCCCGGAGGCGATGATGCGGGCGCTGTGGAGAAAATGCAGGGCCGAGAATCCGGCCGCGCGGGTGTACGTCTCGCTCGAAGAGCGCATGGCCTGCGGGGTCGGCGCGTGCATGGGCTGCACGGTCCGGACGGCTTCCGGCAATCGCCGCGTCTGCCGGGACGGGCCGGTTTTCCGCGCGCAGGAGGTGTTTTTCGATGAGTGACCTCCATGTGGATTTTGCGGGCGTGAATTTTAAAAACCCGGTTGTCCTCGCCTCCGGGACCTGCGGGTTCGGCCGCGAATACGCCGAGCTTTTCGACGTCCGAAGGCTGGGGGGCATCGCCACGAAGGGGCTGACGCTGCGCCCATGCCCCGGCAACGAGGGAATCCGCATCTGGGAGACGCCGAGCGGGGTCATGAACAGCATCGGGCTGGAAAATCCCGGCGTCGCGCATTTCATCGAACGCGACCTCGACTGGCTCAACAGCCTCGGCGTGGTCAACATCGTCACCCTCGGCGGCCATTCGCTGGAGGATTATCTCAAGGGCGCCGCGCTGCTGAACGGGCAGAAGCTGGACTTCATCGAACTGAACATCTCCTGCCCGAACGTGAAGGAAGGCGGCATGAATTTCGGCGTCAAAACGGAGACGGCGCGCGAGGTGGTGCGCCGCGTGCGCGCCGTCTGCACCCAGAAGCTGATCGTCAAGCTCTCTCCGAACGCGGAGGACATCGTCGCCCTCGCGCGCATGTGCGAGGAGGAGGGCGCCGACGGCCTCTCGCTGGTCAACACCTTTCTCGCCATGGCCGTCGACATCGAAAAACGCCGGCCCGTCTTTCGGAACGTCTACGCGGGGCTTTCGGGGCCGGCGATCAAGCCGATCGCCCTGCGTATGGTGCATCAGGTCGCGCACGCGGTTTCCATCCCCGTCATGGGGATGGGCGGCATCTGCTGCTGGCAGGACGCGGTCGAGTTCCTGCTGGCGGGCGCGACCGCGGTGCAGATCGGGACGGCTTCTTTCATGAAGCCGTCCGTCGCGCTGGACGTGATCGACGGGCTCGAAGCGTATGTGCGGCGGAACCGCCTGCGGAACATCGGCGAGATCCGGGGCCTGGTTTGACGAGAAAAGCCGCCCAGATTCAACGATCGAATCTGGGCGGCTTTTTCGCGGGGGTCGGCGTGCCGGCTTTCCGGACGGCCCGCGCGTCAGAGCGCCCGCAGAAGGTCGGAGAGGATGCCGGCGACCGTCTCCATATCCTTGTCCGTCCCGATCGTGATGCGCAGGAAGTCGTCGATGCGGGGTTTGTCGAAATGCCGCACCAGCACCTTCTTTTCCCGCAGCATCCGGAACAGGTCCTTGGCTGGAACGTCCGGGTGGGAGGCGAAGACGAAATTCGCCGTTGACGGCAGGACGCGGAAGCCGAGCTTTTCGAGGGCGTCGCTGAAACGCCCGCGCGTCGCGGCGATTTTTCCGTCGATCTCGTTGTAGTAAGCCGTGTCGCGCACGGCGGCTTCGGCCGCGGCCGCGGCGATCCGGTCGACCGGGTAGGAATTGAACGAGTTTTTCACGTTGGTCAGCGCCCGGATCAGCGGCGGCCGGCCGATGGCGTAGCCGACCCGCATGCCGGCGAGCGCGTGGGATTTGCTGAAGGTGCGGATGACCAGAAGGTTCGGGTATTCCCGGATCAGCGGGGCCACGCTTTGCCCGCCGAAGGCGATGTAGGCTTCGTCCACGGCGACGACGCAGTCCGTATGATGCCGCAGCAGCCGCCGGATCTCCTCCGGCTGCAGCAGCGTCCCGGTCGGCGCGTTCGGGTTTGGGAAGATCACGCCGCCGGCCGGCTGAAAATAATCCTCCACGCGGATGCGGAACGTCCCGTCCACGGGGACCTCTTTCACCGGAATCCCGTAGAACTCCGCGAACACCGGGTAAAAGCTGTAGGTCGCGTCCGGGAAGAGCACGGGGAGCCGGTCGTCGAAAAAGGCGTAAAAGCAGAACGAGATCACTTCGTCGCTGCCGTTGCCGCAGTAGACGCAGGCGGGCTCCACGCCCTCGCGCTCCGCGATCGCGCCCCGCAGGTTTTCCGCGTCGGAATTCGGGTAAAGCGGCAGATCTTTCATCGCCCCTCGGATGGCCGCGAAGACGGCCGGCGAGGGCGGGTAGGGGTTTTCGTTCGTGTTCAGTTTGATGAATCCGCCGTCCTTTGGCTGTTCGCCCGCCGCATAGGGGGTCAGTCGTTCCGCGCGCCGCGCAATATATCCCATTTCCGATGTTCCCTTCCTTTTCTTCTTTTTTCTGTAAAAGGGCGGCCCTGTCAGGCGCTTCGGCCGGCGGGGCGCGCGTTTTACTGCACCCGGTTCATCCGGTAGCCGATGCCGATGTGGGTCTGGATATAGACCGGGTTCGCCGTATCCTTTTCGATCTTTTTGCGCAGTGTGGCCATGAAGACGCGCAGGGAGGGCGTGTCGCTCTCCGACGCGTTGCCCCAGATCTCGCGCAGGATATAATGGTGGGTCAGGACTTTGCCCACGTTTTTGGCAAGCAGGCACAGCAGCCGGTACTCCATCGGGGTCAGGTGCACTTCGCTGCCGTCGACGAAGACGCTCGCGGCGGAATAGTCGATCTTCAGCCCGCCGTTTTCAAAGACCGCCGGATTTTTCGAGGCCGCGCTGTTGTCGTAATTCATTTTCCGCACCGCCACGCGGATGCGGGCGAGCAGTTCGTCCACGCTGAACGGCTTTGTCAGGTAGTCGTCCGCGCCGGCGTCGAGCGCGTCTATTTTGTCTTTGTCCTCGCTCCTCGCGCTGACCACGATGATGGGGTTGTTGGTCCATGTGCGGACTCTTTTGATGATCTCGAGGCCGTCCATATCCGGAAGGCCCAGGTCCAGGATCATCACGTCGGGCCGGGCGGATACGGCCTGCAGAATGGCGGACTCCCCCGTTTCGGCGGTGTGAAAGGAATAGCCGTTCGCCTGCATGGTAGTCGTCATCAGGTTCCGCACCGCCCTGTCGTCTTCTATGATCAGAATGGAAACCTTGTTCATTGCCCTCGCTCTCGAATCCCTTTCCGCCTTCCGCGCCGGCCGCCCCCGTTTTCGGCGGGGGGAGGCCGCGTTTTCGCCTGCGCGCGCGAATCGCATTATTTGTTATTGTACCACAGTCGCGTCCGTTTTTCAGCAGCGACGTTCCCGTTTTTGCGGAGTTCTTCCCGCGGCTTTTCAAATGTGTTGTTTTTCCCGGGCCGGAAGAGTAAAATAAAAGATGTCGGTTTTACGGGAATTCACGGGAAAAAAGGCGGCGCGGGCGGCGAGCTTTTCTGCCGGGATCGCCGGCGGACCGGAAGGAGCTTTTTTCGCTTGGAAGGGACGGAAACCATGAAAAAGATTTTGCTCATCGCGACCGGGGGGACCATCGCTTTCCAAATCACGGAAAACGGCCTTTCCCCCGCCGTCACCTCGGCCGAGCTGCTCACGTTCGTGCCGGAGCTCCACAGCCTTTGCCAAATCGACACCGTTCAGCTTTTCAACCTGGACAGCACCGACATCTGCCAGACGCACTGGCTGCGCATCGCCGCCACGGTCCGCGACCGGTACGAGGCATACGACGGATTCGTCATCACCCACGGCACGGACACCATGGCCTATACGGCTGCCGCGCTTTCCTACCTGATCCAGAACAGCGGGAAGCCGGTGGTGCTGACCGGCTCGCAGCAATCCATTTACAGCCGGGACACGGACGCGTGCCGGAACCTGCTGTGCGCGTTCCGGTACGCCGTCAGCGACGTTGCGTGGGGGGTCCATGTCGTGTTCGACGGCAAGGTCATTCTGGGGACCCGCGCCCGCAAGGTGCGCACCAAAAGTTTCAACGCCTTCGCCAGCATCGACTATCCGGAGACGGCGGTGTTCAGCGACATGCGCCTGATTCCATTCCTTCCCGTGCCGCAGCTTCCGCCGGTGCGCTTCTACGACAAGATGGAGAACAGCGTGTTCGTCCTGCACCTGATCCCCGGGATGGACGCCGGCATTTTCACCTATCTCAAGCTCCACTACCGCGCCCTGCTGATCGAGAGCTTCGGCGTCGGGGGCGTGCCGTCTTACGGCGGCGGCGCGTTTCTGGAAGCGGTGCGGGACTGGACCTCCTGCGGCAAGCTGATGGTTTTCACGACGCAGGTTCCGCACGAGGGCAGCGACCTGGGGGTCTATGCCGTGGGCAGCGAGGCCAAGCGGACCGAAGGCGTCGTCGAAACCGGCAACATGACGCCCGAGGCCGCCGTGACCAAGCTGATGTGGGCCATGGCGCAGACGGGGGACCGGCGGGAGGCGGAGAGGCTGTTCCTCACGCCGGTCTGCTGCGACATCTTTTAGCTTCCGCGGCCGTGTTTGTCCGGGGCGGCCGCGCGGGCCGCCGGAGGGCTGCATGCATCGGGAGTTTCGATCATATAATTCTTTGCCGTCTTTGGATCCCGCCTCTTTTGCCGCGGGCCGGATTCGACGGGCATGCCGTTCGGCTCTGAAAGGACTTCAGGTAACAATGAGATTTCTCTGCGTTGTCGTCGGCTATCTATCCGGATGCTTTCTGACCGCCGAAGCGGTATCGCGCCGGAAGACGGGCAAAAGCGCCTGCGAGATCGGGTCGAGGAATCCCGGCTTCGCCAATATGGTCGAATCTTTCGGGCTGAAGTGGGGGGTCGTCACCCTTCTGGGCGACGTGCTGAAGACGGCGGTGCCGTGCGTGCTCTGCCGGTACGTCTTCTTTCCGTCGCTCGGCAGAACGGCGGTCCTCTATGCCGGCGTGGGGACGGCGCTGGGTCACGGGTTCCCGTTCTGGAACCGGTTCCGCGGCGGGAGGAGCGTCGCCGTCACCGATACCTATGTTTTCCTGTTTTCCCCGCCGCTGGGCCTTCTTGCGGATGTCGCCGGCCTCGGCGCGCTGCTGGCGACAGGCTATCCGGCCGTCGGGGCCCTGACCACCCCCGTGCTGTACCTGCTGCTGATCTTCCGGGTCAAAGGGACGGAGGCCTCCTGCGTGATGCTGGCCGGTACGGCGCTGCTCTTTGTGCTGCACCGCGATTCTCTGTGGAGGATCGCGCACGGGACGGAGCCGAAGACCCGGCTGATCGCCAAGTGGAAGGGGCTTTCTCAGCGCAGGCGCGGCTGACCGGTTATACAATCCGTCAATTTCTGGATGCTTTTAACACTTTCAACCGATTTTTCAACATGTGGGGGACGGGCGGTCCGCCGTGCACAATTCGGGCCGGTCCCCGCCGGCGGAAGGAGGAAAAGGCCCCCGGCTGTTTCGCCGGGGGCCTCCTGTTCCCTGCGGCGGGCCGGCGGCATCCGCTCCCGGGCGCCGTGCGCTCCGTCTTTACGGGATGATCTCGTCCTGGTTGAAGCACAGACCTTCCAGCGACATGCAGACCCCTTCTCTGGTCTTGATCATATCGAAATCGACGGATTCCACGTGAAAGCCCGAGCGTTCCAGAAGGTCCTTCAGGCGCTCCCGGCTTTTCGACATGTTGCCCAGATACACGCATTCCAGGCCGTTCAACGCGTCCAGAATATCGTCGCGGAAACTTTTGTATTCGTTGTATAAGATCCGGTACGCCCGATACGCTTTCACGGTTTCCATCAGGAAATCCCTCGACACGTTTTTCAGCGTGCAGCTTTTTTTCTGAGAGGTGATGAAGGAATCCTGCGCGCTGTATGTGTCGTGTTCCACGTAGTATTTTCCAAGGCGCTTCGTAATGGATACGCTGTGTTTCGCACCGCTTTTTATGTAGTAATAGCTGACGCAGCGTTCGCGGTCTTTGGTGGTCGTCTCCAGAACGTCGTAGCCCGGGTCGCCCTGCCCGAATCCGATGATGTGCCGGGCCATTCCCTCGCTTGGTACTTTGATTTTATTGAGATATTGTGCCATTTTCCGTCACCTTCTTCATTTTTTCCGCCGTTTTTATTATAGGACTTTTCCCTTTGCCTGTAAAGATGAGGAATACAGATCGGGCGAAAAGCCGCCCGGCGTAAAAGGTGCCGGACGGCTTTCTGCCCGATGGCGGGGACGGTCAGTATTTGGAATCCGAACGGAGTTCCCGCCTGAAGTGCTCCCCGATTTGTCTCAACTCTTCCATGGTGGAGATTTTGCCGGACTCGTCGATAAAATGTCTGACTTTGTACGGCAGGGAATCGTAATATTTCTGCATTTCGGCAGAGTCGAAAGTCATTTTCATCACCCCGCGGTAGTATGCCCCGAAAAAAAGAAAATCCAGCGATCCGTATGGATGCTGGATTTTCCGCGCCCCGCCTGCGACGCGGCCCGACGGCACGGGTCCGCATCGCCGCGAAATCCATGTCCCTTGAACCGCAACAGCTGACCCTTTCAGACCGCGCGCCGGATCCTGGACACCTGCCCGGAGCAGTCTCCCGCGTTCATTGCCAGGGCGTTCGGGGTCCCGGTCGTACGCAAGGACTATGCCGTGGGGGAAAACGACATCCTGATCTATCTGGCGCAGTTTGCAAACAACATGATTTTCATTTCCGGGCCGATGCTCCGCGAACTGGAAGAGGCCCTTCGGAAGATAGACCGGACCCGATGGCTCGGAGCATTCGATGCGGAATCCGTCCTTATCGCGCATGAGCTGTTCCATTATATCGAAAGCGTCGCCCCGGTGATCGCGACGAGGACCCTGCAGGTGCAGGGCGGGGGATGGCTGAAAAGAAAATTCTGCCCGTCCTGTTCCAGCGAGATCGGCGCGTTTGCTTTCAGCCGCCGATTGACAGGTCTGGGCTTTTTTCCGCGGCCGCTGAAAGTCGTCGGCCTCTATCCGAGATACCCGGCGAAAGCGGCGGAATTGGTCCGCAGGGTCGAGCGGCAATGCGGGTCCTGATTTCCGAATACACGCGGGCCCCGACTTTTTAAGGGAGCGATTCTTCACTCGTCCCCGGATTTTTTCAAAGCGGCGACCGTATCCGCGGCTTTTTCGAGCCAAGGGGCCGCGATCTCTTCGGCGGACCCGTCGTCGCATCGGGCCGCGACATCCGGGTCGAGCGGGATGCGCGCGAGGACTTGCAGGCCGAATTTGGAAGCGGTCTCCTCCGCGTGGCTGTCCCCGAACGGGCGGATCTCTTTTCCGCAGTCGGGGCATTTCACGTAACTCATGTTTTCGACGACCCCGAGGACCGGAATCTTCATCATCTTCGCCATGTTGACCGCTTTTTCGACGATCATGGAGACAAGCTCCTGGGGCGAAGTGACCACGAGGATGCCGTCCACCGGCAGGGACTGGAAGACCGTCAAGGGCACGTCGCCGGTGCCCGGCGGCATGTCCACGAACAGAAAGTCCACGTCGCTCCAGATCACGTCCGTCCAGAACTGCTTCACCATGTTGGCGATCATCGGCCCGCGCCAGATGACGGGGGCGGTCTCGTCCTCGAGCAGCAGGTTGGCGGAGATGATCTGGATGCCGGTCCTGGTCTTCGCCGGCAGGATCCCGTCGCCGTTGCCCGTCACCTTGTCGTGGACGCCGAAGATGCGGGGTATGGAGGGGCCCGTGATGTCGGCGTCCAGAACGCCGGCCGAAAATCCACGGCGCTGCATCAGTACGGCCAGCAGGGAGGTCACAAGGCTTTTCCCGACGCCGCCCTTTCCGCTCACGACGCCGATGACCCTGCCGATGCGGCTGTGCGCGTTCGGCTTTTCCAGAAAGCTCGCCGGCGCCCTGCGCGACGGGCAGTTTTCCCCGCACGCGGAGCAGTTTTGGTTGCAATTTTCTTCGCTCATGATTTCGACTCCTTCAAAATTCCATCTTGATGCTGCGCAGGAACAGGTCCGACAGGACCTGATTCGGGTCCCGGCCGCCCCGGACGACGGAATCCACGGCCTTCGAGATGGGCAGGTCCACGCCGTACTTTTCGCCGAGCTTCAGCAGGGCGCCGGTCGTGGCGACGCCTTCGGCGAGTTCGCCGTAGGGTTCCCCGCGGACGAACAGCTCGCCGAATTTCCGGTTGCGGCTGTAAGGGGAGAACACCGTGGCCTCGTAATCGCCGAGGTGCGCAAGGCCGTACGCCGTGATCTCGTTGCCGCCCATCGCCTTGATCAGCCGGGCGATCTCGCGCGTGCCGCGCGACATCAGCGCGCCCTTGAGCGCCGTTTTGTCGAGGCCGTCCAGCATGCCGGCGGCGATGCCGACGACGTTTTTCGAGGCCGCGCCGATCTCGTTGCCTAAAAGGTCGTCCCCGTAATAGAAGCGGATCAGCCCGCTCGAAAACGCGCCCACCAGGCGCTTCTTCACTTCCATGCTCTTGCTGTCGATCACCATGCAGTTCGGGATTCCCCTGATAAAGTCCTGCACGTGGCCTGGGCCGACCCAGATCGCCACGGGGATGCCCGGCGCGTATTCCTCGAAGATCTCGGTCAGCCGCTTTCCGGTCGCCGCCTCCAGCCCTTTCATGCAGAGCACCACGGATTTTCCGTCCAGCTTTTCGCGCGACAGTTCCCGCATCAGGGCGCGGAAGCTCTGCGCGCCGATCGAGATCACGAGGATCTCCCCCATGGCGGCCGCCGCCGTCAGGCTGGTCGTGAAGCCGACCTTCCCGCTCAGCGTCACCATCCCGTTGGAGCGCGTGTTTTTCAGCTGCTCCAGCCTGGCGGAGCCCTTTCGGCCGTAAAGCGTCACCGTGTGGCCCAGCCCGTCCAGGTACCACGCCAGAAAAGAGCCCCACCGTCCGCATCCGATCACCGTTATCTGCAAAGCCGTTTTCACCTCCCTGCGGGCGCGGTGCCCGCGCGGTCAAGCCCCGCCGTTCAGCGCGGCGAAAAAAATAAGTCCGTCCTGGCGGGAGAGGATCTGGAAACTCCCGACAAATAAAAGGCGCGGGAGTTGTCTTTTACTCTCGCGCCAAGCACAGCCTGAAAATTTTATCACTCTGAACGGCGCGGCCTGCCTGCGGGTCACCCCGCCGTGTCATTCGGAGAGCGCGCGCGTCAGCCATACGTCGGCGAGATCCATCGCCAGATACAGCCCGCTCTTCTCGCTGGCCTTCACGATCTGCTTGCGGTTGCGGATGGTCCGATCCGTCAGCATCAACTGGATCGTAACGCGGTCGGCAACCTCCAGATCCTTGACTTTCTTTTTGCTTTTGACTTCCAGGCGCACCACATATTTCTCCGCCATGCTGCCGTAGTACAGCACGTCGCCGCAGCGCACGAGCGGCTTGCCCTTATAGGTGGGGAATGGACTCTTCTGCGTGCTGTTTCCTTTCATTCGCTGACCTACCTCCTGCAATGTTAAGATTTTATGCGGACCTGTACCGTTTATTCACCGAGATATGATTTCAACAGCACCTGCAGCAGTTCGTCGCGGTCGATTCTTCTGATGAGGCTTCTGGCGTTGTTATGGGTCGTAATGTAGGTCGGGTCCTCGGAAAGGATATATCCTACGATCTGGTTGATGGGATTATAGCCCTTTTCTTTCAGCGCGTCGTAGACCGCCGTCAAGGTTTTTTTGATGTTTTCCTCGCGGTCGGTGCCGAGCGAAAAAGTCATAGTCTTATCCAGCATGGAAACACCTCCCATGAAAAACATCATACAACAAGCCTTGGGCAAATGCAAGGGAAATTTTAGCCCGACGGGCCTACAGTCTGAGCGCCGCACCCGCTTTTTCGAGCTCCGCCATGACCTTTTTCATGGCGGAGGAAACGCGTTCGTCCGTCAGCGTGCCTTCCCTGGAGCGGAGCGTCACGCTGAACGCCACGCTCTTTTTGCCGGCGGCGATCTGTTCCCCTTTGTATACGTCGAACAGCTTCACCTTTTCCAGCAGGGCGCCCGCGCCGCTGCGGATGGCCTCCTCCAGCTTCAGCACGGGGACCGCGTCGTCGCAGACCAGGGCGAGGTCGCGCGAGACCGCCGGGAATCTCGGCAGCGGCACATAGGTTTTTTCCGTCGCGGCATGCGCCAGCAGCGTCTCGAAATCCAGCGAGAAACTGATCACGCGGCCCTCCATGCCGTAGTTGGCCACGACCTCCGGGTGGAGCTCGCCGATCACGCCGAGCCGGTCGCCCCCGACGGAGAGCACCGCGCAGCGCCCGGGGTGATAGCCGGCCTCGTCGCCGGAGACGGCGATCGTCCAGCCGGCGACACCCAGTCGGTCCAGCAGTTCCTCGACCATGCCCTTCGCGGCGAAGAAGTCGTACCCCTCGCCGTACATCCCGCAGATCAGCGTGTTCCGCTCGTCCGGCAGCTCCCCTTCGGCTTTCGGCAGGTAAACGGTCGCGAGCTCGTACAGGCACGCCTCGTCGTTCCGGTTGCTCCAGTTGCGCGCGAGGACCTCCATCATGGAGGGCAGCGCCGTCGTGCGCATGATGCTGGTGTCTTCGCCGAGCGGGTTCGCGATTTTGATCGACCGGCGCAGCGGGGAATCCGCGGGCATCAGGACTTTGTCGTAGCATTTCGGGCTGAGGAAAGAGTAGGTCATGATCTCGCTGGCTCCGAGGGCCATCATCACGGAAGCCGTCGCCTGTTCGAACTTCTGGCGGCGGGTGTATTTGCCCTGCGCCCCGCCGGGCAGCGGCGTGCCCGGAATCTTGTCGTAGCCGTAGAAGCGGGCGATCTCTTCGGCGATGTCGTCGCCGTCGAACCCGCAGTCGAGCTTTTTCAGAATGGCCTTCATCTC
>DAINSB010000016.1:0-25441 GCA_036741535.1 Caproicibacter sp. | reverse complement strand
AGGCGACGTCGCCCTGCGCGCGCCTCAAAAGACGCAGACTCTCCCCCGAAAACCGGGCGGCGTCGCCCGGTAAAAATCCGCGCCTCGCCTGTTCCGCCACGTCAAGCCCCTCTTCCGCTTTCGCGCGCGGCTACCCGCCGCATTTGACGGTGCTTTTTTCGAGGAGCTCAACCGGATGATAGGAGAGCTTCGACTTGCGCAGGCCGAGGTCGCCGACGTCCTCTTCCCGGTTGACGAATTCCGCATCGCCCGCGAAACGTTTGACAAATTCCTGCACCATCACCTGGTACGCGCCCTGATAGCGGATGTCCGCCTTTTCGATATGGACGAAAACGGTGTCGCGCACCCGTTCGCCGATGGAAAAGGCGACGACCTCCCCCTTCACGGACAGCAGGCCGCCAAACATGGCATATTCTTCGTAATGCTCCAGCACTTCCGCCGTTTTCGCAGCTTCTTCCCGCGCAAAAGGGCTGTCCTTCCGATACTGCGCGGCAAAACCCGTGTAAAAGGAGCGCACGCGCCCGATGTTGTCCGCCGCGATCTGTTGGAACTCGTATTCCGGGTACATCCGCTGGAATTTGTGGATATGGTTGCGCTGCCCGTCGTATTTTTTGCCCGCGAAAGCGGCGAGGTCCTGCGCCCGGTAAAGATAATCGAACCAGTCGCGCGCCGGCACGACCCGCGCCTGCGGGTACCGCTGCTTCAGCATGGGAAGTTCGCCCGCCGGCACCGTGCAGTAAACCAGCGGGGTGCTGCTTTCCGCGCAATACCGCTCGATCTGTTCCAGCGTCCCTTCCGGGTCCTTCCCCAGCGGGACCGTAAAAGCGGTGAGCCCGCCCAGGTATTTGACCAGAAACACCAGCGTGTCGTTGTAAAAAGCGTACCGGGTGTGAAAAAAATCCCGCCACATAAAAATCCCGCCGATGGAATAGTCGCAGATCCTTGTGCTCTGCATGGCCAGATACGGCCGGACGGTTTCAATATCGGATAATTTCAGATCCGTAAAATTCAGCATAAAAAGAAAAATTTCCTATCTCCTGTCAATTTGATTCCTCGGGGAAAGATCCTCCGCGCAACGGCGCCATCGCCGTCTTCTCCCGAAACCCGTCTTAGTATAAACGCTTTGTCCGCAAAAATCAATTCGCCTGTCGCCGTTTAAAGGCCCGAGGCCGGAAAAGAAGAGCGAATCCGTATCCGTCGCGGCACGTCGGACCGGGATCTGTCTCTGACCCACGCGCCGGGACGGGCTGATCTTCCCGTTCGGCTAAAGGATCCGGCCCGACCGCGGGGGCACCCCGCCGCCGTAAGAATCGAGGAAGCTGTGTAGTCCCCGGGAATCCCGGTACCCGACGATGGCTTCGAGGTTGACGTTTTCCACGCTGTGGAAAATGCTTTTGTCGATGTTCGGATTGGTGCGGCGCAGCCGCCGGAGCAGCTCCTTGACTTCCTGCCGTTTGGAGCCGACGCCGCTGCCGCCGAGCGCGCAGTCCTCCGTCAGGCGGCAGGCACATTTGAGGAACCGCAGGCCGTTGTAGTCGCGCCACGCGACGATGTCGCTCTCCCGCACGCGATACAGCGGGCGGATCAGCTCCATGCCCGGGTGGCCGGTGCTGCGCAGCTTCGGCATCATGGTCCTGACCTCGGCCCCGTACAGCACGCTCATCAGGACGGTCTCGATCACGTCGTCGTAGTGGTGGCCGAGCGCGATCTTGTTGCAGCCGAGCCCGGCCGCGAATTTGTAAAGATAACCCCGGCGCATCTTCGCGCAGAGGTAGCAGGGGGTGCGGTCCGTTTTGGCGACGATGTCGTAAATTCTCGTGTCAAACACATGAACGGGCAGCTCAAGCAGCTCGGCATTCTCGAGGACGCGCTGCCGATTCTCCGGGCTGTAGCCCGGGTCCATCACGACATACTCCGCATGGAACGGGAAGTCGCTGTACCGCTGAAGCCGCCGCATGCACAGGGCCGTGAGGGTGGAATCCTTTCCGCCGGAGATGCAGACGGCGACGCGGTCGCCCTCCGAAAGGAGGCGGTACCGCTTGACCGCATCCAGAAACGGCAGCCAGAGCCGCCGACGGTACTTTTTCACGATGCTCTGCTCCGCTTTTTCCGCTTCAGGGCCCATGTCTTGTCCCCCGCCCGGCAGACGGCCTCCGTCCCGCAGGCGACGCTTGCCCCGCAAGCTGCCCGTAACATTCGTCGAAGGCCTTCAAAAACGCCTCCAGCTCGCCGGGCGTCGTCAGATGGCTCAGGCTGACGCGCAGCGCGGAAAGGGCCCGGCGTCTGTCGCCGGTCAGCGCGTAGACGGCGCGCGAGGGGGTGTTCGGCGCGCAGCAGGCCGAGCGGGCCGAGATGCAGATGCCCCGCTTCCCCATCTCTTCCACCATGCGCTCGGAGGGGACCCCCGGCACGCTGAAATTGAAGATGTAGGGACTGGCGGCCGGAGCCTGGCAGGCGGCCTCCGCCCGGCTGGCACTTTCCGGACTGTTGAACACGACGCGCGGGTATTTTTTCAAGGCTTCGCGCAAGGTGCAGTTCAGGCCGGATACGAAAGCGTACCGTTCTTCCCGGTGCTCCTCGGCCCGGGCGAACGCCTCGGCCGCGGAGGCGATGAGCGCCAGCGCGGGCGTGCCGCTGCGGTACGGTGTGGCGCTCTTTCCCCCGCTGATCTGCGGTTCGAGGAGAACCCCCTCCTTTTTGATCAGAATGCCGATGCCGATGGGGCCGTAGAACTTGTGCGGGGCCAGCGTCACGAGGTCCGCGCCCCCGAGTCGGAGCGGAATCTTTCCCGCCGCCTGCGTCGCGTCCACATGCAGAAGGCAGCGCCGCCCATGCCCTTTGACAACCTGCGCGATGCGCGGGATGTCCTGCACCAGGCCGATCTCGCTGTCCACCAGGCAGACCGTACAGAGGACGGTGTCGTCGCGCAGAAGGTCCCGCAGATCGTCGAGATCGACGCGGCCCTCTTCGTCGAGCGCCGCGTAATCGACCTCATATCCCCTCTCGCGCAGCGATTCCGCCGCGCCGCCGATCGAGGAATGCTCGAGCCATGTGGTCACGATGTGTTTGCCGGACGGGCGGTAGTGCTCCGCCGCCCCCTTGACGGCGAGATTGTTCGACTCGCTCGCCCCGGAGGTGTAGATGATCTCGCTTTCCTTCACGCCCAGCAGCGAAGCGAACCGCTCCGTCTCTTTCCGGAGCCGTTCGTCCGCCGCAAGGCCGAGAGGATGGGAGGAGTTGGGGTTTGCGATGTAGTCCCGCGAAACGTCGCAGAAAACCCGCAGCGCCTCCTCGCAGGGAGGCGTGTTCGCCGCGTAATCAAGATAAATCATAAGAAGACCTCTTAGAGATGTTTATAATAGAAGACCGCGAGTTGGGTGCGGTCCCGCAGGCCCAGTTTTTCCAGGACCGCGCTGATATAGTTCCGGACGGTGCCTTCGCTTAAAAACAGCTTTTCGGCGATTTCCCGGTTGGAGAGCCCCTCGGCCACCCCGCCGACCACTTCCGCCTCCCTGCCGCTCAGGCCGAACGCCGCGAGGTCCGGCCCTTCGCGCCGCCTGGCGGAGGCGCGGGTCACGATGCCGTCGCCGAAGACGTTCTGCCCGTGGAACACCGTCTTGACCGCGGGGACGATGCTCTCGAAATCCTGCTTCAGCAGATAGCCTTTCGCGCCGAGCTCGAGGGCTTTTGCGATATACTCGCCGTCGGAGAACGTGGTCAGGAACAGGATCTTCGCCTCGGGGCGGCGCTTCAGCAGCGTTTCGGCCACCTCGAGGCCCGTCATCCCCTCCATGCGGATGTCCATCAGCAGCACGTCCGGGCCGATCGCGTCGTACTGCTCGAGGGCCTGACGGCCGCTGCCCAGCGCAACGGCCTCGATGTCCCCGTCCGCTTCGAGGATCGTCTTGAGCGACGACAGGACCAGCCTGTCGTCGTCCACCACAAGGACCTTCACGCGCACGCCCCCTCTTTCGGGATGGAGAGGAACAGCTCGAATCCGTGCCGCGTGGAGAGGTTCAGGTTGCCGTGGAACGTCTCCACCCGCTCGGCAATGTTGCGCAGACCGAGGCCGCCCTCCGGGTCGAAGCCCTTCACCGTGCCGTTGTCGGAGACGATGAGCTGGTACAGCGCGGGATGCTCGCAGAAGCGCACGCGCACGCGGTCCGCGTCCGAATGGCGGGCCACGTTGGTCAGCGCCTCTTTCACGATGGCGATGAAGGCGTATTTCAGCTTCACGTCCGGGTCCGTTTCAAAACCGTACTCGAAATCCACCCGGCAGAAGGTAAAGCCGTGCACCAGGCGGAAAATCTGCTCGTAGAGATCGACGGACTCGTCGTGCAGGTCGTGCACGCTCGCGCGGATGCCGTCCATCGCCCCGGTCAGGGTCTCTTTCAGGTCGAGAAGGCCCGAACGGGTCCTTCCGTCCCCGCCGGCCGCGAGCAGGGCCCCCACCTGCAGCAGGGAGCTCGAAAGCGAATGGCCAACGCTGTCGTGGATCTCGCGGGCGATGCGGTTGCGCTCGTTCAGCATGGCGACGCTGATCTCCGCGTCCTGAC
This sequence comes from Caproicibacter sp., assembly GCA_036741535.1. GTDB lineage: Bacteria > Bacillota > Clostridia > Oscillospirales > Acutalibacteraceae > Thermocaproicibacter. Next base: position 20,885 of record DAINSB010000016.1, on the reverse strand, counting down.
GTTCCATCAGGTCGCGGTTTTGCCGCTCGAGGTGCAGCGAAAGCTCCCGCCCGCCGTCGCGCAGCGTGTTGCGCTCCGCCGTCAGGCGGCGGATCTTTTCCGCGCAGGACCCGAACCAGAGGGAGACCGCGAACAAGGCCGCCACCCCGGCAAGGGACGCCGGCGGGATGCGCGGCCAGACGATCAGCGGGGGCAGCGAGGCCAGAACGCAGAAATACCGGTATCTCGTGCCGAAAAGATGGAAGCAGGCCGACGGCAGGAAAAAGACGAGCGCCGGCACCGGGATGCACAGCAGAAAAAAGACAAGCGTCAGCGCAAGGCGCAGGCCGTCGTTTTCAAAATAGAGCAGCAGGCAGGCAAAAATCAGCGCGATCAGCACGGGCACGACGCCCGCGCCGAAGCCGGGGGCGGCGAACAGCGCCACGGCACAGCAGCCGAAAAGGATCATCTCGTCCGCAAAATCTTTCAGCATGCGCTTCCCCTCCTCCTGTTTTCCCGCCGTTTCATTGTACCATTTTCCGCATCCCGTGACAAGGCGGGCGGGGAGGGGCTGCGTACCGCTGTGTTGAAACCGGGGGCCCATGCCGACGCACTCGCTGCGCGGCGCGCCGGCGTAACCCCTTAGAACCGCTTCGCTTGTACGCGGCCCCTCCCCGCCTTTAGCTTCACCGTATCCGCGGGAGTTATCTCTGACTGTCCGGGCAAAGGCGGTTTTCCATTTTCACCGGGCCATACGCCCGACCGAAACCGGCTGCGCCGGTGACAGATGTCATATTCAAAAGCTGACGGGGCACACTTACAGGAGGGCTTCGAGCCGGGTATAATAGGGACAGAAACAGCGAGGAGGCTTTTCCATGGTTATTCAGGTCAAAAATCTGGTCAAACGGTACGGCGATCTCGTGGCGCTGGACCATCTGTCCTTCGATGTCGCCGAAGGGGAAATCTTCGGCCTGCTGGGGCCAAACGGCTCCGGCAAGACGACCGCCATCAACTGCATCCTTTCCCTTCTGAGCTACGACAAGGGCTCCGTCGAAATCTTCGGGAAACCCATGCGGCCGGACGCCTACGACATCAAGCGGGACATCGGCGTCGTGATGCAGAACGTCGCGGTCTTCGACGAGCTGACGGTCTGCGAGAACATCGACTATTTCTGCGGGCTGTACGTCCCCGAAAAAGCCCGGCGCAAAAAGCTCGTGGAAGAGGCGATCTCGTTCGTCGGCCTCGAAAACTTCCGCTCCTTTTACCCGAAAAAGCTCAGCGGCGGGCTGCTGCGCAGGCTGAACATCGCCTGCGGGACCGCCCACAGGCCGAAGCTGATCATCCTGGATGAACCGACCGTCGCGGTCGACCCGCAGAGCCGGAACAACATCCTCGAAGGGATCCAGAACCTGAACCGCGAGGGCGCGACCGTCGTCTACACCTCCCATTACATGGAGGAGGTCGAGCAGATCTGCTCGCGCATCGTGATCCTCGACAAAGGCCGCGTGATCGCCGACGGCACGAAGGAAGAACTCAAGGACATGATCTCTCTCGGCGAAAAGATCACGGTGGAAACGTCCCTCGTCACGCCGGAGCAGATCGCCGCCCTGCGCGTTCTGCCCGGCATCGCCTCCGCCGAATTTAACGATAAGACCCTCGTCGTGAAATCCGAAAAGGGGAAAAGCGGCCTCGAGGAAGTGCTGGATTTCCTGCGGAAACAGAACATCGCGTTCGGGCGCATCTACTCCGAACTGCCCACGTTGAACGACGTTTTTCTGGAAATCACCGGCAAGGAACTGCGCGACTGAAAGGAGGGGGAACATGTTCGCACACATTTTTACCGCGCGGCTCAAATGTCTGCTGCGCGACCGGGGGCTGGTCTTCTGGACGCTCCTTTTTCCGATCCTGCTGGCCCTCTTTTTCAAGATGGGCTTTTCCAATCTGAACACCGCGGACAGCTTCCGCCCGATCCCCGTCGCGGTGGTCAACGACGCGCAGTACCGGCGGAACGCGCCGTTCCGGCAGGCCCTGCAGAGCGCCTCGGAAGGGAAAGGACGCCTTTTCACCCTGACCGTGACCACAAAGGGCAACGCCGACGAGCTTCTGAAAGAAAACAAAATCTACGGCTATCTGACTGCGGGCAGCCCTGTCGAAGTCACCGTCCGGTCGGCCGGCTACGAGCAGAGCATTCTCAAGAGCTTTGCGGACAGCTACCTGCAGACCTATTCCGCGGCCTCCTATCTCATCGGGAAAAATCCCGCGGCCGCGGCCGGCCTCGCCGAAAGCCTGCAATCGCGGCGGGACTTCACCGAATCCCTCCCCTCCGGCGGCGGGGCCTCCGACAACACCACCCTCTATTTCTACTCGCTCGTCGCCATGGCCTGCCTGTACGGCAGCTTCTGGGGAATGAAGGAGGTCGTGGACATCCAGGCCGATCTTTCGCAGCGGGCCGCGCGCGTCAACGTGGCCCCTGTGCACAAAATGAAGGTGTTCTTCTCCGGCGTCACCGCCGTTTTTCTGGTCAATTTTGCCGAGATTCTGGTCCTGCTCGTCTTCCTGCGCTTCGCGCTCGGCATCGGTTTCGGCGGCAAAACCGGCCTCGTGGTCCTGACGGCGCTCGTGGGGACGGTCACGGGCATCTTTTTCGGCTCGTTCGTCGGCGCGGCGGTCAAAGCGGGCGAAGGGGCGAAGGTCGGCATCCTGATCGGCCTCTCGATGCTCGGCAGCGCGCTCGCCGGCATGATGTACGAGGGGATCAAGTACGTCATCCAGCAGCATGCGCCGCTCCTCGGCTACCTCAACCCGGTCAACCTTGTGGCGGACGCCTTCTACTGTCTCTATTCTTTCAGCGGCTACGGCCGGTATGCGCTGGATCTCACCATTCTCGCGGGATTCATCCTGTTTTTCGGCGCCGGCACTTACCTCATCATCAGGAGGCAGAGCTATGCAAGTCTTTAAGCTGGGACTCAAGATCATCCGCAAAAACATCCCCATGATGATGATCTACGTCGGGACCTTCCTCGGGATCACCATCTCGTTCGCGTTCGCCGGCACAAGCCGGCAGCAGCCGCCTTCCTTTGCAGACGAGAAGGCGGACGTCGCCTTTTTCGCCGCCGAAAGCACGCCCCTTGTGGACGGCCTGAAACGCGAGCTCTCGAAAAGCGTGAATTTTGTGGACGTGCGGGACGACCCGGAGGCGATTCAGGACGCGCTGTATTTTGAAAGCGTGACCTACGTGGTCCGCATCCCGAAAGGCTTCACCGGGCAGTTCCTGGCGGGGAAAGACGCAAAGGTGGAAAAGATCACGCTGCCGGATTCGGTGTACAACGCCTACCTTGACCTCGCGGTCAACCGCTACCTCTCCACCGCGCGGCTGTACCTCAAAAACGACCCCGGCATCTCGCAGCGGGACCTTGCGGCGCGTCTCGACACGGACCTTTCCAAAGGCGCGAAGGTCTTCCTGACGGACACCGCCGGCCGGGACAACGGTTCCTTTTCGGGCTACAGTCACACCGGCTTCACAGCCTTCTATTTCATCTACCTCGCCTATGTTCTGCCGCTGGTGCTGATCTTCGGGATCACGAATGTCATGGCGGTCTACAACGACCGCGACCTGAGCCGGCGGAATTTCTGCGCCCCCATCTCGTTCGTGCGCTACAACCTTCAGTTCATCCTCGCGACCTGCGCGTTCTCCCTCGCGGCATGGGTCATCCTCGTGCTCCCGTGCGCCATTCTCGACCGAAACGGCTTTTTTACGGGCAATGCCGCGGCGCAGGTCCTGAACTCGTTCGCTTTTCTTCTCTGCGCGAGCGCGTTCGCTTTCCTGATCGGCAGCCTGGTGAAGGGAAGGAGCACGGTCTCCGCCGTCGCGAACGTGTTCACGCTCGGGCCATGCTTCATCAGCGGGGTGTTCATCCCGCAGAAATACCTGAACGACGCGGTCCTGCGCATCGCGAGCTTCACCCCGGTCTACTGGTACGTCACCGCCGACAACAAAATCGCGGAGTTAACGGATTTCGGTCTTATGAGCCTTTCCCCCTCCCTTTTCTGCATGCTGGTCGAACTGTGCTTCGCCGCCGCGTTTCTGCTGCTCGGCCTCGTCGTGGGCAAGAAACGGCGCGCCGCCGATTAAAAAACACGGATGGATATAGAAAAACGGACGAGGGGTTCCGTTGGGAGCCTCCCGCCCTTTTTCAAGCTGGTTTTTTAATTGTCATGGGACGGAAAAATCATAAAGTCCAACGGAACCATCCCCCAATTCCATTTCTGCAATTGGAATCGACAACTCTGTTTGAAACCCCAGATCTCTCACAATCCTGAATTAACTCCTTGCCCGAGCGGATACATATCTCGTATCCAAGCATTATGGTGCGCTCTTTGCGCCCGATTATGCGCCGGCGGTCTTTCCAAATTTTTGATTCAATCGCATCAATCGCCCGGCGCCGGGCAATACTCTTATCGCGAGGGGAAGAGCTGCGGCTCCGGAACCTCCCGGAAAGCGTACAATGGGGTGCGCTTTCTATTTTTTTGCCCTAAAGCATCGAGAGGAACTGCCGGATCCGGGGGTTCCGCGAAACGTCGAGGCCCGACATGGGGCCGCGCTCCAGGATCTCGCCGTCGCTCACGAACACGAACTGGTCGCCGACGTCGCGGGCGAAAGACATCTTGTGCGTCACGATCACGATGGTGTAATCCTCCTGCGACAGCTCGCGGATGATGCCGAGCACCTCCGCCTCGAGCTCCGGGTCGAGGGCGCTGGTCGGCTCGTCGAACAGCAGGACCTCCGGCTTCATCGCCATCGCGCGGGCGATGGCGACGCGCTGCTGCTGACCGCCGGAAAGCTGTGACGGGTAGGAATCTTTCTTTTCGAGCAGGCCGACCTTTTCGAGCAGGGAAAGCGCGAGGTCGCGGGCCTCCGGCTTCGGCTTTTTCAGAACCGTGAGCGGCCCTTCCATCACGTTGCCGAGCGCCGTCCGGTTCGGGAACAGGTTGAAGGCCTGAAAGACCATGCCCGTCCGCTGGCGGAACCGCAGGATGTCCTTCTGCGGCACGGGCGCGCCGCCGAAGACGAGCTTCATGCCCTCGAGGTCGAGCGTGCCGGAATCCGGGATCTCCAGCAGATTCATGCAGCGCAGCAGCGTCGTCTTGCCCGAGCCGGAGGGGCCGATCACGACCGTCGTCTTCTGGGACTCGACCGTGAGCGAGACAGAGCGGAGGATGGCCTTGCCCCCGAATTTTTTTGTGATGCCGGTAAGCTGAAACATTTATTTTTCCACCCCGCTCTGGCCCACGCTGAGTTTCTTTTCCGCAAGGCTCTGCACCCGGCTCAGGACCGTGCAGAAAATGAGATAGATCACGGCGACCTCGCAGTACAGGGCAAGCGGCTCGTAGGTCGCCGCCGCCACCCGCTGGGTGACCATGAACATCTCCGTCACGGTGATGTTCGCCGCGAGCGAGGTGTCTTTGACAAGCCCGATGAACGAATTGAAAAGCGGCGGCACGGAGACCCGCGCGGCCTGCGGGATGACGACGCGCCGCAGGGCCTGAAAATAGGTCATGCCGAGCGAATACCCCGCCTCCCACTGTCCCTTCGAAATGGACTGGATCGCCGCGCGGACCGTCTCCGAGCTGTAGGCGCCCACGTTGAGCGAAAAGGCGATCACCGCCGCCGGCAGCGGGTCGAGCACGACGCCCGCGTTCGGCAGGCCGTAGAAGATGATGAAAATCTGCACCAGAAGCGGCGTGCCGCGGACGATCCAGACATAGAATTCCGCGATCTGGCAGAACACCTTCACGCCCGCGATGCGCACGAGGGCCACGACGACCGCGATCACGAGGCCGAGGCCGAAGGAGATCAGCGTGAGCGGGATGGTGTAGGCGAATCCGGCGGAGAAAATCGGCCAGAAGGACTCGAGGATGATGCTGACGACGCGCTGGCTAATCATAATGGCGATCTGTCCTTTGCGTTACTTCGTTACGTCCTTGCCGAAATACTTCGCAGATATCTTGCCCAGGGTGCCGTCGGAGGTCAGCTTCGAAAGCGCGTCGTCCACGGCCTTGACGAAGCTGTCGTTTCCCTTGCGGATCAGGGCGGCGTTCTTGCTCGCGTCGCTCAGGGTGGCGGCGATCTTCAGTTTCACGTCCGGCTTCTGATTCTTATAGTCGTAATAGGCGATGTCGTCGTTGATGGTGGCGTCGGCGCGCTTCTGGAGCACAAGGTCCGCCGACTGGTTGAACCCATCGGTGCCGACGAGCGTCGCCCCGTATTTCTGGGCCATCTGCGCATAGTTGCTGGTCAGGGACTGGGCGGATTTTTTGCCCTTGAGGTCGTCGAAGGTCTTGACGGTCGTGTTGTCCGAGCTGACGATCAGCGCGGCGCGCGTCACGGTGTACGGCGTCGAAAAATCGTATTTCTGCTTGCGTTCGTCGGTGATGCCGACCTGGTTGAAAACGACGTCGTAGCGCTTGGCGTCGAGCCCCGCGATCATGGAATCCCATTTCGTCTCCACGAACTGGGCCTTCACGCCGAGCTGCCGGGCGACGGCCTCGGCGACCTCAACATCGAAGCCGACGAGCTGGTTGGTCTTGCTGTCGTGATAGGTGAACGGCGAATAGGTTCCCTCCGTCCCCACCGTCATGACGCCCTTCTGCTTGATCGCGTCGAGCTGCGAGCCGCCGGCGGCGGACGCCGCGGCCGACGAAGCCGGCACCGACGCGGAGGAGGCGGGTGTCTGCGACGACGCGGACGAACCGGAGCAGCCCGCCGAGACGGCGGCGATCGCCGCGGCGAGGATCAGCGCGATAAGACTTCTCTTTTTCATAATAAATACCCCCCTTAAATTCCAGACTCCGTCATGCGGGGTCCCGAGACCAATTTATAGCTTTTATATATGTTTTATAAATGCATTCTACATGATATTCTGTGTTTCAGCGTTTGTCAATCGTTTTCCGTAAAATATTTTCCCGTGCCGGGGCTCCGGCGGCAAGATTGTCGGTCCACGCGAGAAGGGCGCGGGCCAGCCCCACCCGGCTCGCGCTCAGGCAGTGGCCGTCCGGGAACGACACCGCGCTCAGGCCCTTTGCGTCCAGAGCGCGCAGGGCGCGGTACAGAGGCCGGAAATGGGCCTGCGGCACGGCGATCGCGTCGCGGGAAGCGCAGGCGAGAAAAACCGGCAGCGCGGAAAGTCTTTCCGCAAGCGCGGGGAAGCTCCATGCGGGGGCGTTCCGGTCGATCTCCCCCATCAGGCCGTCCAGCGCGATCCGTTTGATGGGCAGGCAGTCTTCGAGCTTCTTCCGCACGGCGGCGCGGATCTCCGGCACGGAGGCGGCGAGCGAAAAATCGAACGGCGCGACGGCCGCGACGCCGAGCAGCCCGCCGTCGCGCGCCGCCGTCTGCAACGCGGCGAAGCCGCCCATACTGTGTCCTACGAGCGTCAGCCTGCGGCCGTCGAAGCCGTAGGGCGTGTCGCCGCTGTTTTCGCGCAGGAAGCCGAGGGCGTCCTCCACGTCCTCAAGGACATGGGTCAGGCTGAACCGCCCCTCGCTTCCCCAAGTGCCCCGGTAGTGGAAAACGACCACGCTGTAGCCGGCGCGCTGCCAAACGTGCGCAAAGTCGCAGTTGTTTTCGTCGCCCGGGTACCCGTGCAGCAGCAGAACCGTGGGGTGCGGGCCGCGCCCCTGCGGCCGGAACAGGCAGGCGGACATCTTTTCCCCCGTCCTCGAAGGGATGACGAATCCGGCGACGTCGGCCGGAAAATCCGGGTCACAGGGAACGGGGTCTTCGGAAAGCGGATCGTATCGCATAGGCTCGGCCTCCGGAATTGCAATTTCATATTATTTATATATGTTTTATATTATACGTGTTTCCCGCGTTTTGTCAAGCCGAATCTTCCGCCGGATTCCAGGGCAAAGGCGGGAATTTTACCCCTTCGGTTGCGGAAAAGCTCTTCCTCTCTTGACAGAACGGATTTTGCTGGTATAATAAACACTAACAACTGAAAATGCGAAACACCGTGAAGGAGAAAGTAGGTTTTTCCCGCCCGCGCAGAGAACCCCCGTCCGCTGAAAAGGGGTCCGGCGGAAAAAGCTGAAGATGGCTCCGGAGTGGCGCACCGAAGCGGCGCAGGCCGTCAGGCTGCGACGGGATTTCCCGTTAAAGAAAGCGAGTATCCCGAAAGGGGCGTACTCTCAGAGGCCGGCTCCGCGAGGCACCGGCGAATTGAAGTGGTATCATGGGGCATTTTTCCCGTCTTCTTTAATAAGGAAGACGGGTTTTTTATTTTCCGCAAGGCGGCAATATTTTAAACAGGAGGCATCCGACTATGTCAAACACATCGGTCATCGGGTATCCGCGCATCGGCGCGGACCGGGAACTGAAATTTAAGACGGAAGATTATCTGAAAGGGAAAATTTCCGCCGAAGAGCTCGAAAAAAGCGCGAGGGAGCTGCGGGCAAGGCACTGGAAGACCCAGAAAGAAGCCGGCATCGGCCTGATTTCGTCGAACGACTTTTCGTTTTACGACAACATGCTTGACACCGTCTTTCTGCTGAACGCGCAGCCCGCGCCGTACCGGGGCCTCGGCCTCGGCGGGCTGGACGCCTATTTTGCTGCCGCCCGCGGCTATCAGGGCGAGAAGGGCGACGTGAAGGCGCTGCCCATGAAAAAATGGTTCAACACGAACTACCACTATCTGGTCCCCCAGCTCGGCGCCGGGACCGAGATCCGCCTGGCGGGGGAAAAGCCCTTCGCCGAGTTCAGCGAGGCGAAACGGCTCGGCATCCTCACAAAGCCGGCCGTCATCGGGCCGTTCACCTTCCTCAGGCTCTCGGAGCTCCACGGCGGGAAAAAGCCCGCGGATTTCGCGCCCGCCCTCGCCGCCGCGTACCGGGAAATCCTGAGCCGCTTCCAGTCCCTCGGCGCCGAGTGGGTCCAGATTGAGGAGCCCGCGCTCGTTTTGGACCTTACCGCGGAGGAGATCGGGCTGTTCTCTTCGCTGTACCGGGAGATCCTCGCGGGGAAAGGGTCGCTCAAGGTGCTGCTGCAGACTTATTTCGGCGACATCCGCGACGTCTACGGCGCCGCCGTCTCCCTCGACTTCGACGGGATCGGCCTTGATTTCGTCGAGGGCGGGCAGACGGAAAAACTTGTGGAAGAAAACGGCTTTCCGCAGGGGAAGCTGCTGTTCGCCGGCGTGGTCAACGGCCGAAACATCTGGAGAAACGACTACGCGAAGACCCTGTCCCTGCTCAAACACCTGCCGGTGGACGGAAACCGGATCGTGATCGGCACCTCCTGTTCCCTGCTGCACGTGCCTTACACCGTGGCAAGCGAAACCGCGCTGGACGACCAGTACAAGATCCACTTCGCGTTCGCCGAGGAAAAGCTCGCGGAGCTTTCCGAGCTCGACCGTCTGCTGCACACGGAGGATGCTTCTTCCGACCCCGCCTGTCTCGAAAACGGGAAGCTCCTCGCTTCGCGCAGGGAATATGAGGACAAGGAGATCCGCGCCCGCATCGCCGCGCTGAAAGAGAGCGACTTCATCCGCCAGCCGGACTTTTACAAGCGCGAAATCATCCAGAAGCAGGAGTTGGAGCTGCCCCTGCTGCCCACCACGACCATCGGCTCCTTCCCGCAGACCAAAGAGGTCAAAGGCCTGCGCGCGAAGCTGCGCAAGGGCGAGATCACGCGGGAAGAATACGACGCCGGCATCCGGGAAAAAATCGCCTCGTGTATCCGCCTGCAGGAAAGCCTCGGCCTCGACGTGCTGGTCCACGGCGAATTCGAGCGCAACGACATGGTGGAGTATTTCGGCGAGCACCTCTCCGGGTTCCTGTTCACCAAAAAGGCGTGGGTCCAGTCCTACGGCACGCGCTGCGTGAAACCGCCGATCATCTGGAGCGACGTGCGCCGCACAAAGCCGATCACGGTCGAAACGAGCGCCTACGCGCAGAGCCTGACCAAAAAGCCGGTCAAGGGCATGCTGACCGGACCGGTGACGATCCTCAACTGGTCGTTTCCGCGCGAGGACATCACCCGCAGGGAGATGGCGTTCCAGATCGCGCTGGCCATCCGCGCGGAGGTGCTCGACCTCGAAAAGGCCGGCCTGCGGGTCATCCAGATCGACGAGCCCGCGCTCAAGGAAAAGCTGCCGCTGCGCAAAGCCGACTGGCACGGCGACTACCTCGACTGGGCCATCCCCGCGTTCCGGCTCGTGCATTCCGGCGTGAAAGCCGAGACGCAGATCCACACCCATATGTGCTACAGCGAATTCGGCGAGATCGTCCGGGACATCGACAGCATGGACGCGGACGTGATCTCGTTCGAGGCCTCCCGTTCCAATCTCGAGATCGTCGACGACCTCAACCGCGCCCATTTCAAGACGGAGGTCGGCCCCGGCGTGTACGACATCCATTCCCCGCGCATCCCGTCGAAGGCCGAAATCGAAAGGGAGATCCGGGCGGAACTGAAAAAAATACCGAAAGAAAAGCTCTGGATCAACCCCGACTGCGGCCTGAAGACGCGCAGCGAGGAAGAGGCCACCCCGAGCCTTCGGAATCTCGTCGCGGCCGCGCAGACGGTCCGCGCAGCCCTGTAAACGACAGAAAATAGGCGACCCATGCGGAACGGACCGCATGGGGCGCCTATTTTCTCGCTGGATCGAACCCGAGTTCCGCCCTCCCCAGGCGCGAAAACGCTGTGCGCGGGAGAGCCGAGATGAAAGCGCCGTCACCGGCCCACGGAATTCCTCCGGCGTCCCATCGCGTAATAGACGGGCAGGCCTATAAGCGTGATGCCGATGCCGATCAGCGAGCGGACGGGATCGTTCGCAAGCGTGCTGACGAAGATGTAAACCCCTCCGGCGATGCCGACGATCGGTGTGAAAGGATAAAGGGGGACCCGGTAGGTCCCCGTCTTCCCGCGGCCTTTCCTTCTCAGCAGGAACACGCCGAACACGCCCATCGTGAAGAAAATCCACAGCACGAAGACCAGCATGTCCGTCAGGGTGTTGAAGGTGCCCGAGAAAATATAGATCACGGCCAGCGCGCTTTGGAAAATGAGCGCGTTCGCCGGCGTGCGTAGCCGGGGATGGACCGCCGCCAGGACGCGGGAGAACGGGAGCTGCCCCTTTTCTCCCATGACCTGGGGCACCCGCGCCGCCGTCATGAGATAGCCGTTGAGCGCCCCGAAGGTGGAGATCATGATGCCCGCCGTGAGGAACGCGCCCCCGGCATTCCCGAACAGAGCCTTCGCCGCATCCGCGCCCGGCGTGGCGGAAGCCGCGACGGCGGAGGCCGGCAGCGTCTTGAAGAGGGCGAGATTGAAAGCCGCGTAGACGGCGATGACGAAAACCACGCCCCCGCAGATCACCTTCGGCAGGACTTTGGCCGGGTTTTTCATCTCGCCCGCCATGTTGGTCGCGCCGATCCAGCCGTCGTAGGCCCACAGCGTCCCGAGGATGGCGGCGCCGAAGCCGGTGCCCGGTGAAACGGCGGCGGACGGCTGCGCCGCGGCGGCAGAGAACGGGGACCCGCCGGCCAGCAGGCCGAACGCGATGATGGCCGCAATGGGCACCAGCTTGCCGACGGTCGCGAGGGTCTGGATGACGCCCCCGCATTTTGTGGAAAGGACGTTCATGGCCAGAATGAACGCGAGCGCCGCCACGCCAAGCAGCTTCTGCTGGAGGCCGTTCATCGGCAGAAAATAGGCGGAGTAGGTTGCGAACGCGATCGCCTGCGCCGCGACGGACGCCGGGTAGGAGATCACGGTCTGTACCCACCCCAGCAGAAAGGAGGCGGTGTCGCCGTAAAGCTCCGCCATGTAGGTGTAAAGGCCGCCGGATTTCGGGATGGCGGCGGCAAGCTCCGCGATGGAGAGCGCCGAGGCCAGCGTGATGAGCCCCCCGGCGATCCAGGCAAGCAGGCTCATGCCGGTCGAACCCGCGTCTTTCAGGACGACGCCCGGCTTGAGAAAAATTCCGGAGCCGATGATCATCCCCACAACGATCGCCATCGTCTCCACCGTGGTAATGGATTTTTTCATGGTCGCATTCTGCATACGGCAGCAGCCCTCTCCGAATGATAGTTAAAAGTCCCGTTGCTCCGGATTTTACCACATTAAAAGGGAAAAGTCCATAGCCGCCGGACCTCCCCGCGCCTCAGAACGTCTGGCCGTAGATCCCCTGCACGCTGACTTCGCCGGAACGCACCGTCTGAAAGCTGCCGTTTTCCATGCGCACGACCAGCTCTCCCTCCGGGGAGATGTCGGCCGCGACGCCGGATTCCCGCCTCCCGTCCCGCAGGAACGACACGCGCCTCCCGAGGGAAACGCAGTCCCGCCGGTACCGTTCGAGAAACGCGGGCGTCAGGGAAGCGGCGTTCTCCCGCAGCAGCCGCTCGAATTCGCGCAGGGTCCCCCGCAGAAGGGGGATCCGCCGGACGGGCGCGCCGTATTCGATCCGCAGGGAGGTCGCTTTCCGGAGCAGTTCCTCCGGAAAAGACGCGTCGTTGACGTTGACCCCGATGCCGACGACGACGAACTCGACGCGCTCGACCTCGGCGCTCATCTCCGTCAGGATGCCGCAGACCTTCCGGGTGCCGATCAGCACGTCGTTCGGCCATTTGATCCGGGCGGAGACAGATCCCTGACCTCCCACGGCCCCGGAATTGATAGCCCCGCACACGGCTTCGCCCGCGAGCAGCGTCGTCGCCGCCACCTGGAACGGCAGGCGCACCCCGCCCGGCAGCGCCCCCGGCCGCAGCAGCACCGAAAACCACAGGCCGGTCCCGGCGGGCGAGAGCCAGCTTCGGCCGAGGCGGCCCTTGCCGCCGGTCTGCTGCTCCGCGATGAAAAGGCTCCCATTCGGGGCGCCCCGCAGCGCCTGCCGCTTCGCCTCTTCGTTCGTGGAATCCACGCTTTCGTAACAGAAAATCCTTCTGCCGATCTCTTCCGTTCCAAGACCGGCGGAAATCTCTTCCGGCGAATACCGGTCCGGGCAGGAAATCAGCCGGTAGCCCCGGTTCGGCGCGGAGTCGATCTCATAGCCGCCGCGCCGCAGGGCCTCGACGCACTTCCACACCGCCGTGCGGGATTTGTGGAACCGGCCGCTGAGCTCCTCCCCGGAGAGATACCCGTCGCTCTCCCGCAGACGATTCAGAATTTCTTCTTTCAGCGCCATGAATCCGCCTTCTTTTTCCGTGTTTCTTCCAATTATAGCCGATTTCCGGCCCGTCTGCAACCGAATCCGCCGGATGTCTTGTCGGATCGACGGCGGCTGTGATATAATGATTGCATATGGAAAGCGAGTGATGGGGATGGATGTAAGGCCCGGCGACATTCTTCAGATGAAAAAGCCGCATCCCTGCGGAAACAACCGGTTCCTGGTCCTGCGCTCCGGCATGGATTTCAAGATCCGCTGCACCAAGTGCGGGCACGAGGTCATGGTGCCGCGGCTCAAATGCGAAAAGAACATCAAAAAGATCATCCGCCCGGACGCGCCGGGCGAGCCGAAATAGGGAGAAAATCAACACCCATGTTTGAAAACCTGAAAATTTTTGAAAAGCGTTACGAAGAGCTGAGCCGCCGGCTGTACGACCCGTCGGTCGCGGCCGACCCCGACGCTTTCCGCGACCTGATGAAGGAATCGAAAAACATCGAGCCGATCGTGCTCGCATACCGCGGCTACCGAAAGGCGTCCGACGACGAAGAGAGCGCCAAAGCCGTGCTGGAAGGGGAGACGGACGGGGACCTGCGCGCCCTTGCGCAGGAAGAGCTGGAAAGGGCCCGCGCGGACCGGGCGCGTCTGGCGGACGAGCTGAAGATCCTGCTTCTGCCGAAGGACCCGAACGACGAGCGGAACGTCATCGTCGAGATCCGCGGCGGCGCGGGCGGAGAAGAGGCGGCGCTGTTCTCTTCCGTGCTGTTCCGCATGTACGGCATGTATGCGCAGCGCAAAGGCTGGCAGGTCGAGATTCTGAACGCGAACGAAACCGAGCTCGGCGGCTATAAGGAGATTAGCTTCATGATTACCGGCGAGGGGGCCTACTCGCGCCTCAAATACGAAAGCGGCGTGCACCGCGTGCAGCGCGTGCCCGAGACCGAGCAGCAGGGCCGCATCCACACCTCAACGGCGACCGTCGCCGTGCTGCCCGAAGTGGACGACGTGGAGGTCGAGCTCGACCCGAAGGACCTCAGGATCGACACCTACCGCTCGAGCGGCGCGGGCGGCCAGCACATCAACAAGACTTCGTCCGCCATCCGCGTGACGCATCTGCCGACGGGTCTCGTGGTCGAATGCCAGGACGAGCGCAGCCAGTACAAAAACAAGGACCGCGCCCTCAAGATCCTGCGCTCGCGCCTGTACGAGATGAAGCAGCGGGAACAGGACAGCAAAGTCGCGGCCGAGCGGCGCTCGCAGGTCGGCACCGGCGACCGGTCGGAGCGCATCCGCACCTACAACTATCCGCAGGGGCGCGTGACGGACCACCGCATCGGCCTGACGCTCTACCGGCTCGACGCCGTGCTCGACGGCGACCTCGACGAGATCATCGACTCCCTTCTCGCCGCCGACCGCGCCGCAAAACTCAGGGAAAGAGAGAATCAATAAATCATGCACACCCTTTTGCTAAAAGCGGAAGAACCGGGGGACATCGAAACCGCCGCCCGCATCCTGCGCGACGGCGGCCTTGTGGGCATGCCGACCGAGACGGTCTACGGCCTCGCGGCGAACGCCCTCGACGGCAAGGCCGTGGAGAAGATCTTCAAGGCCAAAGGCCGGCCGCAGGACAACCCGCTGATCGTCCATATCTCCAAATGGGAACAGATCTTTCCGCTCGTGAAGTCGGTGCCCCCGTCGGCGGAAAAGCTTGCGAAAGCATACTGGCCGGGGCCGATGACCATGGTCCTGGAAAAATCGGACCTCATCCCAGACGAAGTGAGCACCGGCCTGCCGACCGTGGGCATCCGCTTTCCGTCGCATCCGGCGGCACAGGCGCTGATCACCGCCGCGGGGGTGCCCGTTGCGGCCCCTTCGGCCAACCGTTCGGGCTTTCCGAGCACGACCACGGCGGAACACGTGCTGCGCGACATGGACGGAAAGATCGACGCCGTCCTCGACGGCGGGACGTGCGGCGTCGGGGTGGAATCCACGATTGTCACGCTCGCGTCAGACCCGCCGCGCCTGCTGCGCCCCGGCGGCATCACGCTGGAACAGCTTCGCAGCGTGCTCGGCCGGGTGGATGTCGACCCCGCCGTGATGAACCCCCTGCCGAAGGGCGCCCGCCCACTCTCCCCCGGCATGAAATATAAGCATTATTCGCCGAAGGCAAACGTAATTATATTGGATGGGGACGGCGACGCCTTCGCCCGCTACGTCAACGCGCACGGCACGCCCGGCGTGGCCGCGCTGTGCTACCGCGGGGACGAACGCGCGCTGCGCGTGCCGGCCGTCTGCTACGGCGCGGAAACCGATTGCCGCGAGCAGGCGCGCGACCTGTTCGAGGCGCTGCGGCATCTGGACGACATCGGCGCGAAGACGGTCTACGCGCGGTGCCCGGAGCCGCGCGGCGTGGGGCTCGCCGTCTACAACCGCCTGATGAGGGCCGCGGGATTCGAGGTGCTTCACCTTGCGTAGGCCGTACGTCATCGGCCTGACCGGCCCGACCGGGGCGGGAAAATCGACCGTCGCGCAGAGCCTGCAAAGGCTCGGATGCGTCACGGTGGACGCCGACGCCGCGGCGCGGGACGTGACCGAACAGCCCGGATGCCTTGCGAAGCTGAAGGAGGCGTTCGGCGCGGACATCGTCGGGCCGGACGGACGCCTCGACCGGAAAGTACTTTCGGGCCGGGCGTTCGCCGGCCCCGAGGCGACGCGGCTGCTCAATTCCATCACGCATCCCGCGATCGCGGAAGAATGCATCCGGCAGATCCGGGAGGCGCAGCACGCGGGCTGCAAAGCCGTGATCGTCGACGCCCCCCTGCTGTTTGAAAGCGGAGCCGAGCGCCTCTGCGACGCGGTCATCGCCGTGACGGCCCCGCAGAAATCGCGCCTGCTGCGCATCGTGGCGCGGGACCGGATCGGCGAAGACCTCGCCCGGGCGCGTATGGAGGCCCAGCACGGGGAAAAATACTATACGTCGCGGGCCCGCTATACCTTCGACGGCTGCACGGACCGGCGTGTTCTGGACCAGAAAGCCGCCGGGCTTTTGGAGAAAATTCTTGAAGATCTGGATCAGAAAACATAGAAAAGCTCTGACAGCCGGCGCGCTGGTCGCGCTGCTGCTGGCTGCGGCGTTTTTTCTGCTGCGCGTAAGCCGCACCGCCTTCCTGAAAAAGATGTATCCGCGCACCTACGCCGCGGCCGTGGTCAAGGAGGCCAAACGCAACGGGCTCGACCCGAACTTTGTCTACGCGGTGATCCGCGCGGAAAGCAATTTCGACCCCGACGCAAAATCGAAGGCCGGGGCCGTGGGGCTGATGCAGCTGACCCCCGCGACGTTCGAGTGGCTGCAGAAACGCGAAACGGCTTCCCCCGCGCTGCCGGAAGCCGATCTTTACAAGCCGGACATCAACATCCGCTACGGGTGCAGGTTTCTGTCCCTGCTGCTGGAGACCTATCCGGCGCGGCGAACGGCGCTATGCGCCTACAACGCGGGGATGGGCACCGTCAACCAGTGGCTGAAGCGGCCGGACCTCTCAAAAGACGGGAAAAACCTTGCCGCCATTCCCTATCCGGAAACCAGAAATTATGTGGATACCGTGGAGTCGTATTATCAGCAGTATGGCGATCTTTACGGCTCCGGATACGATTCTGAATAAAAAGGAGTGTTGCCAGATGGCGAAAAAAGAAGAAAAGGAATCCGTGAAAAAGCTGAAGGAAAGTCTGCTCGTGAACCGCTCGAACGGATGCTTCCAGGTAACGGAAAAGGAGCTTCAGGAAGCGGACAAATACTGCGAAGGCTACAAGGATTTCATGGGCAAAGCGAAGACCGAGCGCGAAATCGTCTCGTTCGCCATTGCCGAAGCGGAAAAAGCGGGCTTCGTCCCGTTCGAGGCCGGCAAAAAATACAAAGCCGGCGACAAAGTCTACAGCAACAACCGCGGCAAAGCGTTGATCCTGGCCGTGATCGGCAAAAGCGGGTGCAAAAACGGCGTGCGCATCGCCGCCTCGCACATCGACTCGCCGCGCCTCGATCTGAAGCCGCATCCCCTGTACGAAAAAGACGGGCTCGCCCTCTTCAAGACCCACTACTACGGGGGCATCAAAAAATACCAGTGGACCACCATCCCGCTCTCCATGCACGGGCGCGTCGTTCTGAAGGACGGGACCGACGTCGACATCCGCATCGGCGAAAAAGAGGGAGAGCCGCAGTTCTGCGTGACCGACCTGCTGCCCCACCTCGCCGACGAGCAGATGAAAAAGACGCTCGCCAAAGGCGTCGAGGGAGAGAACCTGAACATCGCCGCCGGAAGCCGCCCCCTGCCCGCCGGCGGGGACGAGGAGGACAAGGACGGCCTGGTCAAACTGAACGTGATGAAACTGCTGCACGAGAAATACGGCATGACGGAGGAGGATTTCGTCTCCGCCGATTTTGAATTCGTCCCCGCGTTCAAGCCGGTCGACATCGGGTTCGACCGGGGGATGATCGGCGCGTACGGCCACGACGACCGGGTCTGCGCGTATCCCGCGCTGACGGCGGTTCTCCGCGCGGAAAAGCCGGAAAACACGATCGTGACC
Organism: Caproicibacter sp.; assembly: GCA_036741535.1. GTDB lineage: Bacteria > Bacillota > Clostridia > Oscillospirales > Acutalibacteraceae > Thermocaproicibacter. Next base: position 3,174 of record DAINSB010000016.1, on the reverse strand, counting down.
GTCCTGGCCGACCGGGAGGAGATCGGCAGCGTGGGCAACACCGGCCTGAATTCGCAGTTTCTGCGCTATTTTATCGCGGATCTCGCGCAGGCTGAGGGCCTGGAGGGCCGCCACGTGCTCAGCCGGTCGAAATGCCTCTCCGCCGACGTGACGGCCGCCTATGACCCGACCTATTCCGAGGTTTACGAGGCGAACAACTCCTGCTACGTGAACAGCGGCGTCGGCGTCGCAAAATACACCGGCGCCCGCGGCAAGAGCAGCACCAGCGAGGCCTCGGCGGAGCTTGTGGCCGAGATCCGCTCCCTGTTTGAAAAGAACGGCGTGCTCTGGCAGATCGGCGAAATGGGCAAGATCGACGCGGGCGGCGGCGGGACCGTGGCCATGTTCGTCGCGGGCCTGAACGTGGACGTGATCGACATCGGCGTGCCCGTGCTCTCGATGCACTCGCCGTTCGAGCTCGTCTCGAAGCTGGATGTCTACATGACCTACAAGGGAATCCTGTCCTTTTACGAAGCGTGAAGCGGCGCGCCGGCGGAGCGACTCCGCCGGAATGCACGGGCACGGCAGCTTCGGCTGCCGTGCCCCTTTTCTTTTCCGCCTCCCGGGACGCTTCCCCCGGTCCGCCCTTCCTTTTCGCGCAGAATGATTTCCTTTATTCTTCATTTCGCATAATATGGCGTGAGCGGGGTGAAATGCCATGCCGAGAAACTGCACACCAGAAGAAATGTCCTACCTTGCGACATCCTTTGCCGTCAGCATCTCGAAAGGGCAGGATGTCCATTCGCTGCGGATTCTGTGCAGCTTTTTTACGAGCGTGATCGCCACGCTGAACGTCATTATCAACCAGAAACTGCTGTGCGAGCGGCCGCCCGAAAAAAAAGAGGGACCCGACAACCGGCGCAAAGAAGAAAGAAAGACAGGCTTTGCCAGGCAGCCGTTTCCAAAAATCTGACGGGGAGCCTCTTCCACCCGCGAATCGGAGAATCCGCTGGCGCGGACCGCATGGGAACGCCGGGAAAGCGGGCGCGAAAATACTATGGAAAGATTTTTTGGAACCCGACATAAAATGTTAAAAATAATTTAAAAACTGATTAAATCATTGTAAAAACTATGTTAAAATATTTCCGGCCGGAAAAGGGCTTCCGCATCCGGCCGCGGCGTCTGCGGCCGGAAATACATATGCGCATTTTGTCTTGCACTGCTTTCCGGCGCAGGATCGAAGGGTTCCCGCAAGCGGCGGGAACCGGGATCCTGCGCGCCTTTGCCATGGGTGCCGGCGCCTCCGACGATCGTAATCGCGTTCTGAAAGGCAGGAAAACAAAATGGCTAATTTTTTCTCAAACGGGCCGGACTATTTCAATCTGTTTGAAACGGGCATCGGGATTTCAGACAAGGCCGCCAAGACGCTTCAGGCCGCGCTCATGGAGAATGAGATCGACGAAGTCGAGATCCGAAAGCTCAGGGGAATCGAACACGAGGGCGACCGGCTGGTGCACGACGCTTCCAAGCTGATCTCCAACGCGTTCATTACCCCGATCGAGCGACCGGACATGATGAACCTGGTCGCCTCCATCGAGGCGCTGACCGACAGCATCGACGACATCGCGAATCAGATCTACATGATGCATATCGTAAAAAAAGACGAAACCAGCGGCAAATTCATCGGCCTGATCGTAAAAGCCTGCGAAGAGCTCGCCGGGATGATGGTTTCGTTCAAGCAGTTCAAAAAGAACATGGAGGAAATCCATCGGATCAGCATCCTGGTCAACCACGTCGAAGAGGAAGGCGACTCGCTTTTCACAGGCGCCATCCGGAATCTGTTCGACCCCGCCGATCCTCTGGACGCGATCGACATCGTCCGAAGGCAGAATCTTTACAATTCCTTCGAGGACGCGCTGGACTGCTGCGAGGATGTCGCGGATATTGTGGAATCCATCATCATCGCGAACACCTGATCTTCGGCGCAAAAAACCGGCGGTCGAAACCGTCGGCACGGCGGCATGCAGGAGCATGCGGCCCTTTATTTTTTTATGTACTTTTGCGGTCAGATGTCCAGCTCTCCGACCAGAGACTGCATGGCCGCGATGGTGCGGGAGATCAGGTCGTCCAGCGACCAGCCGAGCATATCCGCGCCCTTCCGGATCACCTCGCGGGAACAGCCCGCGGCAAAGGACGTCTGTTTGAACTTTTTCCGCACGGATTTGAGCTGCATGTCCCGCACGCTCTTCGACGGGTGCATCAGCGCGACGGCACCGATCAGGCCGGTCAGCTCGTCCGTCGCATAGAGGATCTTTTCCATCTGGGCCTCGGGCTTCGCGTCCACGGCCGTCAGGCCGTAGCCGTGGCTCGCGACCGCGTGGATCAGACGCTCGTCGAAGCCGCGCGCCCGCATGATCTCCTGTTCTTTGACGCAGTGCTGCTCGGGGTATTTCTCAAAATCCAGGTCGTGCAGCAGCCCGACGACCTTCCAGAACTCGACGTTTTCCGGGTCGTACTCCTTCGCGAAATACCCCATCACGCCGGAAACGATTTTTCCGTGTTTTAAATGAAAAGCGTCCTGATTGTATTCCTCCAGAAGCTGCTGCGCTTCTTCCAAAGTCGGTACGGTCCCCATCTGTAATCCTCTCCATTCTGCAAACTGCGAAACGTCTGCGGGAGCAATGTCAGATACTCTCGCGCCGAAATCGCGCTAATTTTTCTCTCCGGGCTGCCCGGCGCGGCTTGACTGCGCGGGCACCGCGCCGCCGCCGCCGAGGGCGTTTTCCAGCGTGTGCCAGCCCAGTACCGCGCACTTGACGCGCGCGGGCATGTGGGAGATGTCGCGCAGGGCGATTGCCTCGTCGAGCTGCTCCAGTTCCGCTTCGTCGGTGATTTCGTTCTTGATCATGCCGAAGAAGATCTTCGCGAGATGCAGCGCCTCTTCCACGGTTTTCCCTTTGACGAGGTCGATCATGATGGAGGCCGAGGCCTGCGAGATCGCGCAGCCGACGCCCGTGAAGCCGGCGTCCTCGATCACGCCGTCCTTCACGCGAAGCTGGAGCTCGATCTCGTCGCCGCAGCTCGGGTTCACGCCCTTGAGGGTGACGGTCGGATGCTCGATGGGATGCTTGTTGCGCTTCGAGTTGTTGTGCTCCGTCAGGATCTGCGTGTAGATCTGGTTAAGCTCCAAGGCCG
>DAINSB010000015.1:23419-25561 GCA_036741535.1 Caproicibacter sp. | reverse complement strand
CATGATGATCGGCGTGTTCACCAGCCGTCTCTCCTCCCACCTGGGCGACACCGGGGGCAGCCTCGAGGTCATCTACACGCTCGACATCAACTCTGCCCTTTCCAGCCTGAACGAACTTTCCATCACCGTCAAGGAGGCAAAAAACACAGATGTCCAAAATCGAGCTGCAGGCGACTGAAAACCTGAAGGAGTCCATCCGGGCGGCCGTGCGCCGCGCCATGGAGGCCGGCGCGCTGCCGAAGGCGGGGGCCGCGGAGATCCCGGATTTCACCGTGGAGGTCCCGGCGGACCGCGCGCACGGCGATCTGGCGGCGAACGCCGCCATGGTCTGGGCGAGGGAGTTCCGCTCTTCGCCGCGCAAGATCGCGCAGGCCGTCGTCGACAACATCCGGCTCGACGGCACCTGCTTCGACCGGATGGAGGTCGCCGGGCCGGGCTTTCTGAACTTTTTCTACGGCAGGCAGTTCTATGCGGACGTGGTGAAGGAGGTCCTGCGGCGCGGGCGCGACTTCGGCCGCAGCGACTGGGGAAAACACGAAAAGGTCATGGTGGAGTTCGTCTCCGCCAACCCGACCGGGCCGATGCACATGGGCAACGCGCGGGGCGGCGCGCTCGGTGACTGCCTGGCCTCGGTGCTCGACGCGGCGGGGTTCGACGTGAGCCGCGAATTCTACGTCAACGACGCGGGCAACCAGATCGCGAAATTCGGCCTGTCGCTCGAAGCTCGGTATCTTCAGATCTTCAAGGGCGAAAACGCCGTCCCGTTCCCGGAGGACGGCTACCACGGCGAAGACATCCGCGACCGCGCCGCCGAGTTCGCAAAACAGTTCGGCGACCGGTACGTGAACGCTTCGCCCGAAAAGCGGCAGAAGGCGCTGATTGATTTCGCGCTGCCGAAAAACATCGCCAAAATGAAAGCCGACCTCGAAAAATACCGGATCGTATACGACACCTGGTTCCTCGAAAGCACGCTGCACAGCGACGGCGAGCTCGACGAGACCATCGGGATCCTGAAGAAGCGCGGCATGACCTACGAGAAGGACGGCGCGCTCTGGTACAAAGCGACGGCGCTCGGCGCCGAAAAGGACGAGGTCCTTGTGCGGCAGAACGGGACGCCGACATACTTCGCGGCGGACATCGCCTACCACCGCAACAAATTCGTCAAGCGGGGCTTCCGGCGCGCGATCGACGTGTGGGGCGCCGACCACCACGGCCACGTGGCGCGCATGAAAGGCGCGATGGACGCGATCGGCTTGGACGGGAGCCGCCTCGACGTGGTGCTGATCCAGCTGGTGCGCCTCGTGCGCGGCGGAGAAACGGTGAAGATGAGCAAGCGCACGGGCAAAGCCATCGGCTTGGCGGACCTGCTGGAGGAAGTGCCGGTGGACGCCGCGCGGTTCTATTTCAATCTGCGGGAGGCGACCTCGCAGATGGATTTCGACCTCGACCTGGCGGTCAAGCAGGATTCGCAGAATCCCGTCTACTATGTCCAGTACGCGCACGCGCGCATCTGCAGCATCCTGAAAAACCTCGCGGCCGAGGGCATCCGCCCCCGCGAATGCACGGATGAAGAGCTGCTGCTGCTCACCGCCCCGGAGGAGACCGACCTGATCCGTCACCTCGCCGCCTACACGGGCGAGATCATCGCTGCGGCGCGCGACTACGACCCGGCGCGCATCATGCGCTATGTCATCACCCTGGCGACGCTGTTCCACAAATTCTACACCGCCTGCCGCGTCAAGGGCGAAGAGGAAAGCCTGAGGGCGGCGCGCCTCGCGCTGTGCGTGGCGACGCAGACCGTGCTGGAAAATGTTCTGTCCATGTTCAAAATCAGTGCCCCGGAAACCATGTGACCGGAAAGGATTGCTGGTGCAGTTAAAATGAACGTCCCCTTTGAGCTTCCCCTGCTGTTCGACGCCTGCGAGGATCTTCTGCCCGCCGACGACGGGGGCGAAACGAAGGAACCGCCGGAAAAGAGGCTTCTGGCCGCCCCCGGAATCCTCGCGGAGCGCGTGCACGCCTCCTTCGCCGCCGGAGCGGGGGCCGTATGCGCCCCCACCGCGGGCGCCAACCGGTGCGGCCTGGAGCCCTACGGCGCGCAGGACAAGCTGGAAGACATCAACGCCGGCCTGATCCGCGCCG
>DAINSB010000015.1:0-23319 GCA_036741535.1 Caproicibacter sp. | reverse complement strand
GGCGCCCTGGGGCCGAGCGGGCTGCGCGTCCCCCCGTTCGGAGAAGATGATTTTGACGACATCTGTGCCGTCTACAAGGAACAGATCGACGCGCTGAAGAACTGCGGGACCGATTTTCTGCTGCTCGACCGGCAGGCGGCGCTTGCGGACATGCGGGCGGCGCTGCTCGCCGCAAGGCACACGGACCTGCCCGTGCTCGCCTGCATCGCCGTGGGTGAGACGGGAAAGACCCTGACGGGCGCGAGCCTTCTGCCCGTGCTGATCACGCTGCAGTCGATGGGCGTCGGCGCCGACGCCGTCGGGCTGTGCGCGTCCCCCGCTTCGGAAACGGTTCTGGCCGCGTTCGAGCGCGCCTGGCCGCACAGCCGCGTGCCGCTCCTCCTGCTCGCCGACGCGAGGCCCGGAGAGCCGCCCGAAGCCTTCGCGGCCCCGATCCCCCCGCTGGTCAAAGCCGGGGCCGGCATCCTGGGGATCGGATATTCCGCCGGGCCCGCCCACCTCGGCGCGCTCCGGGACGCGATAAAACAGCCCGGCCTGCGGGGATACCCGGAAAAGCCGGACTGTTATGCGGCGGCGACCGAACAGGAGGCGTTCTTCCTCGGGAACGACATCCGGTTCAGCGAGCCGATCCGCTGTTCTTCCCTGCTGGAAGACCACCTGATCCACTTGGAGGACGAGCAGGTCTCGGCGGCACTGGTTGAAATTTCCAGCGTCGCCGACGCCGAGATCCTCGCCCGCAGCGGCCCTATCGCGAAACTCCCCGTCGCCGTGCGGGCGGACAACGCGACCGTTCTGGAGGCCGCGCTGCGCTATTTTCAGGGCAGGCTGATCGTCGACTCCAAATGCCTGATCACGCGGGAATCGCTCGAGCCGCTCGCGGCAAAATACGGCGCGATCCTCTATTGAATTTCAGGGGCGCGGCCCGCGCTCTTCCCGGGTCCGGCGGTCTTCCTCGTCCTGCTCTTCCCACGCCTGCATGGAGACCGCGAGGGAGGCGAGCGCAAAAAAGCACGCCACGACTGCCGTGGTCAGGGCCCAATTGACGATGCCGAACGGCCCGATCACCATGGAGATCAGTGTCAGGACGAGCGCCAGGCCGATCAGGATCAGGCTGAATTTATGGCTGCTCACTGCAAGGTTCCCCTTTCCGGCCGCAGCAGCGCGGAAAGCCGCGCGAACTGCTGCATGGTGATCCGCTCGGCGCGCACATCCGGCCGGGCGCCCGTCTGCTTCAGCGCCGCCGCAACCCGTTCCTTCGGGAGGGACAGGCACGCCGCGACCGAATTCACCGCCGTTTTCCTTCTCTGCCCGAACGCCGCTTTCACAACGGTGAAAAACATCTTTTCATCCGGCACCTCGACGGGCGGAGCGCCGCGGACCGTCAGCCGGATCACGGCGGAGTCCACATTCGGCCGCGGGTAAAATGACGTGCGCGGCACCCCGAACAGGATCTCCGGCTCCGCGTAATACCGCACGGCGATGGAGACGGCGCCGCACGCGCGCGTGCCGGGCTGCGCGCACAGGCGCTCGGCGGCTTCTTTCTGGACCATGACCGTCAGCGCACGGACGGGCAGCTTCTCTTCGAGGAAGCGCATCACGACCGGCGAAGTGATATAATACGGAAGGTTGGAGCAGACGAAGATGTCCCCGCCCCCAAACTCGGAGCGCAGGAGCGACTTCAGGTCCAGTTTCATCGCGTCGCCCCAGACAAGGCGCACGTTCCGGCACGGGGCGAGCGTTTCCGCCAGAATGGGCGCGAGGGCCCGGTCCAGCTCCACGGCGACGACTTTGCCCGCCCGCGCAGCAAGCTCTTTGGTCAGGACACCGACGCCGGGACCGATCTCGAGCGCGCCGGATTCCGGGCCCGCGCCGCAGCTTTCCGCCATCCGCGGGCAGACGGAGGGGTCGGCGATGAAATTCTGGCCGAGGGAACGCGAAAACCGAAACCCGTGCCGGGACAAAAGCTGCCTGACCGCAGCGGCATCTGACAAATCCATTCCACATTCCTCCGCCCGTACTGTCGTTTATTATATCACATCCGGCGGAAAATCTCCATGGACCGGGCGCATTTTCATTTTTCGGGAGGAATCCACATGCAGCGCACAGACAAGATCAATTATTACCTCGACATCGCGGAGACCGTCTCCGAACGGGGCACCTGCCTGAGACGGAATTTCGGCGCGATCATCGTGAAGAACGACGAGATCGTCTCCTCCGGGTACACGGGCGCGCCGCGCGGCAGGCAGAACTGCATCGACACCGGCTTCTGCATCCGCGAAAAGCTGGGCGTGCCGCGGGGCGAACGGTACGAGCTGTGCCGCTCCGTTCACGCCGAGATGAACGCCATCGTCAGCGCCTCGCGCAATGAGATGATCGGCGCCACGCTCTACCTTGCGGGCCGGGAGGTCAGGACCGGCGAATACGTCTCCGACCCCGCGCCGTGCTCCATGTGCAAACGGCTCATCATCAACGCCGGCATCGCGCAGGTGATCGCCCGCAGGAACAAAACGGAATATTCCGTCACCGACGTGCGGGAATGGATCGACAACGACGAATCCTTAGCCGGCAAGTTCGGCTATTGACTTACAGCAAACTCCGCACGATCGCGCCCATCTCTTCGCAACCGACCTTTTTCGTCCCCGGGGTCCAAATGTCGGGGGTGCGCGCTCCGTCGAGCGCGCGGGAGACGGCGGCTTCCACCGCGTCGGCGGCCTGGGGCTGATCGAGCGAATGGCGCAGCATCATGGCGGCGGAAAGGATAGTCGCGAGCGGATTGGCCATGCCCGTGCCGGCGATGTCCGGCGCGGAGCCGTGGACGGGCTCGTAGAGGCCTGCGGCCGGCCCCCCGTCTGCTTTTCCCGCGCCGAGACTGGCCGAGGGCAGCATTCCGATGGAGCCGCTGATCATGGAAGCCTCGTCCGACAGGATGTCGCCGAACAGATTGGAAGTGACGATCACGTCGAACTGCTTCGGGTCGCGCACGAGCTGCATGGCGCAGTTGTCGACGTACAGGTTCGTGAGGGCAACGCGCGGGAACTCTTCGTCGTGCACGCGCGCGACGGTGCTGCGCCACAGGCGCGAGGATTCCAGCACGTTCGCCTTGTCGACGCTGCAGACCCGGCCGCCGCGCTTCTCCGCCGTGCGAAAGGCGACGCGGGCGATGCGCTCGATCTCCGGGACGGCGTACATCTCGGTGTCGAAGGCGGCGTCTGCGCCGTCTACGGTCTTATGGCCGCGCGCGCCGAAATAGATGCCGCCGATCAGCTCCCGCACGATCATCACGTCGAGACGTTCGCCGATCACCTCGTCTTTGAGCGGCGAAGCCGCGCGCAGCTGCGGAAAGATCACGGCGGGGCGCAGGTTCGCATACAGGCCGAGCGCCTTCCGGATGCCGAGCAGGCCCGCCTCCGGCCGCCTGTCGCCGGGCAGGCCGTCCCACTCCGGCCCTCCGACCGCGCCCAGCAGCGTGGAATCGGCGGCTTTGCAGCTTTGCACCGTTTCTTCCGGAAGCGGCGATCCGGTCTTGTCAATGGCGCGGCCGCCGAGGAGGGCGTCCCGGAACTCCACCCCGAAGCCGAACTTCTCCCCGGCTTTCTTCAGCACAAGCGCGGCCTGCGATACGATCTCGGGGCCGATGCCGTCGCCTTTCAGCAGCGTGATCCGATAGGTCTTCATGCCGATTCCTCCTGTTTTTTCCTCAATTCCGCGCGGTTGATGGCGCAGATGATCCCCTTGACGGACGCGAGGCTGATACTGTCGTCGATCCCGATTCCGAACGCCGGCGTGCCGTCGGGGGCGGTCAGCTGGATATAGCAGACCGCCTGGGAATCGGCGCCCGACGAAATGGCGTTTTCCCGGTAGGTGACAAATTGATACCGGTCGATGCCCACCTCGCGCAGGGCGTTGAAAAACGCGCTGATCGGCCCGTTGCCGACGCCGCGGATGCTGCGGTCGGACCCGTCGATCCGCATGACGCCCTCGAAGCGCACCTGCGTGCCGTTCTCCGTCTCGCTCCCGTCGAAGAACTTGTACTTCCGGAGGTTGTAGGGGGACTGCACGCCCAGGTAGTTCCTGCGGAAGACGGAAAAGACCTCTTCCGGCTGAAGTTCGCGGCCCGCCTTGTCGCAGGCCGCTTTCACCATGGCCCCGAACTCGGGGTGCATGGCCTTCGGCAGCTCGAAGCCGAAGCTCTGCTGCAGGACGAACGCCGCGCCGCCCTTGCCCGACTGGCTGTTGATGCGGATGACCGGCTCGTACTGACGGCCGACGTCCGCCGGGTCGATCGGCAGATACGGGACTTCCCAGTGCTCCGTGGCGCCGGATTTGATATACGCCTCTCCCTTGCTGATGGCGTCCTGGTGCGAGCCGGAAAACGCCGTGAAAACGAGGTCGCCCGCGTAGGGATGGCGTTCGCCGACGCGCATCTTCGTGCACTTCTCGAACATGCGGCGCACGTCGCCGATCCGCGAAAAATCGAGCCCCGGGTCCACCCCCTGCGAATACAGGTTCATGGCGACGACCAGAAGATCGGCGTTGCCGGTGCGCTCCCCGTTGCCGAACAGCGTGCCCTCCACGCGCTCCGCGCCGGCCATGACGCCGAGCTCGGTCGCGGCGGTCGCAGTGCCGCGGTCGTTGTGCGGGTGGATGCTGATGACCACGCTGTCGCGGTGCGGAATGTGCCGGCAGAAATACTCGATCTGATCCGCGTAGCAGTTCGGAGTCGCCATCTCCACCGTGTTCGGAAGGTTCAAGATCAGCCGGTTCTCCGGCGTGGGCCGCAGCGCCTCCATGACTTTTTCGCAGATCAGCACGGAATTGTCGATCTCGGTGCCCGAAAAGCTCTCGGGCGAATACTCGAAGCGGATGTTCGCGCCGCTGCGCGCCACTTCCTCGTCCGTGAGCTGCTTGATGAGCTTCGCGCCCTCCACGGCGATGTCGACGACGCCCCGCATGTCGGTCTTGAAGACGATCTTGCGCTGGAGCGTCGAGGTGGAGTTGTAGAAATGGACGATCACGTTCTTCGCCCCACGGATGGCCTCGAACGTCTTTTTGATCAGATGCTCCCTCGCCTGCACCAGCACCTGGATGGTCACGTCGTCCGGGATGAAATGCTTCTCGATCAGAGTGCGGAGGATCTCGAATTCCGTCTCCGACGCGGAGGGGAAGCCCACTTCGATCTCTTTGAATCCGATGCCGACCAGCGTCTGGAAATAGAGCAGCTTTTCCTCGAGGTTCATCGGGTCCACCAGGGCCTGGTTCCCGTCGCGCAGGTCCACGCTGCACCAGACGGGCGGCTTTGTGATCACCCGGTCGGGCCACGTGCGGTCCGGCAGCGGAACGGGCCGGAACGGAAGATACTTTTTACACCCTTGATACATGACGCAACACTCCTTTGCGCGGTGCCCGCGCGGTCAAATGCCGGGCGTGCAGCCCGGTGGGAATTGAAAGCCGTCTTTGCCCGGACAGTCTAAGACACTGTTCCTGCAAATAAAAAACATCATCGGGAGCTTCCCGCGACTCTCGCGCCCAAAACAAACTAATTTTTTTCACTTGGCTGAACGGCGCGGCCTGACCGCGGGGGCACCCCGCCACAAAAAAATCCCGAGCACAGCTTTTGCTGTGTTCGGGACGAAATTGCTTTCGTGGTACCACCCAAAATTCGGCTCGCCGTCGAGCCCTCCGCGGCCTCTGACAAGGCCCCGGCCGGTAACGCTGCCGCTGCGGCCGCTTCTAACGCTTTCGCATCGAAGACGGCGGCTCGGGGATGAGCTATACGCAAAAACGGAAGCACCGGACTCGCACCGCCCGCCGGCTCTCTGAACGCATTCCCGTCAATGCCTTATTCCCTTCGTTGCCTTTGTTTTGTGAAATTGCTCTTATTATAAGCACGACGAAACGGTTTGTCAAGATTTTTTTTCGCCTTTTTTCCCTCCGAATGCACGCTCGGCCGCCTCGCGGACGATGTCCATCAACGGAACGCCGTCTTCCCGCGCGGCCTCCCCCTGCCGGCGGCTTCCGCCCGGAATTTTGTCATAGACTTCCCCCACCATCGAACGCATCCAAAGCCCGGGCGTGATGCGCATGGAGTATCCGCACCCGCTCTCGCACATCCAATCATAAAACTTCGCCTTCGGCAGCCCGTACGCGGCCAGAATGGTCATGATGGCTCCGCCGTGCGTCACGATCACGCCGGACGTGACGCCGGAGCGCATCATGCCTTCCACGACCTTCTCGAACGCCGCGCAGACGCGCTGCGCAAACGCGCCGCCGCTTTCGCCGCCGGGGGGCGTCGCCCGGCCCGCGCCCCCCGCGATCCACCGGGCGAACATCGGGTCCTCCGCCGCGATCTCCCGCGCGGTCTTCCCCTCCCACGCGCCGAAATCGCATTCGCGGAAATCGTCGATCACAATCGGCTTCGCGTTCGGGTACAAAATCCGCAGGGTCTGGGTGCAGCGCGTGAGCGGGCTTGTAAAATACGCCTGCGCCCGGGGATAGGGCTTTCCCGCCGACAGCACCCGCAGGCGCTTTTCCCCCTGCGCGGAAAGGGGAAGGTCCGTGCTGCCGATATAGCGGCCCTCCTCGTTTCCCTGCGTCAGCCCGTGGCGGATCAGGTGAACGGTGTACGATTTCATGAAAAACCTCCTCGTTCGTTGTGCAGATTCCAAAATATAAGCAAAAGTTCAGCGCGGACACAAAATATAGCGTCTTTACAAAAAGTTATAAATGTTATATGATTTACTGGACGTTTTTTAGATCATTTTCGACAGGAGACTACGGGAATGAACAACAACTTTGCGCGGATCATCACTCTTTTGCGAAAGGAACGCGGCGACAGCCAGAAAAAAGTGGCGGCCGACCTGGGCATTTCCCAGGCGCTTCTTTCCCACTACGAGAAGGGGATCCGCGAATGCGGGCTCGACTTCGTCGTAAAAGTCGCCGATTACTATCATGTCTCCTGCGATTATCTGCTGGGCAGGTCCCCGCACCGCAGCGGCGCGACCCTGACGGTGGAGGACATTCCGGAACCGGATTCGGCGGGAAAGGAAAACGTGATGCACGGCCCGGGGCAGAGCGTGCTTCCCGTGCTGAACAAAAAGCTGATCGCGAACTCCATGAATATTATCTTCGCAATGCTGCAGAAATTCAACAACAAATCGCTGACGGCCGAGATCTCGGCTTACCTGAACCTGTGCGTCTACAAGGTCTTCCGGGTGCTGTACTCCGCCAACCCCAAGAACCCGCAGGGGCTTTTCGCCGTTCCGCGCGGGCAGAGCCACGGGCGGACCAGCGCCGCGCAGGAGATTGCGCTTTCCAATGCGGAATGCCTGGTCGCGGGCGAAAAGGTCGACGACATGGCGCCCGTCGAAAAAGGCGCCGCCCTGCCTTCTTCCCCGGAAAAACTCTCGGAGGAATATCCGCTGTTCTCCTCCTCGCTTTTCAACCTGATCCAGAATTCCGAAAGCCGGATGGGGCAGGCCAAGCCTGCACGCACGGCCGGGCGTGGCGCCCGGTGAAAACCAAGGTTTTTTTGCCCGGACGGCCTAGGCAAAATGAACCGCCCCTTTCGCGCCGGGGGAGTTGTCCCCGACCTCCCCGCCGAAGAAAGCGCGGGTTTTCGCCGTGCCGAACGGCGGTCACGGGTGCGGCGGCACGCCGCCACGCCGCTCAGCCCGTCAGGCCGAGCGCCATCTTCCACGCGAGGATGCGCAGGACGGAGTCGTCCAGCCGCTCCCGGGGGATGATCCCCTTCTGCACGGCGGCGGAAAGGGCCCGGTACCCGGACAGCCCGTCCGGCGTGAGCAGCATGTCGTTCCCCGCGAGGAACGCCTGCACGCAGGGGTCCTCCCCTTTGGAGAAATCCGTGACGGCTTTCATGCCGAGCGAATCGGTCACGACGACGCCCGAAAAGCCGAGCTTCGTGCGCAGGATGTCGTGCACCTGCGGCGAAAGCGAAGCCGGCCGCAGGGCGTCCATACACTCGACGACGTTGTGCGAAACCATCACGCACCCCGCGCCCGCCCTGATCCCCGCCTCGAACGGCAGGAAGTCCGAGCTCTGGAAGGTCTGGAAGCTGCGGGTATCCTTCGCCGAACCGGTGTGCGTGTCGGCGTTGTTCCCGTAGCCGGGGAAATGCTTCAGCACACAGCCGACCCCGCCCTGGGAATAAGCCTGGACGGAAACCGTGACGAATTTGGATGTCTGCTGCGCATTCTGCCCGAACGAGCGCGCGTGGATGAAATCTTTCGGGCTGGTGGAGATGTCGCACACGGGGGCCAGGTTGACGTTGACGCCGAGCGATTTTAAAAGCCGCGCCTTCTTCAGGGTGTCCGACGCGACGGCGTCGAAGCCTCCCGCGGCGAAGACCTGCTGCGGCGACCGGAATTTCTGCGGGGAAAGCGCCCGGTTGGAGCTGACGCGAACCACGGTGCCGCCCTCCTCGTCGCAGCATAGGATCATGGGGATTTTGCTGGAACTCTGGTAGGACTTCAGCGTCTTTTTCACCTGCGCCGCCGTCTTGCCCTTGAAATCCTTTTCCGAGAGGCACCAGCCGCCCGGGCGGATCGCGTCGATGACGGAGACGGCACCGGAAGAGGGACTCTCCACCAGAAGAACCTGCCCGATCTTTTCCGGCAGCGTCATGCCGCTCAGCTTCCGCCGGGCGGAGGCCTCATAAGCGCCGAGAGGGCCGCTCAGCGTTGCGCCGGCGGTTTGCCGGGCGGAGGCGGAACCCGCCTCCGCCGGTTCCGCGGAGGAGCGCGGCGCCGGCGCGGACGATCCCTCCGACGCGGCCGCTGGGCCGGAAGCCGCGCTCTGCGGGGGAAACATCCGGTTCATGGCGTTGGAAGCGAACTTGAACATGACGAAAACCGCAATTCCGGCGAAGGCCGCCACGGCAAGAGCCGCGGCGGCGGTCCGGAGCCTGCTTTTCCTTTTGCCGCCCATTATCCATCCTTTCGCGCACACAGTTAAGGCCTTGGGGCGCCGCCCCAAACCTTGCAAGCTTTTGAAAGCTCGAGCAAAACTTTCTTGCACGCGGGGGCACCCCGTTCAGCCGTTTTTGATCAGATCGCGGTACAGCCTGATGTACGAGTTCGCTGATTTTCCCCAGCTGAAATCGCACCCCATCGCACGGCGGACCAGCACTTCCCAGCCGTCCGGATGGGCGTAGCCCTCCAGCGCGCGCCCGATCGCGCCGAGCATGTCGCCGCTGTCATAGGTCTTGAAAGTGAAGCCGTTGCCCTCGCCGTCGCCGCTGTCCTGCACGGAGTCGCGCAGACCGCCCGTCTCCCTCACGACGGGGATCGCGCCGTACCGCAGGGCGATCATCTGCGCCAGGCCGCAGGGCTCCGTCTTCGACGGCATCAGGAAGAGGTCCGAAGCGGCGTAGATCTTGTGCGAAAGCTCGGGGACGAAACCGAAGCAGGCGCACAGCCTGCCGGGGTATTTCCCCTGCATGTCCTTGAAATAGTTTTCGTATTCCCAGTCGCCGGAGCCGAGGATCACGAACTGGATGTCCGTCTCCTGCATCAGCCGGTCGAGGGCCTCTTTCACGAGGTCGAGGCCCTTGTGCGAAACCATGCGCGTCACCATGCCCACGAGCGGCGTCCTCTCTTCCAGACCCAGATGCAACCTCTGCTGCAGGCCGAGCTTGTTCTGCGCTTTACCGGAGAGATCCTCCGCGGAATAGGGGGCGTAAAGGTCCGGGTCCGTCGCGGGATTGTAGACGTTGACGTCGATGCCGTTGAGGATGCCGGAGAGCTTCCAGCTGCGCTCTTTCAGGATGCCCTCGAGGCCGTAGGCGTACCACGGGTCGAGGATCTCTTTGGCGTAGGTCGGGCTGACGGTCGTCACGCGGTTCGCGCTCTCGACGGCGCCTTTCAGCATGTTGACGCACCCGCCGTATTCCAGCAGCGGCGTGGAATCCTTCGGGATGCCGAGCACGTCTTCGACCAGCTCTTTACCGTACTTGCCCTGATATTGGATGTTGTGGATGGTGAACACGGTCTTGATGCCCTTGTACCAGTCGTTGTTGGCGTAAAAAAGGCTGTAGTAGACGGGCACGAGCGCGGTCTGCCAGTCGTTGGCGTGGATGATGTCCGGCCTGAAATCGATGTACGGCAGCATCTCGATCGCCGCGCGGGAGAAAAACGCGAATCGCTCGGCGTCGTCGTAATGGCCGTACAGGCCGTGGCGCTTGAAATAGTACTGGTTGTCGATCAGGTAGAAAATCACGCCGCCGACATGCGTCTCAAAGATCCCGCAGTACTGCCTGCGCCAGGCGACGGGGACGGACAGGCTGGTGATGAATTTCAGATTCTCGCGCATTTCCTGGGGAATATCCTCGTACAGGGGCATCACGACACGGCAGCCGATCAGCCGGAGCCGGAGCGCCTGCGGCAGGGAACCGGCGACTTCCGCAAGCCCGCCCGTCGAGACGAAGGGGGTGGCCTCACTTGTGCAATACAAAATTTTCATTTTTGATACCTCCCAGTTAGAGTTTTAGTGGATTGGATTGTTAGACGATTAGAAAGGGAATGTGCTCCGCAAGCCGGAGGAGAAATCTAACACTCCAACTTGCTAATCTCCAATCTCTAATTCAGACGACGCTGCCCTTCGCGATGAACACCGGGTAAGACTCGAACCCGAGAAGCGAGCGGTCGTTTTTGATGACGACGTCTTTGTCCGCGATGACGTAATTCATGCGGCAGTTCGCGCGGATCACGCTGTCCTGCATCACGACGCAGTTCTCCACCACGCTCCCCTTGCCGACATGCACGCCGCGGAACAGCACGCTGTTGTTGACCTCGCCCTCGATGACGCAGCCGTCCGCGATCAGGGAATTGGAGACGGAGGCGCCGAGGCCGTAGCGCGCGGGCATGTCGTCGCGCACCTTGGTGTAGACGGGCCGGTCGGGGTTGAACAGCTGGGCGCGCACGTTCGGCAGCATCAGCGCCATGTTGGCCTCGAAATAGGCGACGGTGGAGCAGATGGTCTTCACAAAGCCCTTGAAATCATAGACGAACACCCGGCAGTTGGAAAGGTTCCGCTGCAGCAGGTCGCGCTTGAAATTGTAGAGGTTGCGGCTCACGCAGTCCGTCACCAGGCGGATCAGCAGGTCGCGCCGGATCAGCATCATGCCGATCCCATAGCAGCATTCGCCCTCCGTGCGGGGGTTGATGAGCATGTCGCGCACGCGCCCGTCGGGGTCCACCGTATAGACCGCCGGGTCGCTCATCCGCTCGGGCAGCTTGCCGAAGCGGGTGACGAGGGTGACGTCCGCCTGCGTCTTGAGGTGCTGCGCCAGGACCTCGCCATAGTCGATGTTGCAGACCGTGTCGCTGTCCGTCAGCAGCACGAACTCCTCGTTGGAAGTCCTGAGGAAACGGTTGATGGAGGCGAGGGACTCGATGCGGCTGTTGATGAGATTCGACTCCACCCCGAACGGAGGAAGGATGAACAGCCCCTCGCGCTTGCGCGAAAGGTCCCACGCCTTGCCGGAGCCCAGGTGGTCCATCAGGGACTGGTAGTTGCCCTTCGTGATGACGCCGACCTTGTTGATGCCGGAGTTCACCATGTTGGAAAGCGGGAAGTCGATCAGGCGGTAACGCCCCCCGAACGGAACCGAGCCCATCGTGCGGTTTTCCGTCAGCTCGCGGTTCTTCTCCTCATGGACATTGGAAAAGATCAGGCCCAGAACATTATTGCCGCGCATTTGTGGCCGCCTCCCCCTTCATCTGGTCCGCGTCGATCATCGCTTTGGGCGGAATCTCCGTCCCCGGCGGGATCACGCAGCCGTCGCCCACGACCGCGACGCCCCATTTGTCCTTGTCGGCCATGTCCTCCGGGCGCTCGCCGACCACGGCGCCCTTGCCGATGACGCAGTTCTCCGCAATGATGGCGTACTGCACGATGGCGTTTTCTTCGATGCGCGTGTTCGGCATGATGATGGAGTCGCGCACCACGGCGCCGGGGGCGATGTAGACCCCCGAGAACAGCACCGCGAAGTCGATCTCGCCGTAGACGTTGCTCCCCTCGGCGATGAGGGAGTTCTGCACCTTGGCGCTCTTGGCGATGTAGTGCGGGGGCATGACCGGGTTGCGGCAGTAGATCTTCCAGCTCTCTTCGCTCAGGTCGAGCGGGACGTTGGGGTTCAGCAGGTCCATATTCGACTCCCACAGGCTGTCGATGGTGCCCACGTCCTTCCAGTAGCCCTCGAACGGAAAAGCCATGATCCGCTCCCCCTCGCGCAGCATTGCCGGCAGCACGTCCTTGCCGAAGTCGTTGGAGGACTTCGGGGTGGCCTCGTCGGCCTCGAGATACTTGCGCAGCTTGCTCCACGTGAACACGTAGATGCCCATCGAGGCCTTGTTGCTCTTCGGGGCTTTGGGCTTCTCGTCGAATTCGTAGACCGAACCGTCCTCCCGGGTGTTCAGGATGCCGAAGCGCGACGCCTCCTCCATCGGCACCTCGATGACCGCGATGGTGCAGTCGGCCTCTTTCTCCTTGTGATAGGCGATCATCCTGGAATAATCCATCTTGTAGATGTGGTCGCCGGAAAGGACGATCACATATTCCGGGTGATACCGTTCAATGTAGGGGATATTCTGATAGATGGCGTTCGCTGTGCCCTTGTACCAGTCGGATTTGCGGCTGCGCTGGTACGGCGGCAGGACCCGGACCCCGGCGTTCATGCTGTCGAGGTCCCAGGGCTGCCCGTTGCCGATATACTCGTTGAGCACAAGCGGCTGGTACTGGGTCAGCACGCCGACGCATTCGATGCCGGAATTGACGCAGTTGGAAAGCGGGAAATCAATGATGCGGTATTTTCCTCCATAAGGCACGGCGGGCTTCGCAAGGTTTTTCGTGAGGACTCCGAGACGGCTTCCCTGTCCTCCCGCCAGCAGCATGGCTACAACTTCCTGTTTGGGCAACATAACAGGTTCCTCCTCCTTTATTGTTTCTCGGCTTTCTTGCGCTTGGCGGTTTGCTTCCTTTTGGTCGTTTCCCCCGGTTTGACATGCGGCCTTTTGCGCCTGCAGCGAAGATAAATGACGGAAAGGGGCGCCAGGGTCAGGCTGATGGACTCCTCGCAGCCGTGCATGCCGGGCGCGGAACTGACGATGCGGCTCCCGTTTTTGATGCCGCTGCCGCCGTACCGAACGTCGTCCGAAGAAAAGACCTCCTCATAGACCCCGGCATACGGGGCGCCGATTCGGTAATCGTCGCGGCGGACCGGCAGAAAATTGCACACCGCAATGATCTCCTTCCCCGACTTGTCGATCCTGCGGAACGCGATCACGCTCTGCGTGTAGTCGTCGTTCGCGATCCACGAAAAGCCCTCCCAGGAGAAATCCACCTCCCAGAGCGCCGGAGTCTTCAGGTAAAAGTGGTTCAGGTCGCGGAAAAAAGCCTGCTGTTTGCGGTGCGGCTCGTAGTCTAGAAGGAGCCAGTCCAGCTCCTTCTCGAAATTCCACTCGGCAAACTGGCCGAATTCCGTGCCCATGAAAATCAGCTTCTTACCGGGATGCGCCATCATGTAGCACAAAAAGGCGCGTACGCCCGCGAATTTCTGCTCGTAGCTGCCGGGCATCTTGCTGATGAGGGAGCCCTTGCCGTGGACCACCTCGTCATGCGAAATCGGCAGGATGAAATTTTCTGAGAACGCATAGAAGAAGGAAAACGTGATCTTGTCGTGGTGATACTTCCGGGCGAGCGGATCGAGAGACATGTAATAGAGCATGTCGTTCATCCAGCCCATGTTCCACTTGTAGTTGAAGCCGAGGCCCCCGCAGTAGGTCGGGCGCGACACCATCGGCCACGCCGTGGATTCCTCCGCGATCATCATGGCGTCCGGGAAAAGGGCGAAGACCGTCTCGTTCAGCCGTTTGAGGAAATCGATCGCCTCAAGGTTTTCCCGGCCGCCGTTCCTGTTCGGGATCCATTCGCCGTTCGGGCGGCTGTAATCCAGGTACAGCATGGACGCGACCGCGTCCGCCCGGATGCCGTCGATATGGTAGTTCTGGAACCAGAACACGGCGCTCGAGATCAGGAAGCTGACGACTTCGGCCTTCCCGTAGTCGAAGACCAGCGTGCCCCATTCCTTGTGTTCGCCCTTGCGCGGGTCCGCGTACTCGTAGCAGGGCATTCCGTCGAACTTCGCCAGGCCGTACTCGTCCTTCGGAAAATGCGCCGGCACCCAGTCCATGATGACGCCGATGCCTTCCTCGTGGCATTTTTCCACAAAATACATGAACTGCTTCGGATCGCCGTAACGCGAAGTGGGAGCGAAATATCCCGTCACCTGATACCCCCACGACCCGTCGTACGGGTACTCGGTCACGGGCAGCAGCTCCACGTGCGTGTAGCCCATCTCTTTCACGTACGGGATCAGCTCGTCCGCAAGTTTGTCGTAGGAAAAGACATTGCCGTCGCCGTACCTGCGCCAGGAGCCGATGTGGACCTCATAGATGTTGACGGGGCTGCTGTAATGCGGGTGAGCCGCCTTCCTGCGGAACCACTCCGCATCGTTCCATTGGAATCCGGAAAGATCGTAATATTTGGAGGAATTGCCGGGGGCCGCCTCGAAGTGGAAAGCATAGGGGTCAGTCTTAAAAACCTGGCGCCCGTCCGCCGCCGTCACGCAGAATTTATAGCATGCGAACTGCGGGAGCTCAAAAGGCAACCAGTATTCCCAAATGCCGTCTCCGGCCGTCTGCACCATGGCGTCCGCCTCGGCGTCCCACCCGTTGAAATCCCCCACGAGCGACACGCCCGCGGCATGCGGCGCCCAGACCCGGCAGCTCATGCCGGGTTTTCCGTCCCGAACAGATCTATGTATCCCAAAATAATCGTAGGCTCTGCTGTTTTTCCCCTCGTGAAATAATTTAGCGGGGAGAGTTTCGGATTCGATCGAGGAATAAGTCTGCACAGGAACAACTCCCTTCCGGATTGATGGCCGTCTTATTTGCTTTTATCATATCACAAATTGGTAAAAGATCAAGTATTTTGGTCATTTTCTTTTAATATATTCAGATATTACGTTGTATTTTTGTGTGTATTGCTACAAAAAGATTGGACCGTAGCGGATCAACGACTTTTGTTCTTATTGTAACACAGGCGGGGTGTCGATTCCTGGGCGGGCACAAGTGCCTTTCGCGCCTGCGGCGGCACGCCGCGCAGCTCCAGCACGACATCGTCCAGAAAGCCGGAGACGGTCGAACCGGCGGCTCAGGGCGCGGAGAAAAGCGGCGAGCATCAGATCGTTGACGGTCGCATGGCGTTCCTTGGCCCACGCGGCCATGCGGAGAAAGGAATCGCGGGGGATCGTCCTTCGCTCGAGGAACGGATTCGCAGGGTCGCCCTCCAGGTCGAACCGCGCCGGGTCGTGCGTCAGCATGTCGCTCTTCCCGGCCAGGATCTTCATCCTGCTCTCTTCCGCCGCATGCTCCGTCTCCGAGAACGTCACCATCTCCCCCGCCGGGCGAACCTCCCGCCAACGGGGACGCCTACCCGCGCCGACGAATTTGCACCGGATCAGCGGAAAGGGCGACCGCCTTCCGCAGAAGGTCCGGATCCAGTTCCCCGGAAAACGAAGCGGCGAAATGGAGCGTGTGGTCGTTGATCTCCCGCTCCTTGAACAGAAACTGCAAAATATCGCACGCTTGGGCCGGATACTCCTGAAAATGTCCCTCTGCCACATGTTTCCCCTCTCTTCTGCCGATAACAGAATTATATCATGGCGTCGGGCGGAAAACAACGCGGGCCCGCGGATATGAAAAATCCGCCAAACCCGTGTCTTTCGTCTGGCGGAAATCCGATTGAAATTTGCCTTCTGTCATCTTGTAAAAGCCGTACGCCTTTTGCCTGCGGCGACGACAACCAGCCCCATGAAGTCCCGTTTCCGCTCCCGCCGCGCGCGGGGATCAGACGGCCGCGTCGTCGACCGACGGGCCGGTGAACTGGCTGTTGTAAAGATCGGCGTAGAATCCTTTCTTCGCCATCAGTTCTTTGTGATTGCCCTTTTCGATGATGCTGCCGTGGTTCATCACGAGGATGAGCCTGGCGTCGCGAATGGTGGAAAGCCGGTGCGCGATGACGAAGCTGGTCCGGCCCCGCATCAGGACGCCCATCGCCTTCTGGATCAGCACCTCGGTGCGGGTGTCGACCGAGCTGGTCGCCTCGTCGAGGATCAGCACCGCGGGGTCGGCCAGAATGGCGCGCGCGATGGTCAGAAGCTGCTTCTGCCCCTGCGAGATGTTCGAGGCCTCCTCGTTCAGCACGGTCTTATAACCTTCCGGCAGGCTGCGGATGAAGTGGTCGGCGTGCGCGGCCTTCGCCGCCCGCACGATCTCCTCATGCGCCGCGTCCATGCGGCCGTAGCGGATGTTGTCCTCGATGGTGCCGTTGAAGAGCCACGTGTCCTGCAGCACCATGCCGAACAGGGTCCGCAGGCCGCCGCGCTTCATCCGGCGCAGGTCCACGCCGTCGAACGTGATGGAGCCGCCGCCGATCTCGTAAAACCGCATCAGCAGGTTGACCAGCGTGGTCTTGCCCGCGCCCGTCGGGCCGACGATCGCGACCGTCTCGCCCTTGCGGACGGAGAGGTTCATGTCTTCGATCAGCGGCTGGTCCTCCCGATAGCGGAAGCTGACGTGGTCGAAGGCGATGTCGCCGCGCGGATGCTCGACGATTGCGGCGTCCGCCGGGTCCGGGACCTCCTCTTTCTCGTCCAGCACCTCGAACACGCGCTCCGCGCACGCGACGGTGGACTGGATGATGTTCGCGATGTTGGCCGTCTGCACGATGGGCATCGAGAACGAACGCGAGTAGGAGATGAACGCGGTGATGTCGCCGATGTCGAGCCATGTCTTGGTGACGAAGATGCCGCCGACGACGGAAATGAGCACGTAGCCGATGTTGCTGACGAAATTCATGAGCGGGAACATCGCGCCGGAGAGGAACTGCGCTTTCCAGCCCGAACGGTAAAGGTTGTCGTTGACGGCCTCGAAGGTCCGGACGGAATCCTTCTCGCGGCCGAACGCCTTGACGATGCGGTGCCCCGTGAACATCTCTTCCGTATGGCCGCTGAGCTCACCGAGATATTTCTGCTGATCGGAATAGAACTTCTGCGAATGCTTCGCGATGACCACCGTTACCAGAATATAGAACGGCAGCGTCAGCAAGACGATGGCGGTCAGCACGGGGCTGATGGTCAGCATCATGACGATGTAGCCCGCGATCTGCAGCATCGACTGAATCAACTGCGTCAGGCTCTGCTGCAGCGTGCCGGAAATGGTGTCGATGTCGTTCGTCATGCGGCTCAGGATCTCGCCGTTCGTGTGGGAGTCGTAGTAGCTCAGCGGCAGGCGCGCCAGTTTTTGATCCACGTCTTTGCGCATCTGGTACACGACCTCCTGCGCGACCGAGGACATAATGTACTGCATCACGAAGGTGAAGACGGAGCTGAGCGCGTAAACGGCCAGCAGGAAAAGCAGGGTCTTCCCGATGTCGCCGAACGGGATGCCGCCGCCGTTTTTGCGGATGTCTTCGACGTACCGGCTGAGCGTTTCGGCCGACGCGTTGGAGATCTTGACGCTGGAGGACGACAGGGACCCGCCGCCGGCAAAGCCGGCCGGCAGCTTTTTCATGCCGCCGAGGAAGGCCTGCGCGATCTCGGCCCGCTTGCCGAAGTCGCCGGTGCTTTTGATCTGCGGCAGGGCGGCGAGCCGGCGGAACAGGTCGAACTGCGCCTGCGTCATCTTCATCCGGGAAAGGAACGATTCCGTGACGGCGTCCTTCGCCTTCGATTCCGCCCGGGCTTTCGCCGCGGCGTACGCCTGCGGGTTCCGGGCCGCCTGTGCGCCGAACTGCTCCGCGACGGCGTCGTCGGCCGTCCGGGCCGCCGCCCGCTGCGCGTCGTCATACGCCCGGACCGCTTTTTTGAGGTCCGGCTGCGCCTTGTCGATCCCGTTCACGATCGACTGGGAGAGAAAGCCGTCCGTCACCTGGTTCATGGCGGTGCCCGTGATCTTCGGGCCGAGGACGGTAAACGCCGTGCCGAACACCGCGAACACGAGGACGACCGCGAGGCTGGCCCGCTGCGGCGCGAGATAGCGCAGCAGACGCCGGACCGTGCCCTTGAAATCCTTCGCCTTTTCCGCCCTCATCGCCATAGGAGGTCCGCCGCGGCCGTGGCGGCCGCCGCCGAACATGCGCGGGGACGTCGTACTCTTTTTGCTTTCTTCGCTCATGCCAGTTCCTCCTGTGTCAGCTGCGACGAGACGATCTCGCGGTAGACCTCGCAGGTCTTCATCAGATCGCGGTGGGTGCCGATGCCCGCGACCCTGCCCTCGTCGAGCACGATGATGCGGTCCGCGTCCATGACCGTGCCGACCCGCTGCGCCACGAGGATCACGGTCGCCTGCGCAGTCTCTTTTTTCAGAGCGGCGCGCAGTTTCGCGTCGGTCTTGAAGTCGAGGGCGGAAAAAGCGTCGTCGAACACGTAGATCTCCGGCCTGCGGACCAGCGCGCGGGCGATGGAGAGGCGCTGCTTCTGCCCGCCGGAGAGGTTGAGGCCCCCTTCGGAGAGCACGGTGCCGTAGCCGTCCTGCATGCCGTCGATGAACTCCGCCGCCTGGGCGACCTCGGCGGCGTGGGCAACCTCTTCATCGCTCGCGTCCGATTTGCCGTACCGCAGGTTTTCGGCGACGGTGCCGGTGAACAGGATCGCCTTCTGGGGGACGAAACCGATCTTCGCGCGCAGTTCCTCCTGCGTCATGCCGCGCACGTCGACGCCGTCGACCAGCACCGCGCCCTCCTCCGCGTCGTAGAACCGCGGGATCAGGTTGACAAGGGTGGACTTCCCGCTGCCGGTCCCGCCGATGATGGCCGTGGTCTCCCCCGGCCTTGCGGAGAAGGAAATGCCGCTGACGGCCGGCATCTCGGCGCCGTGGTAGCGGAACGCGACGTTCCGGAACTCGACGTAGCCCGCCTCCGAATCCGCATGGACCGGGTGCTCGGGGTCGACGATCTCCGGGGCCGTCTCGAACACCTCGGTCAGGCGCGCGGCGGCCGCCTGTGCGCGCGGCACCAGGATGAACAGCATCGAGAACATCAGCAGAGAGCCGAGGATCTGCAGCGCGTACTGCATGAACGCCATCAGGTTGCCGATATTGGTGCTGCCGTCGCCGATCCGGAAGGAGCCGAACCACAGGATGCTGAGCGTGACGAGGTTCATCAGCATCATCAGGGCCGGCATCAGCAGGGCCATGATGCGGTTGACCTGGACGTAGGTGTTCGTCAGGTCGCGGCTCGCCTCGTCGAAGCGCCTGCCCTCGTGGTCCATCCGGTTGAACGCGCGGATGACCCGCACGCCGGTGAGCTTCTCGCGCAGCACGAGGTTGACCCGGTCGATCTTTTTCTGGACGGCCCGGAACAGCGGGATGCCCTTCCAGGCGACCGCGCCGATCAGAAGCGCGATGACCGGCAGCGCGTACGCCAGGATGAACGTCATGCCGGGATCCTGCCGGAAGGCCAGGAAAGTCCCTCCCACGGCGGTGATCGGGGAGGAGATCAGCATGTTCAGCATCAGGAACGTCACGAACTGGATCTGGACGATGTCGTTCGTGGTGCGGGTGATCAATGTCGAGGCGCCGAACCGGTCGAACTCGTGCAGCGAGAAATCCTCGACCCTTCTGAAGATCCTGCTGCGGAGGATCCTGCCAAGGCCGATCGCCGTCGTGGCCGAAAGGTAGCTCGAGAAAACGGCGCAGGCGACGCCGACGGCGGAAACGGCCAGCATCCTGCCGCCCGTCCTCCAGATATAGCCGACATCGTCTTTCAGGATGCCGTAATTCGTGATGTCGGACATCAGGTTCGGAAGATACAGGTTCGCGATCACCTGCGCGGTCTGCAGGATCAGGATGCCGACGATCTGCAGCAGATACGGCTTGAGATTCCGGTATATTTTGATCATCTTACACCTCTGCCTCTGGAATGGGGAAAACCGCGGCCCGCCTGTTCATGCTGGACCTTGAGATACGCGAACGCCTCGTTGATCAGTTCCGTGAGCATGACGCTCTTTTCGACGCCGAGATATTCCACAAGCCCGCGGAATCGTTCGACCGTATGGTGCCTCTGTTCCCCGATCAGTTCCCGCCCCTTCTGCTTCAGCCGGACGCGCACGACGCGGCGGTCGTTGAGGTCCATCGTGCGCTCCAGCAGGTCCCTTTCCTCAAGCCCCGCGAGCAGCGGCGTGATGGAGGGCGGCCGGACGCCGAGGGCCCTGCTCAGCTCGGAGACCGGAACCCCCTCCGGAAAACGGCCGCAGGCCTCGTTCAGAACAAACAGCAGCATGATCTCGCTGCCCTTCAGGCGGCGGAGAGGCCGCCGCGGGTCGGCCCACGGCCTGCTCCCCTCCCGGCGCAGCTTTTTGAACTGAAGAAACGCGCGGATCAGGTCCTCCGTCACCGTGTTCAAATCCGTTTGCTGCGGCATAGACAGCACCTCCTTTTTTATTTAGGAAAAATAATATTTAAATTTCCTATTAATTAGTTCACCTAATTATATACGGGAAACGTCGCCGCGTCAAGGGCTTTTCGCATACAATATTTTTTAAAAAAGTCTCCGCGGCGGGCAGGCGGGCCGAAAAGCAAATTTTCGCAGATTCCGCCGCGCACAATTTACAAACCGGCGGGGATATGATACTATAAAACAAGAATCACGGCGGTGCGGACGCCGGCCGAAACAGGCCGAAGCTCAATTCGGGGGTGGTTTCTTGTTCAAAGCAAGGATTCAGTGGGTTTTGCTTCTGTCGCTGGTGCTTGCGATTTCCCTGTGTCTGTCCTCTGACTTCCCCTCCGCTGGCCCGGAGGGTCAGAAAACCGTCTTCCGTGCCTGCGCGCTCGTAAAAGAAAGGGAAAACCTTCTGGTCTACAAGGAAGATACGGCGGCCACGGACCGCCTCTGCATCCTTTCGACGAAGGCGGCCGCCCTGACCGGGCCGGAAGGACGGCCGGTTTCCCCCGACTCCATCGGGCCGGGGGAGATCGTCGAAGCGACGAGCAGCGGCGTCGTTCTCGCCATATGGCCGCCGATCTATCCGACGGTGGAAGGGATCGCCGCCACCGGCGCAAGGGACCCTCTGCTCTACGCCGAGGGAATGAAAGCGGCTGCCCCGCATCTAAAGGCAGGCGTCATCCCGCCTGCTTCCGGCAGCCCGGACAGCGAAGGCGCATAGGTACTTGTTGTAAAATTCTGAGAAAAGAAGGTCTCGGGATGAAACTCGGTTTTATCGGCTGCGGCAACATGGCAAAGGCGATCATGGGCGGGATCATCCGCAGCGGCATCGTCTCCGCGGCGGACATCATCGCTGCCGCCGCCCACGCAAAGACGCTGGAAGCGGCGGAAAAATCGCTCGGGATCCATACGACGCTGCAAAACGCGGAAGTCGTGCGGCGGTCGGAGACGATCTTCCTCGCGGTTAAGCCGCAGTATTACGAAGAGGTCATCCGCGGGATCGCCGACGAAGCCGGCGAGGGCAAGCTCTTCATCACCATCGCGCCCGGCAAGACGCTGGAATGGCTGGAAAACGCCTTCGGCGGGTCGGTGCACCTCGTCAGGGCCATGCCGAACACCCCGGCGATGGTCGGCGAGGGGATGACGGCGGCCTGCCCGAACCGATACGTGACGAAGGACGAAAAAGAGCGGACACTGACCCTGCTTTCCGCCTTCGGGAAAACGGAGCTGGTCCCGGAGAGCCTGATGGACGCCGTCGTATCCGTCAGCGGAAGTTCCCCCGCGTTCGTGTTCATGATGATCGAAGCGATGGCGGACGCGGCCGTGGCGGACGGCATACCCCGCGCGCAGGCCTATACGTTCGCGGCGCAGGCCGTGCTGGGCAGTGCCAAAATGGTGCTGGAGACCGGTCGGCATCCCGCAGAGCTGAAGGACATGGTCTGCTCCCCCGCGGGCACGACCATCGAGGCCGTGCGCGTGCTGGAGGAAAAGGGCTTCCGCAGCAGCATCATCGAGGCGATGAGAGCCTGCACAAAAAAGGCAAAATCCCTGTAAAACAGCGGGCGAAAAACAGAAAGGAGAAAAAGCATGGAATTTCAATATTATCTTCCGGTAAACCTGATTTTCGGGCGCGGAAAAGTTTCGGAACTGGGCGCAAGAACGGCCCGGTACGGTCACAAGGCTCTGATCGTGACGGGGAAAAGCAGCACGAAAAAATCCGGTCTTCTGGACCGCGCGATCGCGCTTCTGAAAGAGGCCGGCGTGGAATCCGCCGTCTTCGACAAAGTGGAGCCGAATCCCCTGACGACGACGGTCCTCGCCGGGGCCGCCCTCGCCAAACGGGAAAATTGCGACGTGGTGATCGGTCTCGGGGGCGGCAGCATCATGGACGCCGCCAAGGGCATCGCCTTTATGACGGTGAACGACGGGGACGTCTCCGACTATATCTTCAACAAAAAGCATTCCGAAAATGCGCTTCCGCTGGTGCTGGTCCCCACGACCTGCGGCACCGGGAGCGAAGGGAACGGGTTCGCCGTCCTCTCCAATCCGGGAAACGGGGATAAAAAATCCCTGCGCTGCCACGCGATCATCGCGAAGGAATCCATCATCGACCCGGACCTGATGAAAACGATGCCGAAGCCGGTCCTCGCTTCGGTCGGATTCGACGCCCTGTGCCACAACATGGAGGGATACCTCTCCGCCGCCTCGCAGCCGCTTACGGACATGATGGCCCTGGAGGCCATCCGGCTGATTGCGGAGAACCTGCCCCGCGTCTACGGCGACCCTTCCGACAACGAGGCATGGGAAAAGGTGACCTTCGCCAGCACGCTCGGCGGCATGGTCATCAACACGACGGGCTGCGTGGCCCCGCACGGGATGGAACACCCGGCCAGCGGCCTGCGGAACATCGTGCACGGCCGCGGCCTCGCCGCTCTGACGCCCGTCGTCTTTGAAGAATCCATCGCCGGCGCGCCGAAAAAGTTTGCGGTCATTTCCCGCCTGCTCGGCGGCAAAGACGAAAAGGACTGCGCCGGGCAGGTCCGCGCTTTTCTTTCCAAAATCGATCTGCGCACGACACTCGGCGAACAGGGCATAAAAGAAGAGGACATCGGGTGGATGGCGGAAAACTGTCTGAAGGTATCGGCCGGCACGCTCAAAAACAGCCCGGTCGTTTTCGGCCCCGAAGATCTGAAACGCATCTACCGCAAGGCCCTGTAAAGACTTTCGTGTCGGGCTGTTGCAAAATAGCCTCGTCGGAAAATAATGCATAAAAAATGCGTCTTGATTAGGCTTTTTAGGCCA
>DAINSB010000014.1:0-26632 GCA_036741535.1 Caproicibacter sp. | reverse complement strand
GCACCGCACCGATATCGTACAGGAATTTATGCCAGAACCGGCTGTAGAGCAGATGCAGCGTCGTATGTTCCATGCCGCCGTTGTACCAGTCCACCGGGGTCCAGTATTTGAGGGCCTCTTTGCCGGCGAAGGCGTCCCGGTTGTGCGGGTCCGTGTAGCGCAGGAAATACCACGAGGAGCCCGCCCACTGGGGCATGGTGTCCGTCTCGCGCTTGGCGGGGCCGCCGCAGCGCGGGCAGGTCGTGTTGACCCACTCGGTCATATGGGCCAGGGGCGATTCGCCGGTGTCGGTCGGCTCGTAGGACTTGACCTCGGGCAGGCGCAGCGGCAGCTCGCTTTCCGGGACGGCGACATAGCCGCACTTCGGACAGACGACGATCGGGATCGGCTCGCCCCAGTAACGCTGCCGCGAAAAGACCCAGTCGCGCAGTTTGTAGTTGACCTTCGCTCGGCCGATCCCCTTTTCGGTGAGGAACTGCGTGATCTTCTTCTTCGCTTCCTCCACCGTCAGACCGTCGAGGATGCCGGAATTGACGAGGGTGCCCGTCCCGCAGTCGGTGTAAGCCTCTTTCTGCACGTCGCCGCCCACCACCACCTCGACGATGGGCAGATTGAATTTCTTGGCGAAATCCCAGTCGCGGGTATCGTGCCCCGGAACGGCCATGATGGCGCCCGTCCCGTAGGACATGAGCACATAGTCGGAGATAAAGATCGGGATCTCTTTGCCGTTTACGGGGTTGACCGCGCGGACGCCCTCAAGCTGCACGCCGGTCTTGTCCTTGGCGATCTCGGTGCGCTCGAAATCCGACTTCTTGGCCGCCTGCGCCTGATAGGCGCGCACCGCGTCCGGGTTTCTGATCCGCCCGGACCATTTTTCAAGATAGGGATGTTCCGGGGACAGGACCATGTAGGTCACGCCGTACAGCGTGTCCGGCCGGGTGGTGTAGACGGTGAGGGTATCCCCCGCCGTGGTGGCGAAATCCACCTCCGCGCCGGTCGAGCGGCCGATCCAGTTTTTCTGCTGCGTCTTGACGCGCGCCGGGTAATCCACCAGATCGAGATCGTCGATCAGGCGCTGAGCGTAGGCCGTGATCTTGAGCATCCACTGGGATTTGACCTTCTGGACCACTTCGCTGCCGCAGCGTTCGCACACGCCGTTCACGACCTCTTCGTTGGCGAGCACGCACTTGCACGAGGTGCACCAGTTGACCGCCATCTCTTTTTTATAGGCGAGGCCGCGCTTGAAAAGCTGAAGGAAAATCCACTGCGTCCACCGGTAATACTCCGGGTCCGTCGTGTTGATCTCGCGCGTCCAGTCGAACGAAAGGCCCAGCGACTGCAGCTGGCTCTTGAAGCGCGCGATATTCTGCTTGGTGACGACGGCGGGGTGGACGTGGTTCTTGATGGCGTAGTTCTCGCTCGGGAGGCCGAACGCGTCCCAGCCGATGGGGTAAAGCACGTTGTATCCCTGCATACGGCGTTTGCGCGCGATGATGTCCATCGCCGTGTAAGAGCGCGGATGCCCCACGTGCAGGCCCTGACCGGAGGGATACGGGAACTCGATCAGCGCGTAGTACTTCGGCTTCCGGGAGTCGTTCGACGCATGGAAAACGCCGGATTTTTCCCACTGTGCCTGCCATTTCTGTTCAATCGGTTTCGGATCGTATTTCATTCTTTTCGCCCCTGCATTTTCTGTATTCTCGGAATTGAAAGGATGACGGCTAGGACTGAAGCAGATGGGAAAGATCGACGGATTCCCCGTCGCGCCAGAGCCGGTCAAGGTCGTAAAAGCTGCGGGATTCCGGGGTGAAGACATGGACCACAACGCCGGTGTAGTCGAGCAGGACCCACGAATGGGAACGGTACCCCTCCACATGGGACGGCTCCACGCCCAGCTCTTTCAGGCGGAATTCGACTTCGTCCGCCAGAGCCTTGACATGCGTGCTGCTGGTGCCCGTGGCGATCACGAAATAATCCGCCAGCACCGAGATGTCCTCGATCCGGATCATCTTCAGATCCTCGGCTTTTTTTTCATCCAGCACTTTTACGGCCTTCTCTCCGAGTTCCAGCGATGTCATCTGTCTAACAACCCCTTTTCAGCAATTTATTTTGTGTCATGACCCAGCGCCGTTTCGTTGTAGGCGCTGATGGTGTCCGGATGGATTGGTTTGCGCGCCTGCGCGAGGTCTGCGATCGTATACGAAAACCCGGCGACCATCGCCTCTTCCAGGCTGACGGCGGCGGCTTTGCGCAGGTCTTCCACGCCCGGGTAGTCCCGGTCGGCGGAGATGAAATCCGCGATGAACAGGACCTTGTCCATCAGGGTCATGTTCGCGCGGCCCGTCGTGTGGTAGCGCACGGCGTCCAGAATCTCCTTGTCGTCGATGTTCAGCTCGTTTTTCAGGTATGCGGCGCCCAGCATCGCGTGCCACAGCTTCGGGGCGTTCCGCTCGACGGGCGTCAGGGTGATGCCGTACTTTGCCATCATGGCGAGCTGCTTTTCCGGCGGGATGTCCTTCATGATGTCGTGCAGGATGCCTGCGGTCTCCGCCTTCTCCGGGTCCGCGCCGTATTTGACGGCCAGCTCCCGCGCGGCCTTTGCGACGCACTCGGAATGGTAACAGCGTTTCTCGTCCAGCAGCGACCTGATGATCTGTTTGTATTGCTCCAACATGATTGTCATTCACTCCCGATAAAGATGATGTTCGCTGATATAGTCGGCGACTGCTTCCGGAACCATCCCGGAAATGGATTTTCCGTTCCTGACCGCCTCCCGCACCACGGTGGAGGAAACGGGCAGATAGGAGATCGGCTCGACCCGGACCCGGACGCCCTTTCGCCTCAGCGCGGCGGCATATTCTTGCAGGCGGCCGCCGCCTTGCAGACGGCTTCCGTCCGACAGACGGCTTCCATTAGACAGACGGTCTGCGTTTCTCCCGCTGCGCGGCGCGACGCAGACGGTCGCAAGGGAATAGATCACAGCCGGATCGTGCCAGCGTTCCAGGGTGAGAAACATGTCCTCCCCCATCAGCAGGAAAAGCGAAGCGTTCGGGTACAGGCCGTGCAGCTCCCGCAGGGTGTCGGAGGTGTAGCTCCGGCCGCCGCGGCGGATTTCGAGATCGCTGACCTCGAACGGCAGTCCCTTCGACGCAAGGCGGCACATGGCGAGCCGGTCCGAAATGCCGGCCAGATCGTCCGCCCGCTTGTGCGGAGGCCTGAACGTGGGGATGAGCAGGACTCTCTCGGCGTTCAGGATTTCCGCAAAACGCCGCGCCAGATGGACGTGGCCGTTGTGGATGGGATTGAACGTGCCGCCGAAAACGGCGAGGCTTCTGACCCGTCCCCGTTCTTTGTCTTCCATCATATTACTTTTTCCCCGCTTTGGGAAGAATAATTTTCATTTCCTTCGCGTTCCTCCCCTCCCGCGCACCCCTTTTCCCCCGGTCGGGAGCATCTTTTTTTCTCCCGGTATGCTCTGAGTTTTTCCGCAAACAGGCGCAGCGCCCGTCCGCGGTGGCTGATTCCGTCTTTTTCCTCAGGCGAAAGCTCGGCGAAGGTCCTGTCGCCCACGAGGAAAACCGGGTCGTAGCCGAAGCCCCCGCTCCCCGACGGGGCGAACGCGATGGAGCCGCGGCATTCGGCCTCCGCCGTGATGCGGTCCCCGTTCGGGAAGACGCAGCAGATGGAGCACACGAACTTTGCGCCGCGTTTCTCTTTCGGAACGTCCCGGATGGAATCCAGCAGCTTTTCGATCTTTTTCTCATAGGGCGTGTCCTCCCCCGCGTAGCGGGCGGAATAGACGCCCGGCGCGCCGCCCAGCGCGTCGACCGCAAGGCCGGAGTCGTCCGCCACGGTGGGATGCCCCGTCGCCCGGCAGGCGGATTCCGCCTTCAATAGTGCGTTCTGCGAAAACGTGGTCCCCGTCTCCTCCACCTCGGGCAGGTCGGCGGAGACGACGCGGACCCCGAGCGGCTCCAGGATCCGCTCGAACTCCCGGATCTTTCCCCCGTTGTGCGTGCCGATCACCAGTTCCATCGTTTCCCCTCATTCCTGCCGGGCGAACAGCGCCTCGGCAAACTGATCGGCGTCGAACGGCTGCAGGTCGTCCACCTGTTCCCCCACGCCGATGAATTTGACCGGAAGATGCAGCTCCTGCCGGATGGCGAGGATGACGCCCCCCTTCGGGGTGCCGTCCAGCTTTGTCAGGACGATCCCCGTGATGTTGGCGGCGGCGCTGAACTCGCGCGCCTGGTTCACGGCGTTCTGGCCCGTGGCCGCGTCGAGTACGAGCAGCACCTCTTTGTCCGCTTCCGGCGCCTCGCGCTCAACGACCCGGTCGATCTTCGAGAGCTCTTCCATCAGATTCTTTTTGTTGTGTAGGCGGCCGGCGGTGTCGCAGATGACGATGTCGGTGCCGCGGGCCTTCGCCGCCGCGATGGAGTCGAACACCACGGCCGCCGGGTCGCTGCCCGGCGGGTGGCTCACAAGCTGCGCGCCGGAACGCTGCGCCCAGACGGAGAGCTGCTCCACGGCGGCGGCGCGGAACGTGTCGGCCGCCCCGAGGATGACCTTCCTGCCCTGCGCCACAAACATGGCGGCCAGCTTGCCCGCCGTCGTCGTCTTGCCGGTCCCGTTCACGCCGATGACCAGGATGACGGAGGGCTTTGTGCCGGTTTTCAGCTCTTCGCCGCCCCGCAGCATGTCCGCGACGATCCGGCGGAGCATCCCTTCGATCAGCATCGGGTCCGTGACGCCCTGCTCTTTGACCTCCTTCCGGAGTTCGGAGCAGATGAGCTCCGCCGTGGGAACGCCCACGTCCCCCATCACGAGGAGCTCTTCCAACTGCTCGAAAAGTTTCTCGTCGATCTTCGTAAAGGAGTGGAGCATGGACGCGACCGAGGCGCTCATGCCCTCCCTCGTCTTTTTCAGCCCGTCTCTGATCTTCGCAAAAATTCCCATCTTTTCTCCTTGCCAAACGGCGCTCAGGCTTCCGCCCCTCGTTTTTCCTCCATCTGCGCGACCGGCATCTCCAACAGCTTGGAAACGCCCTTTTCCTGCATGGTGACGCCGTACAGAACGTCGGCCTCCTCCATGCAGCCCCGCCGATGCGTGATGAGGATGATCTGGGTGTTCCGGTTCATCCGGCGCAGATAGGCCGCGAAGCGCGTCACGTTCACGTTGTCCAACGCGGCCTCGATCTCGTCCAGCAGGCAGAACGGCGGGGGGGTCACCTTCATGATGGCGAAATAGAGCGCGATGGCCACGAGGACCTTCTCCCCGCCGGAGAGCGATTCCAGGTGCGCCACGATCTTGCCCGGCGGCTGCACGGAGATCTCGATGCCGGAGTTTAGCACGTCGCGCGGCTCCGTCAGGGAGAGCGTCGCCGTCCCGCCGCCGAACAGGTCGCGGAACGTCTCCTGAAAATTGCGGCCGATCTGCTCGAACTTCGAGGAAAACAGCGTCTGCATCTGGCCGGTCAGGCTGCCGATCAGTTTTTCGAGCTCGCCGCGCGACTGCTCGGAATCCGCGATCTGCGCCTTCAGGAATTCATACCGCTGAGAAACCTCCCGGTACTCCTCCACGGCGGAGACGTTGACCGAGCCCAGGCCGCGGATCTCGCTCTTGAGCGAAGAGAGCCGCCGCTTCGCCTTGGCGGGGTCCCCGATCTTCCCTCCGACCTGCTCTTCCGCTTCGCGCCGCGTCAGCTGGTATTCTTCCCACAACTGCGACACGATCCCGTCGTACTCTTTCTGGAGCGCGGCCTTGTGCTCCTGCAGGAGGGCGAGGTCGTGCCCGACCTTCTCCTTCTCCTCCGATTTTTCGCGTTCTTGGGCGCGCAGCTCGAGGGAGTGCTTTTCAAGCTCCATCCTCCGCGCGTTCAGCGCCTCGATCTCCGAAAGGGCCGCCTTGGCGGCGGCGCGCAGGGACTCCGCCTCTTCCCGGAGCCGCGCGATCTTCTGGGAAAGTTCGCCGGAGGAGCTCCGGAGCGCGCCGGCCTCCGCCTTCAGCTTTTCGATCCGATCCCGATGGCCGGCGGAACGCTCCGTGATCTCCCGGATGGAATCTTCGAGCGACTGCACGTCTTTCCGGGCGGCCAGCCGGTCGAGTTCGATCCGCTGTATTTTCTCCGACATCTCGCGGAAGCGCCGGTCGAGCTCGTCCCTGTTTTCGCCGAGCGCGGCGGCTTCCTTTCGTTTCTGCTCCGCCTGCCCTTCCAGTCCCTCCGCGCGCGCGCGGGCCTCTTCGCGCGTTTTTTTCTGCTCCTCCAGCCTTGCGGCGGCAGCTGCCATTTCCCCCGCGACGGATTCGGAGTCCTTCCGCACCGCCAGAAGCTCCGTCTGGAGGCGCTGCGATTCCGCCTCCAGACGGACCCTGCCGCCCTGCGCGTCTGCGAGCTCGGCTTTCGCGGCGGCGAGGGACGCTTCCGCGGCGGACGCCTCCCGGGCCGCCGCGCGGAACGCTTCGGCGGCCTTCCCGGCCCGGACGCGCAACGCCTCTACCGCCTTTCTGATCTTCCCGATCTCCGATGCGCGGCTGAGCAGACCGGAATTCCGCGCGAGGGAGCCGCCCGTCAGCGAACCGCCGACATTGACGATCTGGCCGTCCAGCGTGACGACGCGGAAGCGGTGCCCGTATTTCCCCGCAATCGCCACGGCGCTGTCGAGGTCCTCCGCAACGACGATGCGCCCCAGGAGAAAATCGACGGCGCTGCGATAGGCCGCGTCGAACGAGCAGAGCTCCGACGCGACGCCGACGAAGCCGCGGCAGCCGGAGAGGCCGTTTTCCTGAAGCCTTCTGCCCCGGACGACAGTCAGCGGCAAAAAAGTCGCGCGCCCGGCGTTGCTCCGCTTCAAAAAGGCGATGGCGCGTTTTGCATCCTGCCCGTCTTGTGTCACGATGTCCTGCATGGCGTTGCCGAGCGCCGTTTCCATCGCGACGGTATAGGGCTCCGGGACCCGGACCAGCCGGGACACCGGCCCGCAGATGCCGCCGAGCGTCCCCGCCGCCTTCGCTTTCATGACGGCCTTGACGCTGCCCCAAAAGCCCTCCAGGTTCCGCTCGAGGGCTTCGAGGAGCTTCTGGCGGCGCAGCTGTTCCGAGAGGTCGAGCCCGAGCCGGTCGCTCTCCTGCTTGGCGGCATCCCTCCGGCGGCTGCGCGTCTCGAGCAACATCTCGTACCCGCCGACGGAATTTTTCAGGGATCCCAGCGTTTTGTCGGCCTGCTGCAACTTGTCCGCAGCCTCCTGCGCCTGTTTCCGGAGAGCGTCCTCCCGCTCGGATTTCTCCCGGCGGCCGGCCTGAAGGGAGGAAAGACGCAGCTCGATCTCCGAGACGGTGGAACCCGCCGTCGCCTCCTCCATTTTCGCCTGCGTCGCCCGGGCAGTCAGATCGGCGGCCGCGCGGGTCAGAGCTTCCATCTTCCCCGCCGAATCGCTGATGTCGCCGCGCAGACCGTCCATGCGGCCGGAACAGCGGTCCAGTTCCCCGTTCTGTTCGGCCAGGCGGCTCTGTTTTTCCGCGATTTGGCTCTTCTTTTCGGCGATCTCCTTTTCCAGGTCGGCGCCGGACTGCTCCGCGAGCGCGATCTCGTTCTCGATGCGCGCGATGTTCTCCTCATTGTGCCGGATGTCGTTCTGCAGGACCGACGCTTCGCCGTCCTTCTGGGTGGCCTGGCTTTCCAGAGAGGCGCTCTTTTTGTTGGTTTCATCCGCTTTCGCCGCGCACGCGTTGGAATCCTGTAAGGTCTTTTCCAGTTCCGCGTCCAGCCCGGCGATGGACTGTTCCGCCGCGTTGTAGTGGTTCTGCTCGATCAGGATCTTATCTTCCTGCCCCCGCAGAAGGACGTTCGAGCGGTTCAGCGTGTTCAGCCAGAGGCCGATCTCGAGGTTTTTTTTCTCGTCGGCGAGGGCAAGGTAGCGTTTCGCCTTTTCGGACTGCTCCCGCAGCGGCCCCACGCGGCTCTCGAGCTCCGAAAGGATGTCGCGCAGGCGGACCAGGTTCTCCTCCGCCTGCGACAGCTTGCGTTCGGTCTCCTCTTTGCGGTAGCGGAAGCGGGAGATGCCGGCGGCCTCTTCAAAGAC
This sequence comes from Caproicibacter sp., assembly GCA_036741535.1. GTDB lineage: Bacteria > Bacillota > Clostridia > Oscillospirales > Acutalibacteraceae > Thermocaproicibacter. The sequence continues at coordinate 18,551 of DAINSB010000014.1, read as the reverse complement.
TTCCCGCCGGTCCTCGCTGCGCGCCGAGACGATGCTGTCGATCTTGCCCTGGCCGATGACGGAATACCCGTCGCGGCCGAGGCCCGTGTCCATGAAAAGCTCGTTGATGTCTTTGAGCCTCACGGCGTTGCCGTTGATGCGGTACTCGCTCTCGCCGGAGCGGTAGTACCGGCGCGTGACCGAGACCGAAGAGTCGTCGTAAGGCAGCTCGCGGCCGGAATTGTCGATGTCGAGCGTCACCTCCGCAAACCCCATCGGCCCGCGGGCGGGCGTGCCCCCGAAGATGACATCCTCCATCTTCGTGCATCGAAGCGTTTTGACGGACTGCTCGCCCAGCGCCCAGCGCACGGCGTCGCTGATATTGCTTTTGCCGCTCCCGTTCGGGCCGACCACGGCGGTGATCCCCTCGTGAAAAACGAGTCTGGTGCGGTCCGGAAAAGTCTTGAAGCCCTGCAGCTCCAGCGATTTCAGAAGCACTTCGCGCATCCTCCCCTCACGTTTGCACCCGGACCCTTCCGCGCGGGACGGAATCGTCCGGCACGAATTTCACCTGATAGCCCATCCGGGCGAGTTCCCGAAGATTTCCTTTCTTCTGGCCGGTCGCGGCGGACAGGCTGTTCGGCGACACCCGGATGCGGACGGTCCCGGCCGGCCCCGGCTTTCGCGCCAGTTCTTCCAGAACCGCGCGCAGCATCCGCCTGCTTTCGCAGAGCTCGCGGAAAGCCGGATGCCACGGCCCGGCGAGCAGGCCGCGCTCGAGCTCCGGCGAAGCGTGCAGCCCGAGCCGGATCACGGGGATCCCCTGCGCCTCAAAAAAATCCAAAAGCCCCGCGCACAGCTCCACCGCTTCTTCCAGCGTCTGCGGCCGGTATTCCCCTCTCCGGTACCATTCGCCCATCTGCGTTCCGGCAAGGGCGAGCGCCGGGTAGATCCGCACGCAGGAAGGGTGCAGCGCCGCGAGCCGTTCCGCCGTCTCGCGCGCGCCGCCGTCGGTGTCGCCGGGGAGGCCCGTCATCATCTGCAGGCCGAGGGCGAATCCGCGCGACCGGATCAGTTCCGCCGCGCGCGCCGTCTGCGCCGCGGTGTGCCCGCGGCCGTTGCGCGCGAGGACGCGGTCGTCCATGCTCTGTGCGCCGAGTTCGACGGTCGTCACACCATAGCGGCGCAGGACGCCGAGCACCTCTTCCCCGACGCAGTCCGGCCGGGTGGAGATGCGGATGCCCGCAAAGGCGCCGCTGCGCACATACGGAGTGGCCGCTTCCAGCAGGGACGCCATATAGGAGGGCTCGATGGCCGTGAAGCTCCCGCCGAAAAACGCGATCTCGGAGCGCGCCGCGTCGCGGCCCGGTTTTCGGAGGGCGATCTCGGCCGCCGCGCGGACATCCTGCGGCGTCGGCAGGGACTGTTTTCCGGTGATGGCGCACTGGTTGCAGAAGCTGCACCGGTGCCGGCACCCGCAGTTCGGCACGAAGATCGCCACGTTCGCGTGTCTCAATAGCCCATCAGTCCCAGCGCCTCGCGCGCGGCCTGCTGCTCCGCTTCTTTTTTGCTGCGCCCGCCGCCCCTGCCGACGACGTTGTTGTCGAGGCGCACCTCCACGCGGAAATGCTTGTCGTGGTCCGGCCCGGTCTCGCCGGTCAGAATATATTCGAGGCTCTCCTCCGGATTTTTCTGCACGATCTCCTGCAACGCCGTCTTATAGTCCTTGAACACCTTCGGTTTCGACTGCTGCAGCAGCGGAAGGACGAACCGCAGGACGAAGCGGCGGGCCTCCTCCATGCCCCCGTCGAGAAAAATGGCGGCCGTGATGGACTCGAACGTGTCCGCCAGGATGGAGGAACGGGTCCGCCCGCCCGAGTTCTGCTCCCCGTGGCTCAAAAGCAGGTACTGCCCCACGCCGATCTGCCGGGAAAAGCCGCAGCACGCCTTTTCGCACACCAGCGCCGCACGCTTTTTCGTCAGCTCCCCCTCCGGGATGTTCGGGTAATGGGTATAAAGGTACTCCGCCACCACAAAGCCCAGAATCGAGTCCCCCAGAAACTCCAGACGCTCGTTGCTGCCCCCGCGGGAACGGCATTCGTTGGCGTAGGAGGAATGCGTCAGCGCGGTCTTCAGGTACTGAATCTTCTTAAAACGATACCGGAGTTTCTCTTCCAGCTCTTCCATCGACGTCCGTTCCTCTGTCATACCGTCTCTTTGCCCCGGACCGCGGAGTTGTACGCTGCGACCGACGACGCGATCTCCTCGGCCACGCGGCCCTCCACATAGGCTTTGGTCAGCCGGATCGCATTGTAGACGGTCTTTGCCGTGGCGCTTCCGTGCGTTTTGAAGACCGGTTTCCGGCAGCCCATCAGGGGCGCTCCGCCGTATTCGTTGTAATCGAACTGCTTTTTCAGCTCTTTCACGTCTTTCAGAACGATCGCGGCCGCGAGCTTGTTCAGCGGCCTCTTCGTGAAAATGTCTTTGACCTTGCCCATCAGAACGAGCGCGACGCCCTCGAACGTCTTCAGGATGACGTTGCCGGTAAAGCCGTCGGCGACCACCACGTCCGCCGCGTCGTCCGGAATGTCGCGGGCCTCGATGTTGCCGATGAAATTGATCGCGGCGTCCTTGAGCAGCGGAAACGCCCCGTGCTGCAGTTCGCCGCCCTTATGGTCCTCGGTCCCGATGTTCGCGAGGGCGACGCGCGGCTTTGCGACCCCCATGACCTTCTCCATATAGATGGAGCCCATGATGCCGAACTGGAGCAGCATCTCCGGTTTGCAGTCTACGTTCGCCCCGCTGTCGATCAGCATGAAGCAGCCCTTGTTTTTCGGGATGACGGGGGCGAAGGCGATGCGTTTGATCCCGCGGATCCGCTTGACGATCAGCGTCGCCCCCACGACGAGCGCCCCGCTGTTGCCCCCCGAAACGAACGCGTCACCTTCGCCCGCGGCGAGCCTGCGCAGGCCCTCGGCCATGGAGCTGTCGCTCTTCGATTTCATGATCTCCCCCGCGCCGTCCTCCATGGTGAGGACGACCGGCGCGTCGGCGATCTCCATCCTCTCGAGCGGGACGGCGTTCTCTTGCGCGACACGACGGATCTCTTTTTCCCGGCCGGTCAGGAGGATGTCCACGTCGAGGCCCCGCACCGCCAGCGCGCAGCCCTTCAGGATCTCGAGCGGGGCATGGTCGCCGCCGAACGCATCCACAATGATTTTCATATCCAGCATCTCCCAGTGTGGCTCTTTTTTTATTTTCCCTGCGATGACGCGTTCGCAGCCTTACGTTCCGCCCGTCTCCCCGACGGATCGCAAAAAATTCTCCAGATCCTGAAGGGCCCGGGCCGACAGGGCCGCGTATCGCTCCCGCTTGCCGCGGATATGCGGTTCCAGCGCCGGCAGAAGACCGAAATTTGCGCCCATCGGCTGGAACGGGCCCTCGCCTCCCGCCGAAGCGTACCGGCACAGCGCGCCCACCATGGTCGTCGCCGGCGGCACGGCGGGCGGCAAGCCTTCGACGCGGCGGGCGGCATTCAGGCCCGCGACGATGCCGGACGCGGCGGATTCCATATATCCCTCCACGCCGGTGATCTGCCCGGCGAAAAACAGGCACGGCCTGTTTCTCACGCTGAAATCCGGCGACAGGACGCGGGGGGAATTCAGGAACGTATTGCGGTGCATGACGCCGTAGCGCGCGAATTCCGCGTGCGAAAGCCCGGGGATCATGCCGAAGACGCGCCTCTGCTCCGGGAATTTCAGGTTCGTCTGGAATCCGACCAGGTTGTAGAGCGTCCCCTCGGCGTTCTCGCGCCGAAGCTGCACCACGGCCCAGGGCCGGCGCCCCGTTCGCGGGTCCCGCAGGCCCACCGGCTTCATCGGGCCGAAACGGAGCGTGTCCTCGCCCCGCGCCGCCATCACCTCGACCGGCATGCAGCCCTCGTAGACCTTCGGGTCGGCGGCGTCGAAGCCGTGCAGCGGCGCGCGCTCGGCCGCCGCAAGTTCCCGCCGGAAGCGCCCGTATTCCTCCCGGTCCATCGGGCAGTTCAGGTAGGCGTCGTCATCGCCCCGGCCGTACCGTGAAGCCGCGAAAACCGCACCGCGGTCGAGGCTTTCCGCCGTGACGATCGGCGCGGCGGCGTCGTAGAAGCTGAGGGCTTCGCCGCAGAGGCCGGCGATCCCCGCCGCCAGCGAATCCGAAGTCAGGGGGCCCGTGGCGACGACGGCGACGCCGTCCTCCGGGACCGCCGTGACCTCCTCGCGGTGGATGCGGATCAGCGGGTCCCCGGCGATCTTTTCCGTGACCGCCGCGGAAAAGGCCTCCCGGTCCACGGCGAGCGCCCCGCCCGCGGGCACCCGGCACCGCTGTGCGCACGGCAACAAAACGGACCCTAAGGCGCGCATCTCCTCCTTCAGCAGGCCGGCCGCGCTCTCCGCGCGTTCCGCCTTGAAGGAGTTGGAGCAGACCAGCTCCGCGAAGTTCCGGCTGATATGCGCCGGCGAAAAGCGGACCGGCTTCATCTCGTAGAGATCCGTCTCGATCCCCGCGCGGGCAAGCTGCCACGCCGCCTCGCACCCGGCAAGGCCGGCCCCGACGACCCGTACCCTCATTCTTCCTCCTGCTTCTCGTAGCCGCAGCCCGGCGTGACGCAGTAATATTTCGGATGCTTCCCCTTCTTCTTCAGCAGGGTCTTGCCGCACTTCGGGCACAGCTCCATGGAAGGCTCATCCCACGAGATGAAGTCGCACTTCGGGTAGTTCGCGCAGCCGTAGAACGTCCTGCCCTTCTTCGTCTTTTTGACGATGACCTTGCCGCCGCATTTCGGGCAGATGGCGCCGGTCTCCTGCACATATCTTTTGACGTTTTTGCATTCGGGATACCCCGGGCAGGCGAGGAACTTGCCGTACCGCCCGGTTTTGATGACCATGTGGCGGCCGCATTTTTCGCAGATCACGTCGGTCACGTCTTCCTTGAGCTGGATCTTGACCCCCTGCATCGCCTCCTTCGCCTCTTTGAGGGTCTTGTCGAAGTCCCCGTAAAACTCGTGCAGCTCCTCGACCCAGTCGGTCCGGCCGTTCTGGACGCTGTCGAGGTCGTTCTCCACCTGCGCCGTGAATTTGACGTTGACAATCTTCGGGAACCGCTCTTTGAGCAGCTTGGTGACGGTCTCGCCGAGTTCCGTCGGCTTGAGGGCCTTGCCTTCGCGGACGACGTATTCCCTCGCCGTGATGGTGGAGATGGTCGTCGCATAGGTCGACGGCCTGCCGATGCCGTTTTCTTCCAGCGCCTTGATCAGCGAAGCCTCCGTGTAGCGCGGGGGCGGCTGGGTGAAATGCTGGTTGCCCGCGATCTCTTTGAGGCGCAGCGGCATCCCCGCGGAAAGCTCGGGGAGCGCCCCCTCCGACTTGCTCCCCTCGTCCCGGGTCTCCTCATACAGCACCGTGAAACCGTCGAAGCTGACGGTATAGCCGGAAGCCTTGAAGAGATAATCGTTCGCGCGGATGTCCGCCTGGACCGTGTTCTGGATGCAGTTCGCCATCTGGCTCGCCAGAAAGCGCTCCCACACGAGGCGGTACAGCTTATACTGGTCCGAAGACAGGCTGGCTTTCACTTTGTCCGGCGAAAGCGACGGGATGGTCGGCCGGATGGCCTCGTGGCCGTCCTGCGCGTTGGCCCGGGACTTGTAATGCCGAGGCTTTTCCGGCAGATACTTGCCGCCCCACCGGTCGCGGATATATTCCGCGGCGCTTTGGATCGCCTCTTCCGAAATGCGCAGGGAGTCGGTGCGCATGTAGGTGATGAGGCCGGTCGCCCCCATTCCTTCGATCTCGACGCCCTCGTAAAGCTCCTGCGCGGCTTTCATGGTGCGCCGCGCCTGGAACCCCAGCTTGCGGGAGGCCTCCTGCTGCATGGTGGAAGTCGAGAAAGGCGGCACCGGCGCCTTCCGGCGGGTCCCCTTCTTGACGCTTGCGACGACGAACTCGGCGTCCTTCAGCTCCGCCAGGATCCGGTCGGACTGCTCCTTGCCGGTGATCGCGATCTTTCCGTTTTTGTCGCCGTAGAGCGAGGCGCCGAAGACCTTGCGCCCGCCCTTCGGGAGCAGCTTCGCGTCGATGGTCCAGTACTCCTCCGGCTTGAAGGCGCGGATCTCCTCCTCGCGGTCAACGATGATGCGCACGGCGACGGACTGCACCCGCCCGGCGGAGAGGCCGTGGCGGATCTTTTGGGAGAGGAACGGGCTGAGCTTGTAGCCGACCAGCCGGTCGAGGATGCGGCGGGCCTGCTGCGCGTTGACAAGGTTGAGGTCGATGCTGCGCGGATTTTGCATGCCGGACGAAATGCCCGTCTTGGTGATCTCGTTGAAGGTGACGCGGTTGCGCCCCTGCGTATCCAGGCCGAGCAGATAGGCAAGGTGCCACGAGATCGCCTCCCCTTCGCGGTCCGGGTCCGTCGCGAGCAGCACGGAGTCGCTCTTTTCCGCCTTGCTTTTCAGCTCCTCGACCAGCTTTTCCTTCCCCTTGATGATCTCGTACTTGGGTTTGAAATTGTTTTTAATATCCACGCTCAGGCGGTGTTCCGGCAGATCGCGCACATGGCCCATGGACGCGATCACGTTGAAGCCCGACCCCAGATATTTCTGTATCGTTTTAGCCTTTGCCGGCGATTCCACGATGACCAGCTTAGACAATATAGCCACCTCACATTTTTAATCTTCCCCTGCCCTGCAAAGACGGACGCGGCAGGCTGTAGCGGCCGCCGGAATAGGAGCGCACGGCCTCCGAAAGCTCCAGTTCCGTCACCGCCGCGAGCAGGCGCGCCGCGTCGAGCCCCGCTTTCGCGCCGATCTCAGCGATGGGGCGCGGCGACGTGTCAAGGCAGGAGAGCACGGTCCGCGCGTCGGATGAAAGCTCCCCTTCCCCGCCGGCCGGGATCTCCGGGTGCGGCACGGGGGACGAGAGCATTGCATCGTTATCATTTATAATAGCATCTGTGGCGTTTTCGTCAAGGCTAAATTTATCCGGAAATCTCCCCGCATACTCCTCCAGGATCTCTTCCGCGCTGCTGACGGCCTTCGCTCCGCTTTTGATCAGCGCGTTCACGCCCTGGGAAACGGGGCTGCAGACATCCGCGGGCACGGCGAAAACGTCGCGCCCCTGATCCAGAGCGAAATCGGCGGTGATCAGCGAACCGCTCCGCGCTGCGGCCTCCACCACAAGCGTCCCCAGCGAAAGGCCCGAGATGATGCGGTTCCGGATCGGAAAATTGGAAGCCGAGGCCTGCGTGCCGGGCGGATATTCGGAAACGAGCGCGCCCTTTTGCGCAATCGCGTCGCGCAGGGAGGCGTTCGCCATCAGGTACTCCGCTTCGATGCCGCATCCGAGGACGCAGACCGTGACCCCGCCCGCCTGAAGCGCCCCCTTGTGCGCCGCCGAGTCGATGCCGAGCGCACCGCCGCTGACGACGACCGCCCCGCTTTTCGCAAGCGAAAAAGCGATGCTGCGGGCCACGGTCCTGCCCGTCTGGGTGGCGCGGCGCGTGCCGACCACGGAGACGGAAATCCGGCTGTCAAAATCCGGGAGCCCGCCCTTCACGTAGAGCACGCAGGGCGGATTCGGGATCTGCCGGAGCAGCTCCGGGTATTCTTCCTCTTCCGGCGTGACGATCCTCTGCCCGAGCCTGCCGCAGTATTCCGCGAGCGCGGCGGCGTCGTCGAGGGTCCAGGTGCATAGACCGCGCATCTCTTTCTGCGTAAAATACCCCTCCAGCAGCCACCCCTCTTTGCCGGCGCGATAAAAATCGGCCAGAGACGGGTAGGACGCCAGAATTTTTTTGTACTTCGAGCTTCCGGCGCCCAGCGCGTGCTGGAGCCAGACCCAGTAGATTCTGGGATCGCGTTCCGTCATTCTCGCTCACCTTCCGTTCCTCCGCGCATCAGTTCCCACATCAGGATGGCCGCGGACGCGGCGGCGTTGAGCGACTCCGCCCTGCCGCGCATCGGGATGGTCACGCGCAGGGAACACGCCCGCTGGGCTTCGACGGTGAGGCCGCTCCCCTCGTTGCCGACGGCGACGGCCGCCGGCCCCGCAAGGCGCAGGGAGGTCACGGGGACGGCGGAGGAGTCCGGGACGGCGGCCAGTGTAGTGAACCCCCTGCCCTCAAGAGCTTTCAAAGTTTCCGCCGCATCCCGGCCGCGGAAAAGCGGGAGTCGGAACACCGCGCCCATGCTCGCCCGCAGCACCTTCGGGGAATAGACGTCGCAGCATTCGCCGCAAAGCAACACCGAACGGATGCCGAGAGCCTCCGCCGTGCGGAGCATCGCGCCGAGGTTGGCCGGGTCCCGGATGTTCTCCAGCGCCAGGCAGTGCCCGCCCTTCGACGCGGTGGGAAGCCCGGAGAGGCCGTCCGGCATTTCGCACATGCAGAAGACGCCCTGCGGGCTTTTGGTTTCGGAAAGGCAGGCGGCGACTTCCGGTGAAATCCGATATTGTCTCGCGGCCCTCCCGAAGGCCGGCGCGAGAGAGGATGCGTATTTTTCCTCTGCCTGGCCGGTATAAAACAGCGCGAGAACCGGCGCGCCGCTTTCCGCCGCGTCGCGGCAGAGCCTCGCCCCTTCCGCCACGAACCGACGTTTTTCCCTTCGGTATGCCGCGGAACCGGAAAGCCGGACCGCGTCCCGGACCGTCTCGTTTTTTCGGCTTGTAATCTCTTCCGGCACAGCAACTCCCCCGCATACAAAAATGCGCCCGGTTCTCCCGGGCGCACAACAGACGTTTTAAATCGCTGCCTTTGCTTTTTCGACGAGCCCTTTGAAAGCGGCTTCATCGGCCACGGCGATCTCGGCGAGCATCTTCCGGTTCAGCGTGACGCCGGCTTTTTTGAGGCCGTTCATGAACACGGAATAACTGACCCCGTCCGCCCGGCAGGCGGCGGAAATCCGGGTGATCCACAGGCGGCGGAAGTCGCGTTTTCTCGCCCTGCGGCCGATATACGCATAATTGCCGGAACGCATGACCGCCTGTTTGGCCATCTTAAAATGTCTGCTCTTGGAGCCGAAATATCCCTTCGCCAGTTTTAATGTCTTTTTTCTTCTCTTGCGCGTCATCAGCGCGCCCTTTACACGTGCCATTCCATTACCTCCAAAACACGGTTGGTCTCAAACGGCGCCAACCCGGTTATTTATAGGGAATCAGTCTCTTGATCTGCGCCACGTTCGTCTTGTCTGCGACGGTGGTCTTTCTGAGGTTTCTCGTGCGCTTGGTCGTCTTCTTGTTGAGAATGTGGGACTTGTAGGCGTGAGCGCGGATCACTTTTCCGGTCTTCGACAGTTTGAAGCGTTTTTTGGCACCGGTATGCGTCTTAATCTTAGGCATGGACTGCCCCTCCTTAATTTCATGTTACTTTGCGGGTTTGGACGCAAGGAACATCAGCATATTGCGGCCCTCCATCTTGGAAGGCTTCTCCACATTGGCAAGGTCGCTGAGCGCCTGTGCAAAGCGTTTCATGATCTCATGCCCCTGTTCCGGATGGCCCATCTCGCGGCCGCGGAAACGGATGGAGACCTTGACCTTGTCGCCCTCCTTCAGAAAACGCTGCGCATGCCCGACTTTCGTATCGAAGTCGTGCGTGTCGATATTGAGCGAAAGGCGGATCTCCTTGATCTCTACGATATGCTGGTTTTTTCTGGCTTCTTTCTCCCGTTTGGCCTGCTCGAAACGGTATTTGCCGTAGTCGATGATCTTGCAAACGGGCGGAGTCGCCTGTGGAGCAATTTTCACCAGATCGAGATTCATTTCGATCGCCCTCTGCAGCGCCTGGGCGGACGACATCAGGCCAAGCTGATCGCCTTCCGGGCCGATGACCCGGACCTGTCTGTCGCGAATCTTCTCGTTGATCTGAAGTTCCCTGTTGCTAATAGTTAAGCACCTCCAAAAACGACTTGGTTCAAGTTGATACAAAAAACGCGCAGACAAACTCCGCCTGCGCGCCAATACACAAAACTTCCCGTCCCCGGTAATCACGTATTGACCCGTGCCGGATTTTCCCCACAGGTGAGAATACCAAGCGTGAACGCCGTATCCTTCTTTGTTTTACAAGAGGTTATTATACTATGCCTAAGCCGCAATGTCAATGCGTCGGTCAAATATTTTTGCGGGCTTTTTGTGCCTGATATGCGGCCCCGACCCGACCACAAGCGTGGATTCTGCCTACGGGAGTCGCTTGCGGCTCTCCCGCCGAAGCGGACTCGTCACTTTTATCGGGCTAAACGGCGGAGATTGACGCCGCCACGCCCGCGCGGGAGCAGTTCCTTAGACTGTCCGGGCACAGGAAGCCTTCCATTCCACAACGCTATACGCCCGGCCTTGGGAGCGACGACACGCCGCCTGTTATTTCCCGGTCCATAAAGAAGGAGTAGAGCAGGCATTGTTTCACCCGCCTGCCGGTACACTGGGCGACCGCCAAGCCGTACAGGTCCAGCTGTTCCCGGTAGTGCTCCCACAGGGCGGCGGGGTCGCGCGTGCGATCGGTTTTGAAATCGACGATGACGAGCTGTTCCTCCTCGGCGAACACGCAGTCCGCAGCCCCCTGCAGAACGACCGGCTCTTCGGAAAAGGGCGGCGCAAGGCCCGGCTCCACGCGCCCCGCCGGAATCTCGACCGCAAAGCGGAATTCGCGCTTCACGGACGGCGAAGCGAGGATGCGGCGCGCGACGGGACTTTTGAAAAAGGCCGCGACCCGCTCGAGATCCACGGCCTGCGCCTCGGCGGAGGTCAGGAACCCCTGCGAAACGAGGCGCGTGAGCTCGGCCTGCGGATCTTCGACCGCGGCGCGGTAATCCGCAAACTGCAGGTAGGCGTGCAGAGCCGTCCCGCGCTCCGCCGGCGTCAGGCCCTTCTCGCTCAGGAAGGCCGGGCGCGACGACGCGGCATACTCGGCCGAAAAACTCCGCGCGGCCAGCTCGGACGCGGCGACCTTCGCGCACACGCCGCGCAGCGGGGCGAACGGGTACCGAAAATCGAGAGCGGCCTCGATCTTCTTGAGAAGTCCTTCGTCCGGCGCGGACGCGGGGACCGGTTCCGCTTCGGCCTGCTCTTCGTCCTGCGGCTGCGGGCTGACGACGCGGACCGACCAGGGTTCCGCAGCCGGCAGGACGACGATCTCCTCCGCGCCGGCGATCCGCCGCAGTTCCCCGCCGTCCGGATGCCGCAGCGCGCACAGGAGCAGCCAGTCGGAGATGCTCTTCGCGCTGCGCACGGCGTAGGGCTGGATCTTCGCTTCGCCGGTGATCTGCGAAGCCAGCTTTTCCAACGTCCGGCGCGGATTTTTGAGGGCCGTGACCAGAATCAGCTTTTCCTTCGCCCGCGTCATCGCGACGTACAGCACGCGCAGTTCCTCGCTCATGCCGTCGCGCGCGATCTCCCGCTCCACGGCGGAGCGCGGCATGGTGTTGAACAGGATGCCGTTCTTCTCCCGCAGGCGGATGCCGAGCCCGAGCTCCCGGTGCAGCAGCACCGGCGGGCTTTCCGTGTTGAACCGGCGGGCGCAGCCGGCGAGGATGCAGACCGGAAATTCCAGCCCCTTCGACCGGTGGATGCTCATGACCCGGACGACGTTCGCCGACTCGCTCAAAGCGGAGGCCGCCGAGAGGTCGCCGCTGTTGCGCCGCATCCTGTCGAGGAAGCGCAGGAAGCCGGAGAGGCCGTTATAGCCGGAGGATTCGTATTTCCGCGCGTATTCCAGCAGAAGGCGGAGGTTGGCAAGGCGCAGCTCCCCGTTTGGCATGGCCTGCACGAGGTCCGTAAAGCCGGTCCTGCGGAAGACCGCGCGGATCAGCCGGTCCGATGGCATGGTGGCCGCCAGCGTGCGGAGTTCTTCCGTCTGTTTCAGAAATGCCGCCGCGCGCGCGTTCCCCGCCTTCGCCGCGGAAACCACCGCCGGATACAACCTGCCGCCGCGCGAAGCGATGCGGATCCCGGCCATCTCGTCCGGCGTGAAGCCGCAGACCGGCCCCATCAGCACGGAAAGCAGCGGGATGTCTTGCATGGGGTTGTCGATGACCTGCAGCATGGAGAGCGCGGCCGCGACCTCGTAGGTCTCGAAAAAGCCGCCCGCCGTCTCCGCCCAGGCCGGCACCCCCAGCGCCGTGAGCTCCCGGACGTATTCGTGGGCGGGCCGGTTGGCGCTCCGCAGCAGGATGCAGAAATCCCGGTAGACGGCCCGGCGCATCTTTCCGTTTTCAAAGATGCAAGGCTTGCCGGAGGTCATCTGCTGAATCCGCTCCGCAAGGACCTCGCACTCGGCGCGGATGCTGTCGGCCTTCTCCCCGCCCGCCGAAAGGTCCACGACCTGCAGCTCCACGGCGGGTTCCGCGTCGGGCGGATAGGAGGCGGCGGGGATCAGCTCCTCGGATTTCGTATAGTCAAGCTCTCCCGCTTGCCGGCTCATCAGCTGGCGGAACACGAAGTTCACCGCGTCGGCCACGCCCTTCCGGCTCCGGAAATTCCGGTCCAGCGTGACACAGGCCGGGTAGCGGTCGGCGCTTTTGTCGTATTTTCGGAACTGTTCGCGCAGGCGCAGGAAGATCTGCGGCATCGCCTGCCGGAAGCCGTAGATGCTCTGCTTCACGTCGCCGACGAGGAACAGGTCTTTCCCACCGTGCGAAACCGCGCGGAAGAGCAGGTCCTGCGTCTCGTTCGTGTCCTGATATTCGTCGACCATGACCTCGTCGTACTGGGACGAGATCTCCGCCGCGGCCGGCGTATAGGAAAATCCCCCCTCCGATTCCCGGGTCAGAAGGCGCAGGGCGAGATGCTCGAGGTCGCTGAAATCGAGCGCGCGCTTCTCGCGCTTTTTTCCCTCGAAGACGGCGGAAAACCGCTCCGTCACCTCGAACAGCTTTGAGACGACGGGCCGCAGGCGCGCGATGTCCGCTTCGCACTGGGCCTGCGTGCAGGAAAACAACTCCGCGATCTCGTCCACGGCGTCCTTCGCGGACGACCGGAGGGCCTGCACGCGGGATTTCAGGGTACTCCCGCCGTAGCCGCGCAGCGGCTTCAGTTTCTGGTGTGGAAAGCTCTTTACCTTGTCGGCCGCGCCGTCCCAGTCTTTCCGGCGGATTGTCTCCCGCAGACGCGTGAGGCCGGCGAGATCGCCGCGGAACGCGTCGCCGTACGCCCGCTCGACCGCCTCTTCGCCGGACATCATGGAGATCGCGCTCTGAAGGGCCGAGATCCCGTAGTCCGCGGCCTCGCCCGCGTCGGCGAAGATGGCTTCCCCCCAGACGGTCCGGCCGGCCGGCACCCCGGGATCGTACAGCTTTTCCTTTTCCCTCAGCCACGCGTACGGGAAAGGATGGGACTGGATGAAATCGTACAGCCGTCCGACGGTCGCGGCCACCGCGGCGTCGTCGCGCCTCGACGCGAAGGACTCCACAAAATTCAGAAAAACCGGGTCGTCCTTCCCGTAATACTCCTCAAGCGTCTCGTCGGACGATTCGGCTCGCAGCACGGACGCCTCGCTCTCCTCGAGGATCCGGAAATCCGGCGGAACGTCGAGCAGATAAAAATTCTGCCGGACGAGGTCGGAGCAGAAGCTGTCGATCGTGCTGATGTGCGCGCGCTGCAGCAGAATCTGCTGGCGCTGGAGCCGGGTGTTGTACGGGTCTTCTTCCAGCAGGCGGGCGACCTCGCTCTGGATCCGGCTCCGCATTTCGGCCGCGGCCGCCCGCGTGAAAGTCACGACGAGCAGGCGGTCCGCATCCGAGGGGGCCTCCCCGTCGGTGATGCGCTCGATGGCTCGCTGCACAAGCACGGCGGTCTTGCCGGAGCCCGCGGCGGCCGAGACCAGCAGCGTCCCGCCACGCGCCCGGATGGCGTCGGTCTGGTCCGGCGTCCAGTCCCTGTTCATTCTTTTGTCCCCTCCTTCGCCGCCGAAAGTTCCCGGATGGCCGCGTCGCGGTCCCAGTCCCGCATCTCCCGCGCGGGGTCGCCGCGCTCATGGCCGCAGACGGAGGAGTAGGGGCACCACTCGCACGCGTCGTAGCGGCTGCCCAGCAGCGGATACGCGGCCACGTCGCCCTGCCGAAGTTCCGTCGCCATCTCCACGATCAGCTGTCTCAGATAGGAAAGGATCTGCTTCATCTCTTCCGCGGAATAGACGTTCTTCCGGCTGGACGGGAGTCCGTTTTTCAGCCCGACCGGAATATAGCGCCCTTCGGCGCTGCGGTCCATGCCGGCGATGACTTCGGGCCGCTCCAGGACGATGCCGTCCATGCAGAGCTTTTTCCCCAGCGCGCCCGCAAGGTCGGAGGAGGCCGCGTTCCGCTCCGCCGGGACGCCCGGCGCGTTGGCTGGCATGTACAGAACGCCCGCGGGCTGGAACTCGCCGTATCGTTTTCGCCCGTTTTCGCACAGGGCGGCAAGATAGATGAGCATCTGCATGTTCATGCCGTAAACCAGGTCGGAGAACCGGAACTCCCGTTTGCCCGTCTTGTAGTCCACGATGCGCAGATAGCGCACCCCGCCCCGGTCCATCAGGTCGACCCGGTCGATCTTGCCGTCGACGCGGACCTCCCCCCCGCCGGGCAGCGGGAGAACGAGCGCCCCGACCCCGCCGCCGATCGGAAGCTCGAAATCGGCGGGGGAGAAGCCGCTCTGCGACAGCTCCCGCGCGATATGTAAAGCGACGATCTGCGCCGGGTCCGCCATGCGGGTCACAAGATAGGCGAAACGCGGCGTTTCCGCCGCCGCGCCGCCGAACATCGTGCGGACGTATTCGTCCAGAAGCTGCAGGATGATGCGGTGCAGCTCGCCTTCTTCCATCGCGAGGATCCTGCCGCTGCCGGTATCCCGGAAAAGCCTCTCGAGCAGAAAATGCATCAGGCTGCCGTATTCCAGCGCGTTCAGTTCCGCCGCCCTGCGCTCGCGCACATTGAGGCCGTAGCGGCAGAAATACTGAAAGCGGCAGAGCTCGAAACGCTCGATCTGCGTGGCGGAAACCGTCATGCTGCGGCCGAACAGCCGGCCGGAGACCTCCGGGTCCGCAAAATGCGCCGGAGCGCGCGAGGCCGCCCGGGACACCGCCGCCATGCGGTCGGCGTCCCCCCGCCGGCGGAACAGCTCGCGGAGCGTGGCGGAAAGCGGGGAATTGTCGTTCCACCTGCGCGCGGCGAGCTCAAGCGCCGGGACCTCCGCGTTTGCCAGCCAGGTCTCGTCCAGCATCTCCCCGGTCAGGACGGGGAGCCCCCCCAGCACGGCCGACGCCTCCGCCGGGATGGAAGACGGCGAAAGCGCGCGGCCCTCGCCGTCCGCGATGGGATAGGTAATGGTCAGCCGCTGCGACGCGGCGCTCATGGCGGAGTAGGCGAGAAAACGCTCCTGAAGGGCCACCCCCTCCGCGGTGTCGTTGAGCGGCAACCCGAGGCGGATCAGCTCCTTCCGCTCCGCGTCGCTGAAAAGGCAGCCTTCGCCCGGCGCCATGGGGAACTCGCCCTGCACCGCCCCGACGACAAAGACCACTTTCGGCCCCGCCGCGCGGATGCGGTCCGCGTCGCCGACCATCACCTCGTCGAGCCCCTGCGGGATGTCCGCGATCCGGCTCGTCCGCACGACGAGCTTCAGCAGTTCCGCACAGCGCGCGCGGGTGATTTTGTTTTTGCCGACCACAAGCGCAAGCTGGTCGAGGATCTGCATCAGCAGGTCCCAGATGCGCAGTTCGCGCTCGGCGAGCTGCGCGTCGCCCGCCGCCGAGATCCCGGCGGCAAAAGTGCGCAGATTTTCCGCCGCCCCGACCGACTGGAGCAGATGATAAACGGCCGCCGCCATCCCCTCCCCGTCGGCTTCGGCGGTCTCTTTCTCGAAACGGAGCAACGGGGCGACCGCCCTGCGGCGGCTTTCGTTCACGCGGCGCAGCAGGGCCGCGTCCGACTCACTCATCCCCTCCGCAAACCCTTCCGGGTTCTCGGTCCATTCCTCCGTCCAGCGCCGCCCGGAAATCTTCCACACAAAAGTGTAGTTTTCGAGCTCCGAGATCTGTTCGGTCGTAAGGCCCACGAGGCCCGTTTTGAGGTAAAGAAACAGATCGTCCGACCGGAATCCGGCCTCCGCGATCTGAAACGCGGAAAGGATGAGGCGCATCAGCGGCTCGGCATCGATCGCCTCCGGCCGGTCCATGAAAAAAGAGATCTCCCGGCTCTCCAGGGCCGCGTCGAGGATGCCGTCGTACAAAGAGGTCGAACGGGTGATGACCGCGAAATCCCGATACCGATACTCCCCACCCATCACGAGGCTGCGGATCGAGGCGGCGACGAACTCGGCCTCGTCATAGCGGCTTTTCGCCTCGTACAGCGTGACGCCGTCCTTTTCGCCCCGAAAGGCCGGGTGCACGGGGCGGTAGACGCCGGCCTCGAGCGCGGCGAGCGCCGGATTGCCGAATCTTGCGCCCGGGCGCAGCTCGACGGGCGGCGCCGCCGGGACGCCGTTGCGCGAAGCGAGCCGAAGCAGCGTCTTCGCCGTCCTGCGCGCAATGGCGAACAGCCCGGCGTCCCCTCCGGCGCCGAGACCGTCCGCGCAGAGCGTAACCCACACGTCGTCCGCCTGCCGCAGGATCAGCTCGACGATGTCGTATTCCTGCACGGTGAAGCTCTGGAAGGAGTCGATCGCCACCGTGTATCCGTCGAAGAAAGGGTGTTCCTGCAGAATATGTTTCAGCCGGGTCAGGTCGTCCAGAGGGTCCACAAAGCTCCGCGCCACCAGCGCGTCATAGGCGGCGAAGATTTTGGAGATCTCCTCCGTCTTCCGGCGCAGATTGCCCTCCGGGAGGCGCAGGGCGGCTTTTTCCAGATCGGACGGGCCGACGCCGCACATTTTGAACTCCGTCAGAACGCCGAGCAGCAGATCGACCAGCTCGGTGCCCTCCGCGTTTTTCCGGTAGACCCGGAGTTCGTCCTTCACCTGCTCAAGCGCCAGGCTCATGAACATGCTGCGGCCGCCGTCGTCCAGCCTTCTGCCCGCAAAGCCGCCGCATTCGCGCTGCACCGCGTCCACAAGGCGGGAAAAGCTCATCACGGAGACTTTTCTGGCGTCTTTCGCGCCGAGCAGCCTCAGCATGGCGCGTTCGTTCTCGAAGGACGACTGCTCCGGTACGAGAAGCATCAGCTTTTCTTTGCCGGAACGTGCAAGTCCTTTGAGCTTATTCCGGACCTCGTATGTTTTGCCGCTTCCCGCGCGGCCGAAAATGAACCGAAGCAATGACACACCTCCCCGCCGTTGCTTTCATTATATCATAAAAGCGGGCGGAAAAGGAACCGGAAAAGGGCGGGGATCAGAAATCCCGCCCGTGTTGGCGCAGCCAGTCCTGCACCTGCTCGAAAACCTCTACGGACTTGAACTTGACCTGATAGCCGCCGTCCCCCTCCACGATTTTCATCTCGTCGCCGTTCAACACGTCTTTGAGCTGTTCCGAGTCCTCCGCCGCGGGCAGACACAGCGGCGGAAACAGCACGCACCACCAGTTGTGCCCTTTGCCGGAACCGATCACGACCCGCAGGGCGTCGTAGTCTCCGGCGGGCAGCGTCACGCTGCCGTACTGACGGGTCGGAAAATAGGTCTTCGACATCTGCACATCGACGGGATAATCGAACCCCTCCCGGCGGATTTCGTCTTCCGCGGTTTTCTTGAATTCGGCCATGCGCAACCCGACGGCCTGTTCCGCCTCCGCGCGGCTGTGCACGCCGTCCATCATGCCGGCGCTGACCGCGAGGATCCGGTCGCGCACCTTCAGTTTCAGCTCCTGATCCTGCTTGGAATCGGAATTCGCAAGCACATGCAGCCGGAGCACATGGTTCGGAATATCTTCACACCCGGCGGTAAAGCCGGTGAAGCTGAACAAAACCGCCAGGATCAGCGCCAGAAGAACCGACTTTTCCCATATTTTCATGATCCGGATCTCCTTTTTTCTGATTACAGAAAAATCATTGGCGGGAGAATGCGGCGATATACACGAAAATACGGATTTTTCCCATTTTGGGGATAAAAATTCCTCCGCAAGCGCAGGGGAATTTGCTCAGGGCCCGTTTCGCCTCTTTCCGGGAAGGCGCGGCGGGACTCCCTCCTGCTTGCGGGGGACGGGAGGCAGGCAAAAATTTATTCACTGTAACTTTAAGTTCCTTTAACAAGTTGGTTATGGTTCAGACATATTTACCGGTTATACTGACATCAGTCAATCGAAACACTGCATAACATCCGGCGGTGTGGACGGAATACCGGACCACCGGACGGCAGACTAACTACAAGAGCATGTCCAATGCTTTTTCATAATATTTCTCCCCTCCTGAAGCCGCCTGTAAAAGGGCGGCTTTCTTACCGCCCGGATTTTCCCCGAAATGTCCCCGCCGCGCCCTTCCCCGGAGGATGGATCGGTCCTCCCGCCGGCAGCGGGCGGCCGGCCTTCGAGCATTTATGGTACAAAACGGCAAGAAGAAAGCCACCCTTCCGGATGGCCTTGCGGTTATTTTTGTTTATGGAACAGGTTGTCGTAATAGTTGATGCGGTCCACTTTCGGCTGGGAGCGGCCGC
>DAINSB010000013.1:0-26906 GCA_036741535.1 Caproicibacter sp. | reverse complement strand
CTCCCCCCGACCCGCGCTTTGCGCACTTTCGCGCGGAAGCGAAAGTGCGGGCCTGCACGGCCTGAGTGCAAACCAACGTCGGCATTCGGGCCGAATCAAACAAGTAGACTACGGTTATGGTTTTCATGTGGGTCTGCACTCGACCGGCCGTGTGTAAACTTGCGCGCAGGCACTGCGCTTTTTCATTTGTTTCTCATGCCCATTTAAACTTTTCCTCATATTCTTCCAGTATTCTCTATTTAGATCAGTAGGGGGCTGTGCAGCCGGAAGCGCCGGTCCGGCCCTGCATTATGTAAAATCGGGGGAACATGGGATGAACGAACGTTTGGATGGACAGCAGGGAATCGGCCGACCCCGCAGAAAAATTTTGATCGCCGTCGCGGCGGTGGTGGTGGCGGGCGCGGTGGTGACGGGCACCATTCTCGTCATCCACAGGAACAGCAGTTCCCAGACGGCCGCTTCCTACCGCGAGTACAGCGTCTCGAAGGGAGACGTCACCGTCGGCACGACGGAATCCGGCACGGTCGCGCTGCAGAACGACACCGTCGCTTTCCCGGTGGAGAGCACGATCTCTTCCGTGCTGGTCCAGTCCGGCCAGAAGGTCAAAAAGGGCGATGCCCTGGTCAAACTGGACCTTAGCAGCGTGAACGACAGCACTTCCGAAACCAGGCAGAAGCTGGAAGCGGCGAAGGCTTCTCTGCAGTCCGCGATCAGCGACCAGAAAATCAAGCTGGACACCGCAAAGCTTACTTATGAGTCGAGCAAGTATCTGGCGACGACCGCGCCGCTCACCCGGCAGCTCACGGTCAGCGGGCTGCAGAACGACATCGCGAGCGCGAAGCAGACGCTGGCGAACGACCAGAAGTCGCTGTCGGAATACCAAGCCATGCAGAAGACATGGTCCGCCGACTACGCCAAGCTGCAGCAGCTTAAGAAGTGGACCACCGACGCGCAGTCCTCGGAAACCAGCTACAACAACCAGCTCACGGCGTTCGAGGACGCGAACGAGACCGTGCTCGACACCTACGATGCGCTGAAAAAAACCGCAGACACGGCCGGTCAGCAGTATGCCGCCGACAAATACAACAAAGAAGCCGACGACGACACGACGGATGCCGATGAGGAAACCTACAAAGAGGCCAAGGACACGCTGAACAGCTACGCTGAGGAAATTGCGGGCACCATCGTCACCCAGCGGGACAGCCTGAAAGCCAAAGTGGCGCAGGCCACGGCGGAGTACAACAACTACAACTCGGCGTATTCGGATTTCAAGGACACTTACGGCAGCAAATACACGATCGGCGGCGCGGATTCGGCGCTGACCGGCTCGTCGATCGACGACAAGGTCGCGTCGCTCAAGCAGACCGTCGCGACCGACCAGTACAATCTGGAAAAAGCGCAGAAGACGGCGCAGATCTCGTCGGTGGACGCCGGCACCAAGGAGCAGACCGATCTGGGCACGGCCGGTAACGCGCAGGATACCTACGACCAGACTGTCAACCAGCTCGGCGCGGCGGTCACGACCGCGCAGGAATCGTATGACAGTCTGCAGAACAGTATGGATGAAGTCAACAACGCCCTGAAAGGCGACGGCACCCTGGTCAGCCCCGCGGACGGATTCGTCGCCAGCGTCGCCTACAAAGCCGGCTCCAGTGTGCCCGCGAACACCGCCATGATGACCGTTTCGACGGACGATTCCGTCTCTCTTTCGCTCTCTATCTCGGAGGACGACATCACGAACGTCAGCGTGGGGCAGGAGGCGTCGATCTCCCTTACCGCCTACGACGACCAGACGATCGACGGGCTGGTCGAGAGCATTACGGCGGAACCCGCGCGCAGCGGTTCCTCTTCGGTCACTTACACCGTCGTGGTCAAGAGCACCGGCAAGGTCGGGGACATCGGCACCGTGTACGACGGCATGAGCGGAGAGGGCACCATCATCCAGAAACGGGTCAAAGACGCCCTTTCCGTCAATAATCGGGCGATCACTTTCAAGAACGGCGTCTCCACCGTGCTGGTCCGCGGCCAGAACGGCGGGACGAGCGCCAAAACCGTCAAGACCGGCTTTTCGGACGGCACAAGCGTCGAAATTACCAGCGGCCTTTCGGAAGGGGATACCGTGCTCGTGGAAAGCGCGGTGAGCTCCACATGACAGCGGCAAAACAACTGATCGGCGGCAAGATGCGCCTGAGCGAGATCACCCATCTCGTCTGGATCAATATCCGGGGAAGCAAGTTCAAGGTCTTTCTCACCTCGCTCGGCATCGTCGTCGGCGCCGCGACGATCGTCCTCGTCATCGCCGTGGGGCACGGCGGCGAGGTGGAGGTGCAAAACGAGTATAAAACGCTGAACGCCGGCGCCATCAACATTTCCGTCAGCACCGAAGCGGAAATGCAGGACCAGATGATGGGCGGCATGGGCGGCGGGATGCCGGGCGGGGGAAATGCCGGCGGGGGAAATGCCGGCGGGGGAAGTACCCGCAGAAGCGCCGGCGGGGCCGACGGCGGCGGGATGCCGGGCGGAGGCATGGGCGGCTTCGGCGGCGCCATGAGAAGCCAGAAAGTCACCCTTTCGACGACGGATGTCGACGACATCGCCTCCTATGTGTCCGGCCTGTCGGATGTCTGTATTTACAATTCGGATACGGAGAGCGTGGACGGCGGTGATCTGACGGAGGACACCGACTATACGGTCGTCGGAGCCACGCCGGATTACGCGGATATGTCGAATCTGGAACTGCTGGAAGGCGATTTTTACACCGACGACGACGAGACCGCGAAAAGCAAGGTGGCCGTCATCGGCTACACGCTGGCGCAGGATATTTTCGGCAGCGCGTACTCGGCCTACGGCGACACCGTCTCCATCGAGGGCAAGACCTACGAGGTCATCGGCGTCCTCGACAAGATGGGCTCCGTCTCCTCCGGCACCAGCCCGGACGAGACCATCTTCATCCCGTACGCGACGGGCACCAAATATGTCTTCGGCAACCAGGCGAACCCGCAGATCATGGCGATCGCCTCCGATGTGAACCAGGTGACGGACGAGATCACGAACATCAAGGCGATTCTGACGGAGGACCATCCCAAGGCGACGTTCACGGTGACGGACGCCGGCAGCACCATGGAGGCCGCGACTTCTTCCGCCAACACGCTTTCCATGCTTCTGCTGGCGGTCGCCGCCATCGTCTTCATCGTGGGCGGCATCGGCATCATGAACGTGATGTTCGTTTCCGTCAAGGAGCGCACGGGCGAGATCGGGGTCCTCAAGGCCCTCGGGAGCTCCAAGCGCGACATTCTGCTGGAGTTTCTTCTGGAGGCCACGTTCATCAGCGTCATGGGCGGCGTGCTGGGCGTCGGCGCGGGATTCGCGCTTGTCCCGCTCGTTCGGCTCGCGGGAATGACGGTCGAGCCCCTGGCGGTCAGCGGTGCTTATTCCATGCTGTTCGCGGTGGGCACCGGCACGATTTTTGGATTTTATCCGGCGTGGAAAGCCTCCAGACTGATGCCGATCGAGGCGCTCAACGAGGAATAGGAGGGAAATTTTTAATGAGATGCAGCAAAAGGGCCTGCGCGGCCCTGATCGCTTTTCTGATTCTCGCGGTGCCGGCGGTCGCCTGCTCGCACAGCGGCGGCACCGGGGGGCGGGCGGATTCCGCGGCGTCCTCGGGCGGCGGCTCTTCGGGTCGGGCCCTGCTCGTCGGCAAGGTGACCGCCGTGGTCGGCAACCAGATCACGCTCGCGGTCGGGAACCTCAACCGGGGCGGGAGCGGCGGCGCGTCCTCTTCCGCCGCTCCCGCCGAGGCCTCCTCCGGCGCGTCGTCTTCGTCTTCGCTGATCACGCTGACCGGGGAGACGAAGACGGTCCTCATCCCGGTCGGGCTGACGCTGTCGAACGGTTCCGGCGGGGGGAGCAGAAACTCCGGCCAGCGCGGCGGCTCTTCGGGCGTCTCCGGCGCTTCCGGCGGAGGAATGCCGCAGGGCGGCGGGCAGCAGACTTCCGGCAGCCGGACGGCCGGCGGCTTCAGCGGCACCGGCGGGACGGCTTCGCGCTCGGGTACGACGGCGCGGAACGACCCGGAGCGGGAGCGGGCAGACGGGCGGCAGTTTCAGCGGCTTCAGCGGCACCGGCGGGACGGCTTCGCGCTCGGGTACGACGGCGCGCACGTCGGGCTCCGGCGGGACCGCGGGAACGGCAGGCGGTCTGACGCAGCAGCGTTCGAGCGATTTTTCGAGCATCACCAAGGGCATGGTCCTCCAGATCGTGGAGGAGACGTTGAGCGACGGCACGCAGGGCATTGTTTCCGTCTCGGTGCTGTCGAAGTAAGGGCGGAAGCCGGGGGTCGCGCGATTGGAAGAAATCATCAGGATCGAGAACATCAGGAAATTCTACAGCCAGGGCGAAAACCAGCTCGAGGTATTGAAGGGAATCTCCCTCACGGTGACGGAAGGGGAATACCTTGCCGTCCTCGGACCGTCCGGTTCCGGAAAAAGCACGCTGATGAACATCATCGGCTGCATGGACATATTTCAGGAAGGGGACTACTGGCTGACCGGTCAGCATGTGAACGGCCTGAGCGATGCCCAGATGACCGTGCTGCGCAACCGGGAGATCGGGTTCATTTTCCAGAAGTATCACCTGATCCAGAAATACACGGTCCTGCAGAACACGATGATGCCGCTGCTGATCCGCGGGATGAGCCGCCGGGAGGCGGCGGAGGTCTCGATGGAGAGGCTGAAGCTGCTAGGCATGGCGGA
Source organism: Caproicibacter sp. (assembly GCA_036741535.1). Taxonomy (GTDB): domain Bacteria; phylum Bacillota; class Clostridia; order Oscillospirales; family Acutalibacteraceae; genus Thermocaproicibacter. The sequence goes on along the minus strand of DAINSB010000013.1, from coordinate 22,152 downwards.
ACGCGCGGAGCATAAGCCGAACGAGCTTTCGGGCGGGCAGCAGCAGAGGACGGCGATCGCCCGCGCGCTGGTCGGCTCGCCCCGCCTGCTGCTCGCCGACGAGCCGACCGGCGCCCTGGACCGCTCCACGGGCCAGGAAGTTCTCAAGCTGTTCCAGCAGCTCAACGAGATGGGGAACACCATCGTGATGATCACGCACGACGCGAACGTCGCGACGAGCGCGAAGCGCATCATCAAGATCATCGACGGGGAGCTGTTCGAGGGCGACCGGTCGGATGTTCTTCAGGCCTAGCGGCGTGTCGCCGCTGCCACGGGTGCGTCCCGGTACGGGATGTGGAGCCGTATCTTTCATAAGTCCGGAGCCGCGAAAGCCGTAGGCTCGAAGGGTACGGCGTACCCGCGAAGCACCGAATCCATTGGCATACGAAAAAGGAGGCAGGCGCATATGGGTTTCAAACATTCTGTCAAAAAGACGGTCCTTCTGCCGGCGGCCGCGGCGGCGGTACTGGCCGCCATGCTGTGGCCGTCCTCTTCCGTGTCCGCTTCCACGGAACAGGCGACCGCCGGGGCCGCGATGCCCGCGGTGACGCTGGCGCAGAACTCCAGCTATGTGAGCGACGCCTACGCGGGCGTTCTGAACGTGGAGGCCGGCGACAGCGCGGTCGCCTGCGCTTCCGCGGACAGCCAGAACCGGCTGGTCGTCACGGCGGTCGGGACCGGCAGCACGACCGTGACCTTCTGGTACAAATCGACGACCGCCGACGGCTGGGTCAGCACCTCCATGCCGGTCAAGGTGACGGCCGCAGCGTCGTCGCAGGCGAACGCCGTTCAGGCGGGGACCTACGGGTTCACGTTCGCCCCGGCTTCCGCGACGATCGGCGTCGGCTCGACCGTCACCCCGCAGGGTATCAGGGTGAGCGGATTTTCCGTGTCCGCTTCTTCACTCCTGTGGGTGTCGTCCTCCGACGCGATCGCCACCGTGGACAAATCCACCGGCCTGATCACCGGCGTCGGCAAGGGCGCGGCCGTCGTCTACGCCGTCGACCCGGCGACGAAGCTGTGCGGCGCCTACAGTGTCACCGTGAACTGAGCGGACGTGTCGCCGCGGTGCCCGCGCAGTCAAACCCCGCCGTTCAGCGCGGCGGAAAAAATTAATTTGTATTGGCGGGAGAGTTTGGGATAGCTCCCGCCGCTTTTTTCTGCGGAAGCAGTTCCTTAGACTGTCCGGGCAAAGGCAGCCTTCCGTTTTCACTGATCTGCACGCCCGGCCGTGCATACGGCCTCAGCCTGCCGTATGAACTCCCCCGCCAGCGGGAACACTGGACCGGGGAGGGTGGAAGCGATGGAAGAAAGCGGTTCCCGGTCGCTGTGGCAGACGGAAAAGGCGCCGGAATTCCCGAAATTCAGCGGCCGGTGCGCCGCGCACGTCGTCATCGTCGGGGGCGGGCTCTGCGGCCTTCTCTGCGCCTACGAACTGCTGCGGGGCGGCGAGGGGGACATCGTCGTGCTCGAGGCGCGGCGCATCTGCGGCGGAACGACGGCGCACACCACGGGGAAGATCACGGCGCTGCACGGGCTGTGCTATCGGCACCTGATCTCCGGCGCGGGGGAGGAAGCGGCGCGGGAATACGCCGAAGCGAACCGCGGCGCGATCGAACGCTACCGCGAGATCGTGGAGCGCGAGGGGATCAACTGCGACTTCACGCCGTGCAGCGCCTACGTCTACGCGCTGGACGACGCCGGGGCCGAGCGGGTACGGGAGGAGGCCGCCGCCGCGAGGCGACTTTCTCTGGACGCGAAGGTCGTGCGCGACTGCGAACTGCCGTTCCCCATTCGGGCGGCCGTGACGCTCGAAGACCAGGCGCGGTTCCATCCGCTGAAATTCTGCTACCGGCTTGCCGCCGTCCTGCGGCGGGCCGGGGTGAAGATCTACGAAAACAGCGGCGCCGTGGACCTCGAGGACGGCACCGTGTATCTGCGTGACGGGAGCGTGCACGGCAGGAGCGTCGTCCTCTGCACCCGGTATCCGTACGCGAATTTCCGGGGGCTCTATTTCGCCCGCATCGTCCAGCGCCGGTCCTATGTCGCGGCGCTCACGGGCGCGCCGGCGCTCGACGGCATGTATCTCGACTGCGCGGAAGGCGGCGGTTCTTTCCGCAGCGCGGCCTGGGAAGGCAAAAATCTGCTCCTGTTCGGCCGGTTCGACCACAAGTCCGGCCACGAGGCGGAGGTGCGGCATTACGAGCTCCTGGAACAGGAGGCGAAACGGCTCTATCCCTCCTGCGGCGTGGCGTTCCGCTGGTCGGCGCAGGACTGCGAGACGGCCGACGGCCTGCCGTACATCGGACGCTACCGGCAGATGAGGGGAAACGTCTACCTCGCCACGGGCTTCCGCAAATGGGGGATGACGGGCAGCATGGTCGCCGCCCGGCGGATCAGCCGCATGATCCTCTCCAAAAAGGAAGAAGCCTCGGTGTTTTCACCGGGGCGTTCCGATTTTTCGATGCAGGCCGCGGCCGTCGCGAGAGAAGCGGGCGACACCGCGGCGAATTTTCTGCAGGGGTATTTCGCCGTTCCGCCGCGCAGCCTGTCGGAGCTGGAGAACGGGCAAGGGGGTCTTGCGGAGTACGGCGGCGGAAAGATCGGCGCCTACCGGGACGAAGACGGCGGACTGCACGGCGTAAACCCGGTCTGCCCGCATATGGGCTGCCCGCTCCGGTGGAATCCGGAGGAGCGCACCTGGGACTGCCCGTGCCACGGCTCCCGGTTCGACCTCGCGGGCAAAGTCATGGAGGGGCCTGCCTGCCGCGGTCTGGATCGCCGGGGACCTGCGTGAAGCCGCGGCGCCGTTCTTTGCGGGAGTTTTTGTTTTTATACATCAGCTGGTCGATATGCCGCAGGAACTGCTTCGGGGTCATGCCGCTTTCGGGGTCGAACAGGTCGTACCCGAGGCTCACGCTGATGCGGAACGGCATCCGGTCCTCCAGGTTGTAGCGCGCGACGTTCGCGTGGATGCGCCTCACGATCCGCTCCAGCTCGGCCCGGTTGCGCACGTCCACCAGCACGATGAATTCGTCGCCGCCGTACCGGCATACAAAATCGCCTCCGCGCACGCTCGCGCGGAGGATGTTGCCGGTGTCCACCAGCACGCGGTCGCCGGCCATATGGCCGTAGCGGTCGTTGATATGCTTGAAGAAATCCAGATCTGCCATGATGCCGGCCAGCCGTATGTTGCGCTTTTTGGAAGACATCCGTTCGCGCAGGAAGTAGTCCAGATGCCAGCGGTTGTACAGCCCGGTCAGATGATCGGTGGAAAGCTGCCCGCGCTGGAAGTTGAGGAAGAGCACGAGCAGCGAAAAAGTCAGGCAGGGCCACGCCGGCGAGGGGCCGAGGAAAAACGGGTGCGCCGCCGCGCCGATCAGCGGGGGAAGCGCGCACAGCGAGAAAGAGGACGAAAAACGCCTGCTCAGGCGCCGCCTGTTCCTCACGATGCAGATCTGGGCCACGATCAGGTAAAGGAGACAGACCGCGACATACAGCCGGAAAAATTCTCCGTGCCGGGGGGCGTCCCACGCCTGCGCGATGAAAAAGAATCCGTTGAGGCGGCTGAAGAGCGCGACTGCCGCGACCGCCGCGCCGGGCAGGCAGAACGCCCCTTTCCGCAGGAGGGACGGGCGGTCCCGCCGGGCCTGGGAAAAGACGAACAGGAGCCACAGGCAGCAGAGAAGGGGGGGAAGCGCACAGACGAGCGCCTCCGCGACCGCCCGGACGGTCCCGAAGCCGGTCCGCCCGATCAGCAGATACTGCGCGCCGTCGGCAAGCAGGATGACGGCGTTGCCGGCGCCGAGAAGGTCGTAGAGTTTTTGGCCGGCCGACGTTCCCCGGACTCCCTGCAGAAAATTCACGAAGATCAGAAGCAGCAGAGCCAGCGCGAAAAGGTCTGTCAGAACAAAGGAGCGAGAGAGCAAGTCGGTTTCCTCCCCCTTCTGCCGGTTTCCCCGGCGGATCCTGTGCCGCCGGGGAACTCTCGGATTTTATCGGCTCCGCCGCCTTCCGCGGGCGGGGAGCTTTTTTTATGTTTTGCGGGGAGACGGGCCGCCCGCCGGATCTCCGCCTTCGCCGGGCGATTCCGCCGGGGCCCCGTCTCCGCCGGAGGGTTCCTCCAGACTTTTCCGAAATTCGCGGATGCGGTCCATGTGGTACCGGTAGACCGTGGCGGCGGTCTCCGTAAGCTCGCGGTCGGGCGCGAGCTTCAGCGTGGAGACGGCCCGCAGCTCGTCCGCGATCATGCGGCAGGACACGATCCTGCAGGAGATGGCAAAAACGTCGGCGTCGTCCCCGCGCAGCGGCTTCAACTCCCGTACGTACAGGTGGATGTCGGCGTTCAGCTGGTCCATGGCGGCTTCGACCGGCCGGATGTCGATCTTCGTCCGGGCGGCGGCATGCTCCGTCTCCGTCTTTATTTTTTGAAGCAGCGTTTCGTAACACCTGTGGATCGCCTGGCCGTAGTTCGGGGGCATGACGGCGAGGTTCACGACGACCGCGACGGCGATGCCGAGCAGCGCGTTTTCCCCGCAGGCCAAAGCGTACGGCCAGAAGCTGGTGCCCACGCCGGTGAACATGACGGCGGCGAAGGTGAAGCACGAAAGCAGCCCGCCTTCCTCCAGCTTGAGCAGATGGCACAGGTAGAGGCAGCCGATGACCCCGATGCCGCACAGGCCCGCGTTCCCGTGCGAGATCATGGAGAAGACGCCCCCGACGACGCAGCCGATCACGACGCCGATCATCTTGTAGCAGGCCGACCGGACGGAGATGTCGATGGATTTTCCCATGGATAGGATCGTCGCGACAACCGCGACGAGCGGTTCGTTCAGCCCGAGCAGGCGGGCGGCCACGACGCAGACGGTCACGGCGATCCCGGTCTTTATGATGCGCAGGCCGAGCCGGTGACCCGTAAGAAAACGCTTCATGATGTTTATCCCTCGGGGCCGTGCGCGGCCACCCCCACAATCTCCTCCGGCTTGTCCAGAAGATAGACGGCGTGGTTTTCCTCGAGCTCCCTGCGCGTGCGGAATCCCCAGAGCGCGCCGGCGGTGTCCATCCCGGCCGCGGCGCCCGTTTTCATGTCGGTGTTCGTGTCGCCGATGTAGAGAACGGAGCGCGGCTCAACCCCGAGCGTCTTCGCGATCCGCAGCGCGCCGCCGGGGGCCGGCTTGCGCGGCACGCCGTCCCGCTGGCCGAAGAAGAGGTCGAACGTCCCCGCGTCGAACAGCCCCGCGATGATGTCCACGACCCACGCGTGTGGTTTGTTGGACAGCACCGCCCTTTTTACGCCCATTTTTTTCAGGTGGCTCAGCGTCTCCCGTATGCCGGGGTAAGGCTCCGTCTTGTAGGTGGGCCGGGCCGCGTACAGGTCCATGTAACGCTTTTGGAGCCGCGCGAACTCCTCCGCGGTGTAACGGCCCTCCCCGGCGACGCGGTCCATCATCCGGCGAAGCTGCATGGTCGCCCCGTCCCCCACCATGGTCCTGTACTCCGCGGGGGGGATCGCCGGGTGGCCGCAGTCTTCCAGCGCCTCGTTCGAGAAGTAGGCGATGGTGTCGAGCGTGTTCAGAAGCGTGCCGTCGAGGTCGAAGATACATGCGAGATACAACTTATCACCCGTTCCTTTTTTATACCCCCTATCATAATCATTTTCCCGGCATTTTGCAAGTTCTTTCTCAGGCGGGCGCGGCCGATCGGCGCGCCCTATCGCAAGTCTTTCACAGACAAATTCAGGCGGACGGCGGCGGGAAAGAGTGGTGTCGCGGCTCCCCCGCCGGCCGCCCGCCGCAGGGCGCAAAAAAGCGCCGCGTACGGATGCTTCATCCATATGCGACGCCCGTCCAGGCCCACCGCGAAATCCAATCGCCCCTTCCCCTCTGTACAAAAACAGAAAAAAAGGTTATAATGATCTCCGCAATGTGCCGATGAATCGGTTGCAGATGGAGTGTGTTCCTCCGTTTGCAGGGAGCCGGTGTCCTACCACCGGTTCCTGCATTGCACTTTTTATGTGCCCTACACCCCGATTATACCTCTTTTTTCCAGAAAGTCAAGCCCCCGGCGGCGTGCCGCCGCAGGCAGGCCCCGCCGTGGGGCGCGGTGAAAGAATCAAGTTTCGTCAGGCGGGAGAGCCTTGGGCATCTCCCGGCAGGTTGGACCTGTGCGCGTGTCCCGCCGCCCGCCCGCCGCAGGACGCAAAAAAAGCGGGCGGGAAATTCCCGTCCGCCCGAAGGGCCGGATTTTATCTCTGCGCGCCCGTTCCGAAGCCGTCGCCGGCCGCCTCCGGGACGTACCGGTCGGGCCGGCAGATTTTTTCTTCCCTGCCGCGGCTGCGGCGGCCGGGGGCCCTGTCGCGGCGGTCGGGCCAGTGGTTCACGCGGTCGTTTTCCAGAAAGATCGGTTTGTTTCTCAGGTAATTCATAAAGATCCTCCTCACACGGAAATCTGCCCCGCGCGCGCCGGCATCGCCGGGCCCGTCATGGAGGCGGGGTCAAGAACGGCGTCCAGCTTTTCGGGGCTCAAAAGGCCTTTTTCCTCGGCCAGCTTTCTGACGGGAACGCCGGTCGTAAGCGATTCCTTCGCCAGCGAAGCGGCCTTGGCATAGCCGATGTACGGGTTCAGCGCGGTCACGATGCCGACGCTCTCTTCGACATGCTTGCGGCACATCCCGCGGTTGGCTTTGATGCCGGTCACGCAGTTGTCGACGAATGTGGAGACGGCGCCCGTGAGGGTCCGCAGCGACTCGAACAGGCAGTCGAACAGGACCGGCTCGAAGGCGTTCAGCTCGAGCTGACCCGCTTCCGCGGCGAGCGTGACGGTCTGGTCGCGGCCGATGATGTTGAAGGCGGCCTGCGAGACGACCTCGGCGATCACCGGGTTGACCTTGCCGGGCATGATGGACGAACCGTTCTGCTTGGCCGGCAGGGAAATTTCTTCTATTCCGGTGCGCGGCCCGCTGGAAAGCAGCCGCAGGTCGTTTGCGATTTTGGAGAGGTTGACCGCGCAGGTCTTCAGCGCGCCGGAAACCGCCACATAGCCGTCCAGATTCTGCGTGCCGTCCACCAGGTCGTCGGCCTGGCGCAGGCGGATGCCGGTCACTTTTTGCAGATTGGCCGTGATGTTGTAAAGATAGGCGGGCGAGGCGTTCAGCGAAGTGCCGACCGCGGTGCCGCCCAGGTTGATGCTCCGCATCTCCTCCTGCGCGCGGGTAAGCCTGCCGATGTCCCGCCGGACGGCGGCGGCGTAGGCCGCGAATTCCTGGCCGAGGCGGATGGGCACCGCGTCCTGCAACTGCGTGCGCCCCATTTTCAGCACGTCGTCGAACTCGACGGCCTTCCGCTCCAGCGCCTCCGCGAGGCGGTCCAGCTCGCGCAGCGCGCCGGGCGTCATCTTCAGCACGGTCAGCTTCCCGGCCGTCGGGTAGACGTCGTTCGTGGACTGCGACATGTTGACGTGGTCGTTCGGGTGTACCAGGGTATAGTCGCCCTTCCGGCCGCCCAGGATCTCGATGGCGCGGTTGGCGATGACCTCGTTCGCGTTCATGTTGGCGGAAGTCCCCGCGCCCCCCTGGATGGGGTCGGTGATGAACTGGGCGCGCAGCCTGCCCGCGATGATCTCGTCGCACGCCGAAACGATCGCGTTTGCGACGGGGGCCTGCAGATACCCCGCGTTCCGGTTCGTGATCGCCGCCGCTTTTTTGATCTGCGCGAGCGACGCGATGAACCGCGGGTCCATCCGCCGGCCCGTGATGGGGAAATTGCGCTTGGCGCGCAGGGACTGCACGCCGTAATAGGCGTCGGCGGGGACGTTCATGCTCCCGATGGAATCCGATTCCACTCTTGTTTTCATTATCGCTGTGGCCCCATTTCATGTTCGGCCCGTTCGGCTGCCGGAAAGGCTTCGCCGGGCGCGGACCGCTTTTCATACAGGGCATAGTAGCACGCCGGGCCGTTTTGGTAAATAGCAAGGCGCGTTTTCCGTGGAAGTTATATTCCGGGCGGCGTTTCCCTTTATCTTTCATAGGCCGGGACCCCCGCCCGCTTATCTTTTGCAGGCTTCCGGAAGCGCCGGGCGGCCGCGCCCCGAAAAGCCGGTTTCGCAAAAGCGGGATTTTAAGATAAAAAATGAAGCGGCGGGGCGTTTTACTTATCATTGTTAAGACGGCCTCCGGGGGATTCCGGAAGGGATCGGCCGCCGGCAAAAGGCCGGCGCGGAATTTCAAACAATTCCGGTTTATAAAAAAGGGAGAAATTTGTGGCTTATTTTTTCGCTTTTCTCCGTGAACCCCTTGCAAAACGGCCGGATACCCGATATAATACCTTTATACTATCATTTTACAAATGCGAAGGGGCATACCGATGGATGGATCGGGATGCCCCTTTTAATTATGTTATGTTTTCGCCGTGTCGAACGGAAAAATGAAAATGACAACTGAGGTGATAGAAAATGGATAAAATCGACGCCACTCTGCTTTCCGCCCTGCAGGAGAACGCGCGCGTTCCCATCAAGACCCTCACCAAGAAGGTGTTTCTCTCTTCGCCCGCCATCTCGGCCCGCATCGAAAAGCTGGAAAAACAAGGGCTCATCAGCGGCTACCACGCGGCCATCAACCAGTATCTTCTGGGCTACCACATCAAGGCGTTCATCAACCTGCAGATGTCGCCGAACCAGAAGCCGGAGTTTTATCCCTTTATCCGCGCGTGTCCCAACGTGATCGAGTGCAACTGCGTCACGGGCAATTATTCCATGCTCATCAAAGTGGTTTTCCACAGCACGATGGAGCTCGACGAGTTCATCGGCCAGCTCCAGAAATTCGGCCCGACGGAGACGCAGATCGTCTTCTCCACCCCCGTGGAGCCGCGCGGCGTCAACGCGTTCGACAGCCTGAAGCCGTGAGCGGGGCCTACTTCTTCCTGCGGAAGACTCGGTGGAAAAACCAGACGCCCAGGGCCGCTGCGGCGGCGAATCCGATCGCGCCGGCCCACGGGATGCCGAGGAACGACATCGGCAGGCGGTCCGACGCGCACAGGATCGCGGAAGCGATGAGCAGCCCGCCCTCGATCAGCCCGACGGAGATGCGTTCCGCCATCTTTCCCAGGCTGCGGAGTGGCCCTTCCGAGCCGACGACCTCTATGTTCGTTTTCGTCTGGCCCTTGATTCCCATTTTCAGCAGTTCCGAGACCTGCGACGGGATGCCCGGCGCCCGTTTGCCGGACTGGAAAATGGAGATCAGGGCCTTTTTGATCTCCGCCTCCAGGTTCAGGTTTTCCAGCGCGCTGCCGGAGAGGTGGTTCGCGATGATCTGCATCATGCTGATGTCCGGGGCGATGCCGCTCACCACGCCCTCTATGGTCACGAGGCCGCGCGCCAGCATGGCGATGCCCGGCGGGACGACGATCCGGTTCCGGCTGAGGATCGGCAGCACGTCCGCGCGCACCTTCATCAGGTTCATGCTGCCGAGGTCCAGCGTCTGGTAGCGGGTCAGCAGCGCGTCGAGGTCCGCGTACAGGCGCGGCCGGTCGGGCGACCGGTCCAGGTCGCAGAACATGGAGACGATGCTGCACAGGCCGTTCAGGTCCGACGAGGCGACGTCGTTCATGACCGCGCGCAGAAGGGAGCGGTCGTGGGGGGAGAGGCGGCCCATCATGCCCATGTCGAGCCAGACGATCTTCCCCTCCCGCACCTTCAGGTTGCCGGGGTGCGGGTCCGCGTGGAAGAAGCCGTCGTCCACGATCTGCTTGACGTAGTTTTCCGCCAGCTTCCGCCCGATCTCACCGAGGTCGTACCCGGCGCCTTTCAGCGCGTCCGCGTCGTCGATCGCGATGCCGCCCACGTATTCCATCACCAGCACGCAGGAGGAGGAAAGCCCGCGGACCACCTGCGGGCCGGTCACGTAGGCGACGTCGGCGTTGCGCTTCCGGAATTCTTCCGCCTGGTCGGCCTCCAGCCGGAAATCCATCTCCTGCTGGGCAGTTGTCCACATCTCGTCGATGATCTCGCGAAAATCGACCGCGTTGCCGGTGCCGCCGGCGATTTTCAGCAGGCCGGAGACGCGCCGCAGCAGGATGACGTCCTGCTCCATGGTTTCCCGGATGCCGGGCCGCCTGACCTTCACGACGACCGGCTTTCCGTTTTTGAGCTGCGCGAAGTGTACCTGCGCGATGGAGGCCGACCCGACGGGCTCCCGGTCGAAACGGGAAAAGGCCTCGTCCAGCGGCTTTTTGAGGCTGCCTTCCACCTCTGCGACTACCGTCTCGAAGCTTATGGGGCGAACGTCCGTCCGCAGCTTGCGCAGCTCTTCGCAGTAGGGCAGGGGGAGCATGTCCGTCCGCATGGACATGATCTGCCCGAATTTGATAAAAGTGGGGCCGAGGTCCTCGAAGATCATCCGGAGCTTTTCGGGGGAGACCCCTTTCACGATATGGTGTCTGCGCAGGACCCCGGCGATTTCTTTCAGGCGTTCGCGCCCCGCCGCGTTTTTAGGCGCCGGCATTTTCCTGCGGGGCGGTGCCCGTCTGGCGGGCGGCGTCCGTCTGGCAGTTCGCTTCCGTCGGACGGGCGGCCTCCGCCTCCGCGATTTTTGCCTTCAGGGCCGTCCGCTCTTCCGGGGTCAGGCCGGCGACCGCCTTCGCGATCTCCTCCACGCTCTGCGGGGCCGCGTTCTCTCTGATCTTGCGGCTGATGTTGTGCTTGAGCTCTTCGTTGAGGACCTTGCCCTGTTCCACGGTGAGTTCGCCCTTTTTCACGAATTCGTCGATCATCTGTTTCGCTTTTTCGGTGGTGAGCGCCGCCGCGCCGATTCCGGCCAGAATGATTTTTTTCAGATCGTCGCTCAGATTTGCTGTCATTGCAAAGACCCCCCTGCAATCCGATCGTTGTTTGTTCCTTCCTTATTATTATACACAAAACGGAGCCGAAACCAATGCCCGCAGTAAAAAAAGAAAGCCCGCTCCGGCGGGAGAGGGCGCAAGGCGCCGTCCGCGCCTGCGGCGGGCTACAACCATGGCTTTCAGCAATATGGTTTCTCATTCTTTGCCTTTGAACGCTCTCGACCGGCTGTGTGCGCGGCAGCGGGCGACGAACCCTGCCGGGAGTTGCTTTCGACCCTCGCGCCAAGATAGGTTTATTTTTTTCGCCGTACCGAACGGCGGGGCTTGACTGCGGCGGCACGCCGCCCGCTTCACGCCCGGCCCTGGCTTTGGGGGCATGCCGCTTTTTTATATTTCAGCCTTGTGGCGATTCCTCCCCGGATGTGCCGCTGGGCCTTGTTGTACTCCAGCACGACCTTGACTTTGCGGTACAGCTGCGGATCGATGGATTTCAGACGCTGCGCGACATCCTTATGTACCGTGGATTTGCTGATGCCGAATTTCTTAGCGGCGGCCCGCACGGTCGTTCGGTTTTCGATAATATATTCGCCGAGCTCAACAGCCCGTTCCTCAACGATGCCTTTCACTGTTCCACCCTCCAAACCGCTCCAGTTGCTAATAGGTATGCGGGGAGGGAGGAAAATAGTACAGAGAAGGGGGGCCGGAAGCTGCTTTTGTCGGAGAAATCGCGCATGTCGGTCGTCGTCCGTTTTCCGGATGCCGCCGCCGGGACGGGGAAGGGCCGCGCCAGATCGGCGCGGCCCCGTTTTCTATGTTTGCGTTTTTTGGTCCGCCGTCCGCTAGGCGCCCACGCCCGCGTCGGTCCGGTCCTTTTCGGTGAGGACCTCGTTCATGCTGCCGGTCCGGTAGCCTTTCAGGTCCAGCGAGACATAGGTAAAACCCAGGGCCCGCAGCCGGTCGTAAACGGCCGTGCGCAGGGCCTCGTCCGCCAGCTTCTTAAAACCCGCCGCGTCCGTTTCGATGCGCGCGAGGTCGCCGTGCACCCGCACCCGCACCTGCCGGAAGCCCTGATCCAGCAGGAACTGCTCGGCTTTGTCCACCCGCTGCAGTTTCGCCGGCGTGATCTCGTCGCCGTACGGGAAGCGGGAAGACAGGCAGGCGAAGGACTGTTTGTTCCAGGTCGGCAGGCCCTGCTCCCGCGAAAGCCGCCGGATCTCCGCCTTGGTCAGCCCGATCTTCCGCAGGGGGCTCAGGATGCCGAGCTCCGCCACGGCCCGCAGCCCCGGGCGGAAGTCGCCCGTGTCGTCCGCGTTCGAGCCCTCCAGGATGTTCGTGATGCCGTGCTCTCCGGCGATCTTGCGGATCTTCGTGAAGAGCTCGCTTTTGCACAGGTAGCAGCGGTTCACCGGATTGTGGGAAAAGCCCTCGATCTTCAGTTCCTCGGAATCGACGACGACCTGCGCAATGCCCTTTTCGCGGCAGAAATGCTCCGCTTCGTGCAGCTCGCGCTCGGGGAAGCTGAGCGACCTTGCCGTGACGGCCAGCACCCGGTCCCCCAGCGCCTGGAAGGCCGAGTACAGCAGGAACGTCGAATCCACGCCGCCCGAAAAGGCCACGGCGGCGCTGCCGAGACCCGAGAGCAGCTCGAGCAGCTTTTTCTGCTTTTCGTATACGTCTACGTCGCGTACGGTCTCCTTCATTGAATACACATCCTCCGATACAGCTTTTGTGATCTTATTTTATCACGGATCTGAAAAAAAGCAATCCCCGCGAAGGGACGCGGCGCGGGTTCCGGCCCGCTCCGCGCCCGCGTCACAGGCGGAATCTTCCGACGAGCTTTTTCATCTCCTGCGCCTGGCCGGAAAGCTCTTCGCTGGCCGCCGCGCTTTCTTCCGCCGTGGCGGAGTTGTTCTGCACGACCGCGGAGATCTGCGCCGTGTGCGTTTCCACCTGCTTGATCTTCTCGGACTGTTCCTCGGAGGATTTGGCGATCTGCCCGACGCTTTCCGTGATGGCCTTGATGCCGTCCACCACCTGGGAGAGAGAGTTCGCCGCCTGCTGGACCACGGACGTTCCCTGCCCCGCTTCCGAGATGGAGTTCCCGATCAGCAGGGCGGTGTTCTTGACGGCTTCCGCGCTCTTTACGGCGAGATTCCTGATCTCGTCCGCGACGACGGCGAACCCTTTGCCGGCTTCCCCGGCCCGCGCCGCCTCCACCGCCGCGTTGAGCGCCAGGATGTTGGTCTGGAAGGCGATGTCCTGGATCGCTTTGGTGACTTTCTCGATCTGGCGGGACGCGTTGTTGATCTTCGTCATGGAGGAGACCATTTCATCCATGGACTCCTGGCTTGCGTCTATCTCGGAGCGGATGACGAGGACCTGCTGGTTCGCTTTCTCGGCTTGGACCGCGTTCGCCTTGACGTGGCCCGAGATCTCCGAAATCGTCGAAGAGAGCCCCTCCGCGGAGCTCGCCTGTTCCGACGAGCCCTGCGCCAGCGCCTGCGCGCTGTTCGAGACCCCTTCCGCGCCCGTCAGGATCTGCTCGGAGGCCGTGTTGATCTCAGACAGCATCTCTTGTAAACTCTGCAGGATGGAGGAAAGCGATTCCCGGATGGGGACGAAGTCGCCCTTGAAGTCGCTGACCTCCACGAGCATATTGCCCTGCGCGATCTCGTGCAGGACCCTCGTGATCTCGTTGATATACCGGCGCAGCGCCAGTACGGTCCGGTTCAGGGAATCCGCCAGAACGCCGGTTTCGTCCTTTGTCTTGACTTCGACCGTAGGGGTGTGGAGGTCGCCCTCCGACAGCAGCTTCAGCCGGTCGCAGACCGAAAAGATCGGCCTGGTGATGGTCTTGGTCAGGAACAGGGCCAGCAGGGAGCCGAGGATGATGCACACGAGGGACGAAATGCTCAGGCCCAGGATGGTCCACCGGATGGAGGAGGTCATCTCCACGATCGGGGCGACGACGCCGTACGACCACCCGTCCGTATTTTTGATCGGCGCGTAGTAGCAGATCCGGTCGCCGGTCTCGTAGGGGTAGGTCTCCGTCCCGGTTTTGCCCGCGATCATATTCCGGTACACGGCCGCCGAGGTGGCGTAGGAGCTGTCGGTCTTGCTTTTCTCGATGAAATTCTGCCGCTGCTCCACGAGCGCCGGTCGGATATTGGCGACGAAGGTCCCCGTTTTGTCGAGGATGAAGACGTTTCCGGTTTTCCCCACGACGATGTTTTTGATGACATTGCTGAACGACTCGGCGTCGAGGGACGCCATCAGCACCCCTTGGGAGCCGTTGTTGTTGGAAACGGGCGTGCTGACGATGATGCAGAGCTTTTTATTGAGGTCGTAGGTCACGGGGGAGATGTAGGTCCCCCCCTGCAGGGCCTTCGTGAAATACTCCTGCCCGAGCACGCTTTTCCCGTTCAGGCTGCTGTCGTTGCTGACGATGGTGCCGTCCGGCTTCGCCAGGCTCATGGATTTGAAATTCAGCCCCTCCTTCTGCTTGTTCAGCATGTTCAGCTGATCCACCTGGGAGGTGCCGGCCTGCCCGATGATGTCGGACTTCGCGGCCGCCTGGATGTCGGCCCGGATGAAGTCCATATAATTGTTGATGGCGACATCCGCCGCCTGCCCGATCGAGCGCAGGTCGCTGTTCACGTTCTGGGTGATGCTCTGATTGCTCGCGTAGATGCCGACAGCCAGGTTCAGAACGGCGGTCAGAAATACGATCGCAATGATGGATACCAGCAGCTTCGTCTTGAGAGATTTAAACCGAGTCATAATCTCCATCCCCTATTCGTTTAGATAAATTTGTCTAAAATTTTTAAGAGACACTACTTTTTTTGTATGACTTTCTCTTTATTTTATATATCGGCATATTTATGAAAACATGAAGACTTGTCGGGAGAAAAAATACGAAATATCGCGGAAATGCGACAGGATTCTTTTTCCGCCGGGAATCCGCCCGCGGGGATCTGCTGTTAAAATTTTGGCGACTTAATATGATTTTTCTATAATCCATAAAATTTTATAAAATCTCGGAACTAAGTTAAACAGATTGATGATAATAAAAAGATAATCGATTTTAAATGCAGAAACGCTATGTTAGAATGCATAAGGAAAAGCCGAAGAAGGCAAAAATTCATGGTCAATTTTCAGTTTAGGGAGGTTGTATTAAATGCGACTCAAGAAAAAAGCGGCAATTTTATTGGCTTTGGCCTTGGTGTCCAGTTCCCTTGCGGGATGTTCCGGCGGCGGGACTACTGCAAGCACGGCGGCGACGGGCGGCGCCGCGTCCACGGTGTCCGCGGCGGCCAAGTCGGGGGCGTCCGGCGCATTCAACTGGAAGAAATATTCCGGCACGACCCTGAAGGTCTCTTTCGTGCAGCATTTCTGCTCGGACCCGATCATCGCCAAGATGTCGGATTTCGAGGCGCAGACGGGCATTAAAGTGGTGCATACCGTGACACCCGAAGCGAACTATTTCGATAAGGTCTCCACGTCGCTTTCCAGCCGCAGCGGCGATCCGGACGTATTCATGTCCGGCGCGTACCAGCTGTGGGACTATTCTTCGGCGGGCTATGTGGACGATCTGTCCACTTATATCAACGACGCCGGCGCGACGGAATCTGGCTACGATTACAACGACTTCATCCCCAGCGTCGTGAACGCCCTGAAGTGGAACGGCACGGCCGGCAGCAAGGTCGGCACCGGCAAGCAGCTGGGGCTCCCGCTGATGTCTGAAATCTATTTCCTCGCTTACAACACAAACGCGTTTAAAAAGCTGAATCTGCAGGTCCCGAAGACCCTGGACCAGCTGGCCGACGCGGCGAAGAAACTGAAGGGCTGGAACGGCAGCGGCTCCTACGGCCTCGCGATCCGCGGCGCCCGCGACTGGGGCACGATCCACCCCGGATACATGAGCACCTATGCGAACTACGGGGCGACCGATTTCGCGGTTGACAACGGCAAGCTCGTCTCCAAAGTCAATTCGCCGGAAGCGGTGAAGATGACCACTTATTGGACCAACCTGGTCAAGACCGGATGCGCGCCCGGCTGGTCGAGCTACACCTGGTACGACTGCAGCGCGGACCTCGGCGCCGGCAAAGCCGCCATGATGCTCGACTCCGACGCAGTCGCCGCGCAGCAGAACTGGAAAGGCGCTTCCCAGGAGGCCGGCAACCTCGCGTTCACGACCATCCCCGTCGTCAAAGAGGGCGACAAGCCGAAATCCAACTTCTGGACCTGGGCGCTCGCCCTGAACAGCGCCTCGAAGAACAAAGGGGCCGCGTGGTACTTCATCCAGTACTTCACCTCCAAGGACTTCGCGCACTATGCGACCATCACGAAGACCAGCCTCGACCCTTGCCGCGAATCCGTGATCAATTCGAGCGATTATTCCGACAAGATGAGCAAGCAGCCCGGCTATCTGGAAGCCTTCAAAGCCACCATCGACAACTCCACGATCCTTTTTACCCCGCAGCCCTCTTTCTTTGAAACGACGACGGACTGGGCCGCGACTTTGCAGGACATCGTGGCCGGAAAGTATTCCAGCGTGCAGGCCGGCATGGACGATCTGAAAAAGAAGATGGACAAAGCGGTAGCGGATATTGATGTAGGCTAATACAGGAGTTTTGCCAACCGTCGGCTTTTGTCAATTCGGATGATTTCCGTTTCCGATTTTACCGGAAGGAGTATGGAAGTATGCCGCGCGGGCGGCGCCGTGGAACGGCGCCTGTGCGGCATATGGAAATACTTCGAGAATGAACAACGGAGGCAAGTGGAGATGCCAACTAAAAAAAGCAGTTCCGTGAACTACAACGAAATACCGAAGAACATCAGAAGAAGGCCGTTCTACATCATCGCTCCGGGCATGATCATCTTGATCGGAATCATGATTCCGTTCGTCCTTGCGATTCTCCTCTCTTTCACGAATTTCTCTTTTAAAAGCATCACGTGGCATTTTATCGGGCTCAGGAACTGGATTTCGATGCTGACGGACTCGGAGTTTTACCATGCGCTTCTGGTCACCCTGGTCTACGGGGTCAGCGCCACCGCGGTCCAGATGGTTCTGGGCACCGTCGTGGCCCTGCTGCTGAAAAAAGATACGTTTTACAGCAAGATTTTAAAAGTCCTGTTCGTTTTTCCGCTGATGGTGGCGCCGGCGATCGCGGTCCTGATCTGGCAGCTGATGACCTCCAACACGGTCGGCGTGCTGGAGAAATTCCTGAATCTGTTCGGCGTTTTCAATTTCCCGTGGGCTTCGTCCTACCGGACTTCCATGTTTACGGCGGTCCTGATCGACACGTGGGTGAACACGCCCTTTATTCTGCTTCTGGTTCTGGCCGGCATCCAGTCCCTGCCGAAGTCGCCTTTTGAAGCGGCGCAGGTGGACGGTGCCAGCGCATGGTTCACGTTCAAGACCCTTACTTTCCCGATGCTGAAGCCTTTCATGTACATCGCGCTTCTGTTCAGGCTCATGGCCGCGCTGCAGGAATTCGCAGTCATCTTTTCCCTGTCGAAAGGCGGGCCGGGAGATTCGTTGATGAATATTTCGCTGACGGCTTACATGACGGCGTTCAAATATTCACGGGTAGGCGTCGCGATGCCCTATCTGCTGGTGTTGTGGCTGATCATCAATTATTCCGCCAAAGCCATCGTCAAGAGACAGCGCAAACTGGCCCGGCAGGCGGAGGGCTTATAACGGAGGCGAGCGGTAGTGAATAACAAGAATGAGATCGATTCAAAACTGGTGAGCAGCTACAACAAACGGAAAAAGCGGAAGGTGCTCGGGGCGGTCGGGCGGAACCTCGGCCTCACGCTGTACGCGGTGTTCGCGCTGTTTCCCCTGCTGTGGATGGTGCTCTGCTCTTTCAAGCCGGATACGGAGATGTATACGACGGTCTTCCGGTTCCATCCCACCACGGCCAACTATTCCGCCGTGCTGATCGGCACGGATTACTTCAAGGCGTTCTATCAGAACTTCGTCGTTTCGGCGTTCGCCGTGCTCATCACCATCGTCGCGGGGGTGCCGGTCGCCTATGCCCTCGCTCGCTATCAGTTCAAAAGCAAGGAGAGTGTCGCGTTCACCATCCTTTCCTTCAAGTTTGCCCCCGAAATCCTCGTGTGTCTGCCGGTGTTCCTGATCTTTCAGAAGATCGGCCTGTACGACACCTATTTCGGCCTGATCTGGGTCTATCAGCTCGTCACCATGCCGCTGCTGATCTGGGTCCTGCGCGGGTATTTCGAGGACATCAGCGTCGAGATCGAGCAGGCGGCGCAACTGGACGGATACAAATGGTACGAGATCTTCCTGAAGACGCTGGTGCCGCTGGTGAAGCCCGGGCTGGTGTCGGTGGGCCTTCTGGCTTTCATCTTCGCGTGGAACGACTTCACTTTCCCGCTGATCCTGAGCGGCTCCAATATCCAGACGATCACCATCACGTCCCTGCGTTATCTCGCGTCCGACACCGTCCACTACGGCCAGGTCGCGGTCGCCTCGACCATCGCGGTGCTGCCGGAAGTGATCGGCTGTCTCTTCATTCAGAAACATTTGGTCCGCGGGCTGAGCTTCGGCGCAGTCAAAGGATAATGGGAGGTTCATGAGGATGGCTCAGATCGAACTGGAGCATATCACCAAGACATACGGGGACAAAACCGCGCTGGACGACATCAGCCTCTGTGTGCGGGACAACGAGTTCTTTGTGCTGTTCGGCCCCGCCGGCGCCGGAAAGACGACGCTTCTGAAGACGATCGCGGGCATCGAGTTCCCGCAGAAGGGCCTGGTCAGGATCGACGGAAAAATCGTCAACCACGTCGAGCCGCTGAACCGCAATATCTCCATGGTTTTTGAAAACTACGCCCTCTACCCGCAGAAGACGGTCTACGACAACATCGCCTCCCCCCTGCGCAGCAGGCTTCACCGGGAGAGCGAGGAGGATGTCCAGAAGGCGGTCGTCAAAGTGGCCAAGATGATGAGCATCGAACAGCTGCTCGACCGCAGGCCGGGCGAGCTTTCAAACGGCCAGCGCCAGCGCGTGGCGCTCGGCAGGTGCCTGGTGAGAACGCCGAACGTCTATCTGATGGATGAGCCGCTGGCCCATCTGGACGCGAAGCTGCGCCACTTCATGCGCAGCGAGCTCAAAGAGATGCAGAGCGCGTTCAACACCACGACGATCTACGTGACGCACGACTACACGGAGGCCATGTCGCTGGCGGACCGGGTCGCGGTCCTGAACCACGGCAGGTTCGAGCAGACCGGCACGGCGCACGAGATGTTCTATCTGCCCAGCAACGAGTTCGTGGCGAAGCTGTTCGGCGAGCCGGAGATCAACCTCTTCCCGGCGGAGCTTACGGCGGAGGGCGGTTCCGTGCGGCTGAAGGCCTTCGACGGAGAAGTGACCCTGACCCCGTGCGCGGACGTGGTGCCCGAGCTGGAAAAGGGCGCCAAAAAGCTGGATGTCGGAATCCGCGGGAACGACATCGGCTTCAGTTTCCAGCAGGAGGGGCGGGACTGGATCCGCGGCACGGTCTACGCCAACGAGCCGATCGGCAACAAGGTGGTCATGACGGTGGAGGCGCTGGGCACGAAGATCAGGCTGGTCGCGCCCAACAACACGAAGGCGGAGCTGGATCAGGAGGTTTATCTCCGGTTCAACGAAAAGAATTTCATCTATTTCGACTACGAGACCCAGAAATTCATCGTCAGAAGCGACATGGACCGCTATTTGCGCAGCTGACGAGCGGAAGGCAAGGTGCGGAATTTTGGCACAGTTAACGTTAAAAAATGTCTATAAAAAATACGACGTGCGGAAAAAGCTGTTCCATAAAAGCGTCGACAACGGTTTCGCCGTGAAAAACCTTTCGTTTTCCTGCAACGACGGCGAGTTCATCGGCATCCTCGGCCCCTCCGGCTGCGGAAAATCGACCACGCTCCGCATGGTGGCGGGTCTTGAAAAGATCACCGACGGCGACGTTTACATCAACGACGTCAGGATCAACGACCTCCTGCCGAAGGACCGGAACATCGGGCTCGCGTTTGAAGATTACGCCTTGTACCCGCCGCTGAGCGTCTACGACAATCTGGCGTTCAATATGCGCGCGAAGAAGATCGGCGAACAGGAGATCAAAAAATCCATCGACTACGTCGCGCCGCTGCTGCGGGTCGACGACCTGCTGAAAGAAAAGCCGACGGCCCTTTCCGGCGGGCAGAAACAGCGGGTCAACATCGCCCGCGCCATCGTCCGGAGGCCGGGCCTGCTGCTGCTCGACGAGCCGCTGAGCCACCTGGACGGCAAGATGCGCCAGACCCTCCGGCAGGAGATCAAGCGGCTTCACCACGAGATCAAATGCACGACGATCATCGTGACGCACGACCAGATGGAGGCCATGTCCCTCGCCGACCGCATCGTGATCATGAAAGACGGGGAACTGCAGCAGATGGGGACCCCGCTCGAAGTGTACGACGACCCGGCCAACGTCTTCGTGGCGGGGTTCATCGGCGAGCCGCCGATGAACCTGCTGCCCTCGACGATCCTCCGGACGGAGGGCCGCTTCCTGTTCTCCTTCGAGGGCAGCGACGTCCGCATCGAGGTCCCGCAGCGGTACGCGTCCATCGTCCGCGACGGGATGAGCGTGATCCTGGGCGTCCGTCCGGTGGACGTGCTGATCGCGGACGACAGCGCCGCGAGCACGGCCGTGCCCGTCGCCGTCTACGAGGACCTGGGCGACGAGCGCCACATCAGCGTCCGGATCGGCAAATCGCTTCTGAACCTGATCACGGAGGACGACGTGTATTACCAACAGGGCCAGATCATCCGGCTTCTTTTTCATGCCGAGCGCACGCACCTGTTTGACCCGAAGACGGGCGAGAGGATCCGCGCCTGACTCCGGACCGTGCGGCCGGCGATTTTCAACCCGGCTGTTTCCGGCGGCGGGCCGGCAGGACTGCCGCCGTTCCATCACTGCCTCTGCCGGCAAATTCAAGAAAAGGAGATTGTTTTTTATGTCAAACTATCCGAAGACCATGAAGGCGCTGGTTGCCTATGGCAAGGGGGATTACCGTCTGGAGTCTTCGTTCCCGACTCCGGAGTGCGGCCCTGACGATATGATCGTCAAAACGGAGGGCTGCGGCATCTGCGCCGGCGACCTGAAGTGCCAGCACGGCGCCGCGAGGTTCTGGGGCGACGGAACCAAGCCCTCGTGGGTGAGGCCCCCGTTCATTCCGGGGCACGAGCTTCTCGGCCATATCGTGGAAGTCGGCGCAAACGTCGCGGATTACAAGGTCGGCGAGCGGGTCACGGCCGACCAGATTGTCCCCTGCGGAAAATGCAGATACTGTAAAGACGGCCATTACTGGATGTGCCAGCCGCATTACCTGTTCGGCTTCCAGAAAGAGACCAACGGCGGCATGGCGGAGTACGTCCGCTTCCCGAAAACGGCGATCGTCCACCGGGTCCCGGAGGACCTCCCGCTGGAAAAGGCGCTGCTCATCGAGCCGTACAGCTGCTCCAAGCACTGCGTCGACCGCGCGCAGATCGGCTGCGAAGACACCGTCGTCGTCTCCGGCGCCGGGACCCTCGGCCTCGGGATGATCACCTATGCGCGGATGAAGAATCCGAAGCATCTGATCGTTCTGGACATGGTCGATTCCAGGCTGCAAAAGGCGAAGGAATTCGGCGCGGATCTGGTGTTCAACCCGAAAAATACGGACGTCACCGCCGAGATCATGAAGCTGACCGACGGCTACGGCTGCGATATTTACATCGAGGCGACGGGCCACCCGTCGAGCGTGCTGCAGGGGCTCGCCATGGTCCGGAAGCTGGGCCGCTTCGTGGAGTTCAGCGTGTTCGCGGAGCCGACCACCGTGGACTGGTCCGTCATCAGCGACGAAAAGGAGCTGGACGTCCTGGGCGTCCACCTGAGCCCGTACTGCTTCCCGTTCGTCATCGACAACATCTGCAACGGGAACCTCAGGACGAACGGCGTGATCCGGACCTTCTTCAGCCTTGACGAGTGGGGAAAAGCGTTCGACTATGCGACCGGCAAATACGGCGACTTCAAGATCGCTTTCAAATTCTGATTGTAAGTCATTCCATCATACAGGGCCGCCGCTTCCCTCCGATTTCTCGACAGAATCCTCTATTTTTGGCTAAAACGGTTTTACGGTCCGCCATGCGGCCGTCCGACGAGGCGGCGGCCCCAAAATTTAACAAAAGGGATGTTACGGTATGCAACGAATCTTAAATAATCCCGACGACATAGTGAACGAAGAGCTGGAGGG
>DAINSB010000012.1:0-28330 GCA_036741535.1 Caproicibacter sp. | reverse complement strand
AGGTTATACTTTTCGTGTGCCTTTGGGATGTATGGCATAGGACGCTCCTTTCGGATTTCAATCGTCAGTTATCAGTTCAGATAGGTCACCGACAAGTTTTTTGAATTTTCCCTCGTCGTCGATGTAGACATCGTTGAAGTAAACCGGCTTGCCGAACAGCGGGGCGGCGGCGTGTTTGATCCTGCCCCATACCGTGTTGTAATTATGGTCGTAACGCGAATCTTGGATGGATAGGCTGTAACTGATGTCTCCGTCTTCCCACTTCGTCTTTTCGGCCACAAACATACATCACTTACAGTCGCAGGGCAGAACGACCATCTTGCTTCTGCTTTCCATCTCGGCCCTCTTGTCCTATTTAACCCATTTGATTAAACTCGTCATCGTCTTTTGGGTGTCGGCATTGACCTCGACAGCAGCGACGCTCCTCAGCACCGCATACAAATCCGGTGAAAACAATGCCGCCGACCGGCCGAGTGTTTTGCTCCATTCTTCCAACACACTGCAAGCAAAGTTGCGGTTTCTTGTCACAGGCGACTGCAGCCCCGCCCGTACCAATTTCTCGCCCATCAGCGGATAGGCCCTGAGTTCCTGTAAAATCGAATCAAGACAGTTACATTCTTGGTTCAAAGAGGGTGAAAACAGATATTCTCCCATGCCCGCCGCCATTTGATCGAGCGGCAGAACCTTTTCATACAGTGCGGTCAGTTTTCTCGCATAATCGGCATTGTGAAACGCCTGCGACATATAACCGCCGTTCTTAATGGGGTCTTTCTTGATTGCCTGATAGATTAAATCTGTCACATCAATATTCAAACGGCTTGCCGCGTTATCCGCATAAAAGAAGTCTTCGTTGTCCGGGTCGCTCAGCGTCGACATGATTTGCTCCCGCCAATCGGGCCTTCCGCTTATTTCTGCGCACAACCGCAACAGTTCCTCTTTGTTGGATAATTCAGCGCTATCGAGAAACAGCCTCACATTCAGAACGCGCCAAAGATGCTTTAGCGAGACAGCGTACGTTTCCGCGAATTGCAGATACCGCAGCAACGCTTCCTCGGCGTGTTCATACGCGCTTATTCCCTCCACGGGTCCCTCGTCCAGTAAAGCGTCAATGATAATGCCGATGCTTTCAAAAAGGCCGGCATCCAAGACATCCCGGCGCAGCGCTCCAATCAAATTGCCTTTGTTTGCGCATTCCAATCCGAGGTACGCGTCCATGACCGCATTTGAACAGCCGTCGCGCAGAATCCACTCGCGGATTTCATCCGTCTCGGGTTCAAGCCTTTCTACGGCGTGTATTTTGCCCCAGCCGTCTACTTTTTTGGCAATTTTGAAGATCACGTCGTTTCCATTATTCCAGTCGGCGGCAGCGGCGACAGCATAAAGTGTGAACTCTTCATACAGCCCGAGCGTGATTATTTTATCCTGCATTTCAGGCGAATCGCTCCAGTCAAACAGTCCGAGCAGAGCGATGCCCAATTTCACCAGTTCCTCGTCGCCGCTTTCAAAGGCAAGCGATTCGGCATATGCGCCGACACGGGCTGAATCAACTTCGGTCGCGTTTTCCCGAATTGCTGACAGCATAGGGTCGATAAGCTGAAGGAAGCCATATGTGCCGATAATCGGCGCGATCTTCTCCATCCTGCCGGACTTGATGAAACCCAGTATCTTCTCGACAACTTTTTCCGGATTTTTCGGAGACATGTGAAATACGCCAATTCCGTCTTTTGCGCCCACCATAAACTTGATTTCGCTGGGCGCGGCTTCCTCGTGTGGAAGCTCGAAGTCGCACGGAAGTCGACCCTCATTATTCATGGCCTCACGAATTGTGCTGTATATGCTTTGTGTGCCCATCGCTGTTCACCTGCCTTGAAATTCCGCCACTGTCACTCCGTAATATCACAAAACAATATGCCAATGAAGACCGTCCTGCAAATGGAACTGGCTCCCCGTATTCTCAATGGAAATTATATCATTTTTATACCGTGAAGCAAAGAGATCTGAACCGAAGAGGGTTCAGATCTCTTTGCTTGCATTTTTGTGGCGGAGAGGGCGGGATTCGAACCCGCGTGAGATTGCTCTCAAACTGATTTCGAGTCAGCCCCGTTATGACCACTTCGATACCTCTCCGGATATAAAATTGTGAAACAAACGGCAGGAAGCCGTACTTGACTATTTTACTTGCAATGATCGCAAAAGTCAAGAATTTTCGTCGCCGTCTGAAAATCCGTCACATTTGCCATGAGCTGTTTCCTTCCTCGAGGCGAATCTTTCCCGCAAATACACGAGGGTCGTTTCCGGTACGAGCCGCGCTATGGAATCAAAATCATGCGCTTTCAGCAACTCTCGGACATGTGACGCGCTGACGGCTCTGCCGTCGATCTCAAGGCGGGGGATTTCTTCAAATGCGATGCCAGCGCGCGGCAAAATGGCCGCAAGCGTATCGTTGTACTGCTTGGTCACCCGATCGAAAGGCTCCGAACCGGCGAAACGCACAGAGATGTGCATCGCCGGAGCAATTTCGCGTGCGAACAGCGTTACATCCGTTGAACTGTCAACCAATCTGTCCTGAAACTCCGACTTGTTGAAGTATTCGCGAAACGTCAGCGTAGAGATGATAAATTGCCCGCTTTCGGTGATTCCGACATTCGGCAAATCGGCGGTCCCTTTGTCGACGAGATCGAACCTGTCGTCGAATGGGAAAAATGATTTATCCTCGCGCACGACAAAGACGACGAGAAAATCCACTTTCGCGGCGGCTTGTTCAATCAGGTACCTGTGGCCGAGCGTGAATGGATTGCAGTTCATGACGATCGCCCCGATACGCGGCGGCACGTCGGCACCCGCAAACTGTTGCTCGTAGAATACAGCGAGATCCGACTTGTACGTTTGCAAAGCACGCATCTGCTCCGGCGAAAGGCCGTAGTTTGCGACCCTTCCATCGGGATGGGCTTGCGTTTCAACGGCTGTCAGCTTATCCCGGAAGAAGTGATGCGCCCGGAGAGTTTCAAAGATCTGTCCGGCGACCAACTGGTAGCAGGTTTCGGTATAGTGCGCCGTGTCAAAGAATAACTCTCCATAGCGGTGGGGCCGGTTAAATAACTCCGCGCTGCCTGTGCGGATACCGTCTCCGTAACCGACGACTATATCGCCCGCTTTCAGCGGCAGCGAATTCAATTCCGCCGTCAATTCTTCGTCTACATTCGTCCCGTCCAAAAAGAAACCGTAATTTTCAACGATGAACCCCTGTTCCGGCGCTTGTTCATTCAAGATTTTCTGAAGTTTTGAGGCAAGCGTCCCCGCATCGCGCACCCCGATTCCCAAAATGCCGCAGCCGCCCACCGTGTAGATTGTCCGCTTCGCAGCGGCGGGTTGATTCACCGTGGAACGATGGCCGTTCGCTACGTTGAGATACCTGCCGGAGCAGTCGCACAGATGTCTTGCGCCGTCCGTACCGATATACGCCGTCGGCGTGCTGAGCACTTCGCGTATTCCCTCCGGCGTCTCGATAAATTCGTTCAATGCGGTTTTCATGGTTTCCGCGTTTGCTTTGATGGCGCCGAAAGTAATTTTATTTTCAACAATAAACTTTTCGTTGGCGCTCAGATCCTTCTCCGGAAAGGATGGATAGACCGGGGAGAGAAACACCACGCCGGGATGACGAGCTTTGAATTCTGCGACGACCGGACTGTCGCCGGATCTGAAACAGGCAATCTCTTCAGGATATGTATCAAAGACGACTGAATCCAGCACTTCGCGGGACTTTTTATCAAAAACGACAAACAAAATCCCCCGTCTGTCGCCGTCAAGAGTTTGTCCGTTCACGACGATTTTGGCTCTGCGCACCCCCTCTGCCCCGCAGAAGCATAAACTTTCCACACCCACGCTTACGCCGCCCAGATCGCACGAAAAACTGATCTTGTTTGTCTGCGAGATGCCCTCAAACACAAGGGAGCCCTCATCTATAATCGCGGCGTAGGAACAGCGGAATTTGTCGTGCAGCGGAATCGTGAGTCCGACGCGCATCAGTTCCACCGCGACGTCGGCGGTAAAGTTTTTGCTCCCGCACGGTGTGTCGTTCACGGCAATCAGAACGGTATCATGCTTCGCGAAAGCGCGAAGCCGGCGGCAGTATCGGACGAAAATGCGCTCTTTCCGCAGGCCTTCGATGTCGAGGGATGGGTCCATTCAGTTTGTCCTCCTTCGTATCCTATGGGTCTGTCACCCGAAAGCCTGCACGGCCTGCGCATTTTTAGCGTCGCCGGGCAGGACGACCGGCGACGCCTGATCGATGTTCGTGATGGCTCCGGAAACCTCATATTTGCGGACGCTGATTTTTATATTGCTTCCGTCGATGCTCTGAAAGATCCGGTTCAAGGCTTCGGTGGCATCCAGTTCCAAATGCTCCGGCTCTCCGTTTTCGGCCCCTATGTAACAGTATCCGTAAAGGGCGGGGGAGCTGTTCAGCAAAGTCTGGACAATCGTTTTGGAATTTTCGGACATGCCCGTAGCGGTCACGATATTTTCGATGGTGCTGCGCAGCACCTCGCTGCTCAGTTCCAGTTCGATTTTATGCACCTTGCGCGAATCCAGCGTCGTTTCGCGGACGTATTTTTCGCTCTGCACATTGTTCATCAAGTTCAGAACGTCGATCTGGGAAAAAGGGGAGGTATCCAGATTTTGTGCGCCCGTTTTCTGCCATCCGGAAGCCGACTTGTAATAAAACCAAAGTCCCCCGTTTTCCGATACGGTGTAGGACTCGCTTTTGCCGTTCGTCCCGTTGTTCTGGTAGGTCTGCGTGGATTTCAGAGCGAACGGTTTCGCGACGTATACGGATTGGTCGGAGGACTGAAACGTATGCCGGCTGCCGTTGGCGGTGAAGTCCAGCGTGCTGCTGTACGTCGCGTCGCAGCTCTGCAGTTGTTCTGCGTTGGATTTTGCTTCGCGGAAAAGGACGCCGGCGTCTTCCCTGGCACCGCAGCCGGATGCGAGGAAAATCAAAGCCGCCGCGGTCAGGATGGACAGTCGCTTCTGAAACGTCATGGCAGTTGACCCTTTTTCTGAGATTTAAACCGCTCCGGAATGTGCCGGAAACCGGGCTCCAAACGTCACATGTCTTTTGCGATCCTCGAGAACGGCGCGCTGATGAGGATCACCGCGTAGTACGTGATGACCCGCCACAGCAGGATGGCCGATTTGACGGTCTCCTGCGTAAAATAGCCGGAGAAAAACACGTAGAAACTTCCCTCGCTGGCGCCTGCGGCCCCCGGCAGGGGAATCAGCGAAGAAACCATGGTCACGAAAGCCTGCGAGCAGATCATGTTGATCGCCGGCGTCCTTCCGATATGGAAAGACCGGTAGATGCAGAAGGAAACCGTGAACAGAGCGGTCAGCTGCAGGAAGGTCAGCAGGTAGGTCTTCAGCAGCATGCGCCTGCCTTTGTATAGATCCTGGTTGCTTTGATGGAAAATGTCGACCTGCTTTTTCCAGGATTCGATGGTGACGTTGTAATCCTTGATCAGATGGATCTTTGCGAGGAACTTTGCGGCGGCGTTCAACAGGACATGCGTGATCTTCTGATTGAAGGAGATGATCATCAGAAGCGCTGCCATCAGGATCTGTGCGACAAATCCGGTGATCGTAAGGCCCCACATCAGCCTGGTCAGGGTGGACTTGAAGTGCCCGAACTGAAAGACGATGGCGAACAGGCTGTACAGGGCGATGCCCGTCTGATAGACAAAAAATTTCTGCACCAGCGCGGAAGTTGCCATCCCCGGGTCGACGTGCTGCCTTGTCATCACGTAAATCTGCATCGGCTGCCCGCCGCTCTGGAACGGCGTGATGGCGCTGTAGAGATGCCCGACCATGCACACCTTGAAAGCGCGGGCGAACGTGTAGTCCTGCCGGATGCCGCGCGTGAATTCGTAGATCAGGCACGTGTCTAGGAACAGATCGGCGAGCATGCACAGGAAACCCGCGACCAGCCAGCCGATCCTGAACTGGCGCATGTGCTGCGTCAGAGTCACCAGACCGTTGTCGGAAAGGCAGAAGTAAGCCAGCAGACTGACGGAAAGTGCTACCGTGAAAATATTGAAAACCCTTTTCCAGTTCACTTTCTTTCCCCGGGTGGCGGGCATAACTCGACCTCCTCACTTCTACTTCTAACAATCATAGCCGTTTGCTCCGTTGAATAATGCCCATATGAGAATTAAAAGTAGGTTTTAGTTACAAGGTGAAAAATTGACAAATATTAGCCAAAAGAAATCTTAATAATTTGTTCATATTATGGATTTATCAACCAAAAGATGTGTGTATAATGAGACTTGATAGTGAAAAATCACAATATTGACCCCCTATTTGTCCAACATGACGTTCTAATAATGAAAGGTGGAAGGTATCAACATGGGCCTACAAAATGCAAGCGTTTTTGAAAGCACCGCAATCTGGGTTGTCCTGCTGATTTCTCTGCTGGGTCTGGGGTATGCTCTTCTGCTGAGAACGCAGATCATGAAGGCGGGAAAGGGAACCCCGAAGATGCAGGAGATCTGGAACGCCATCCGGGAGGGTGCGAACGCTTACCTCAATCGGCAACTCAAGACAATCGTCCCATTTATCGCGGTTCTGACCATAGTATTGTTCTTTTCCGTGTACGTCATACCACCTTCGGCAGAGGCGACGGAACGCTTCAGTCAGTTTGATGCCGGCACCATCAAGATGATCATCGGCTTCGGGAGGGCGATCGCCTTTATTATGGGCGCTTCCTTCTCCATGATGGTCGGGCAGTTCGGAATGCGCATGGCGGTGCAGGGCAATGTGCGCGTCGCGGCCGCCTCGGCAAGGAGCTTTGCGGAGTCTTTGAAGCTGGCTTACCGTTCGGGCACCATCACCGGCATGCTGACGGACGGCCTGGGGCTTTTCGGGGGCACGATCATTTTCATTATCTTCGGGATTTCTTCTCCTGACGTTCTTCTCGGCTTTGGATTCGGCGGCACGCTGATCGCCCTGTTCATGAGGGTCGGCGGCGGCATTTACACCAAGGCCGCGGATGTCGGCGCCGACCTGGTCGGCAAAGTGGAGGCGGGCATCCCGGAGGACGATCCGAGAAACGCGGCCGTCGTTGCGGACCTCGTGGGCGACAATGTCGGCGACTGCGCGGGGATGGCGGCGGACATCTTTGAATCCTATGAAGTGACCATCGTTTCCGGCCTGATCCTCGGCTGCGCGCTGGTTTCCCTGACGCATGAGATCAAATGGATTGTGTTCCCGCTGCTGGTCCGCGGCATCGGCGTCTTTTCTTCCATCATCGGCACCTATACCGTCAAAGGCAAGAAGAATTCGGAGGACCAGAACGCCATGTCCTCCATCAACAGGGGCTTCTACACTTCGGCGGCTATCTGCCTGGTTGCGTTTTTCCTTCTCGCCCAGTTCTATATGCACGAATGGCGCGCATTCCTTTCGGTCGCCGTCGGCATCGTCCTCGCCATTCTGCTCGATGAAGTCACCAAGTATTTCACGGACACCCGCTACAAGCCGGTAAAAGGCATCGCCGGCGCGGCGAATTCCGGCGGCGCTGCCACCCTCATCCTCAGGGGCCTGTCGGTGGGCTATGAGGTCTCCGTCTGGCAGACGGTCATCATCGCGCTCACGATCCTCGCTTCCGTGCTGATCTACTGGGGCCACCCGACGACCTACATCCTCTACGGCGTCGCGATGACCGGCATCGGCATGCTGACTTTGACGGGCAACAACGTGGCGATGGATTCCTTCGGGCCCATCTCCGACAATGCGAACGGCATCGGGGAAATGGCCGGCCTTGAGCCCGCTCAGCGCCGGACTCTGGGCGACCTCGACTCCGTCGGCAACACGACGAAAGCCATCACCAAAGGCGTCGCCATCGGCTCCGCCGTGATCGCCGCGGTCTCCCTGTTCGGTTCTTTCCTCACGGACGTTTCGGCGGTACAGACCCAGATGAATGTCGCGGCCAACGCCACGCTGATGAGCACGGGCATCCGCATTTCCCAGCCCATCGTCTTCATCGGCGCGCTGATCGGCATGGCCGCGCCGTGGCTGTTCTCCTCGCTGATCATCAACGCGGTGGCCCGCGCGGCTTCCAAGATCGTAAACGAAGTCCGCCGCCAGTTCCGTATCCCCGGGCTGATGGAGGGCAAGGTAAAGCCGGACTATACCAATGCGGTCAGCATCTGCACGGTTTCCGCCCAGAAGGAGCTGATCACTTTGGTCACGATCTGCGTGCTGGTCCCGCTGATCGTCGGCCTCTTCCTCGGCGTCGAGGCGCTCGGCGGCGCTCTGGCGGGCGTGATCCTTTCCGGACAGGCGCTGGCGGTGTTCATGTCCATCTCCGGTGGCGCGTGGGACAATGCGAAGAAGACCATCGAAGACGGCGCGTACGGCGGCAAGAACTCGCCTGCCCATAAAGCGGCCGTCGTCGGCGACACGGTCGGCGATCCGCTGAAAGACACTGCCGGCCCGGCCCTGAACCCGATGATCAAGGTCATCAACATGGTTTCGCTGCTCGCGGGCCCGATCCTCGTCCGCTACGAGGGCTTCAATGCCGGCAAGATCGTTCTCGGCTTTCTCCTGCTGGCGGCCGTTGCGCTCTCCGTCCTCTATTCCAAACACGGCGGCTTCCAGAAGGAGACGGTGGAAAAGGGGGAAAAGGAAGCTGCGTTCTGATAAACTGAATCGGTCTGCTTGAACGGAAGGCTCCTCCATGGCGTTGGGGGAGCTTTTTGTATGTCGGGACCGCCCTCGGCGTCGGGAGCTCCTGGTTGCCCGGGGATTGTCGGCGGGGCCGCGCCGCCTGGAAATCCCTGCGTAAACTTGACACGGTGCCGCCGAACAGCGTAAAATAGATAAAAACCGACGGATTGCGACAGGGGCGGACGGACACGCCTGCCCCAATGGCGTCCGGTCCGGATCCGAGGAGATCGCAGAATGGAGCAATTGAAGCGTGCAGCCATGAGGATGGCTTCTCTGTCTGTTTACCGCGGCGTGCTGGAACAGGCGGTTCCCAAAGCGTTTTGCAGGCTGCTGTGGGCGGCCGGCCGGTCCGAAAGAGATTTTGTGAGTGCGTGGGGCTCTTTCTTTTCGATGCTGAGCGCGCGGAACGGGACGGAATCCTTTTCCCGCTGCATCCGGGAAGCCGTGCAGTCGGACGAAAACGCCTTTTCTCTGGCCTGCGCGGCGGGGGAGAAGCTGCCCCCCTCGGCCATGGATGCGGTCCTGAGGGACCTTTCCGTTTTGCAGGAGATCGCGCGGATGACGCCGGAACAGGTGCTGGCCGGTTCCGGCTTTGCGGAGGATGCGGATCAGATTCTTCTGCCCCGCTGGAAGACCGGCGGCGGGGACGATTCTGCGGCCGGCGACGCCAGCGCCTGCGCGGAACGGTTCGCCCGGTATTACCGGCAGAACGGCTGCGGGCCGTACGCGCGCTACCGGGCTTTCATCTGGCGCGGGGGGCGGCTGCGCCCCGTCGCGCACCCCGACCGCACGACCCTCGCGGACCTGAAAGGGTATGAGCTGCAGCGCAGGACGGCGATCGAGAACACGCTGGCGTTTCTGGACGGGCTGCCCGCGAACAACTGCCTGTTCTACGGCGACCGCGGGACGGGCAAGTCCTCGACCGTCAAGGCGCTGCTGAATGAATATTATCTGCGGGGCCTCCGCATGATCGAGATCCCGAAAAAATCCCTAGCGGATTTTCCGCTCCTGGTGGACCGGATTGCCGGTTCCCCGATGAAGTTTATCGTCTTCATCGACGACCTCTCGTTCACGGGGGAGGACGACACCTACGCTTCCCTGAAGGCGGTGCTGGAGGGCGGGCTGGCCGTCCGCCCCGAAAACACGCTGATCTACGCGACCTCCAACCGCCGCCACCTGATCCGGGAAAACTTCTCCGACCGCGCTGGGGACGAGATTCACCGCAACGATTCCATTCAGGAGACGCTGTCGCTTGCCGACCGGTTCGGGCTGTCCATCCGGTATTCCCTGCCCGGCAAGGACGAGTTTCTGGCGATCGTCCATGCCCTCGCCGCACAGAGGGGACTGCGCGTGGACGCCGACGCGCTGGAAAGCGGAGCGGAGCGGTGGGCCATCGCGCGGGGAGGGCGTTCGCCCCGCTGCGCCAAGCAGTATATCCGGAGCGTGGAGGCCCGGATGAGAGCGGGAACGACAGAAGGCTGATCGTCTGAAAGGAGCAACCATGTTCAAGAGATTTACGGCGGCTTTCCTTTGCGCCGTCACGGCTTTTTCTCTTTTTTCCGCATGCTCGGGACAGGGGAACATCTCTTCCGGCGCCGGGGTCAAGGACTATCCCGTCACGGTGGAGAACGTCACGCTCGCCAGCCAGCCCGGCGGCGTCGCGGTCCTTTCGCCGAATGTGGCGGATGTGATCCTTGCGATCGGCTACGAGATCTGCCTGAAGGCGAAAAGCGCCTCCTGCACGCAGAGCGACCTTTCCGTGCTGCCCAACGCGACCCTGGACGACGCGGACAAGCTCAAAAGCCTGGGGGTCACGCTGGTTTTCGCGGACGGGAAGCCGACCGACGCGCAGAAATCCGCCCTCGACAAGGACGGAATCTCCGTGCTGGTGCTCAAGCCCGCCGCCAGCCGCTCCGATGCCACGAGGCTTTACGCGGAGGTCGGCGCCGCGCTGAAAGGCGCGAAAACGGGGTATGAAAAAGGGCAGACGATCGCGAAAGGGCTGTTTGAGACGATCGACGACATCACGCGCGTGATTCCGGGGAGCGATTCGCCGATCACGGCCGTTTATCTCACCGATCTGAAGGGCGGCGCCATCACGGGCGACATGTTCCAGAACACTCTGATCACGTCGGCGGGGCTGACCAATTCCGCCGACGGCAATACGGGCGGAAAGATGTCGAGGCAGGACCTGCTGATCGCAAATCCCCAATATATCTTCTGCGCGAAGGGCGTGAAAGCGCAGATCCTCGCGTCGGATTCGTACAAGAAGCTCCAGGCGGTCCAGAAAAACAAGATCTACGAGATGGACCCGGCCATGATGCTGTTGCAGGGCGAAGAAATGGTGGAGGCCGTCAGCTTTATGGCGGGGACCGTCTACCCCGAGCTGCTGCAGAGCACTTCCAGCGGCGCGTCCGACACTTCGTCCGCGTCTTCCGGCACCTCGTCCGCGCCGATCAATCTCAAACAGACCCTGAAAAAGGGGATGCAGAACGCCGACGTGATGGCCATGCAGAACCGGCTGATGCAGCTCGGCTACATGTTTATGAAGCCGACCGGCCTTTATGCGGAGGGGACCGAGCAGAGCGTCAAGGATTTTCAGCTTTTGAACGGCATGCCGGCGACCGGTATCGCGGACCCCGCGACGCTGCAGAAGATGTTCTCGTCCGGCGCGAAAAAGCGCACGACACCCTAAAGACGGCGGCATGCCCCCGTGGCCAAGCCCCGCCGTAGGCGCGTAAGGGCGCTTTGCGCCCAAAAGTGCGGGTCGGGGGGAGCTTCAAATTCCCGTAGAGAAGGGCACCTAAACGCTCCCCCCGACACCCCCCGGCACCTGTTATCTGCCCCAAATATGCTTGGCATCTTCTGTTGACTACAGCCGAAACTGGCAGAAAAAAACCTGGCTCGTCAAGGAAAAGCAGAAGCGTAGCGAATGCCTTACAGCTTTATGGGGAGTCCGGGGGATGCAGGGGGGATTTTTTAAAGCCCCTCTCTACCGGAGTTGAAAATCCCCCTTGCTATGGGCCCGACCGGCCTGAGGTCAAAGCCCGATTGCTCCGCGGGGGCAAATTCAAAAAGTATGGGCCTGCACGGCCTGAGTGAGTGCAAACCAACGACAGCACTTGGGCCGCAAACAGATCCGACCTGCCTTGCGGGGCGATTTTAAAAATGTGGCCCGGCCCCTCTGAGGCCAAAGCCCGGCCGCCCTTGCCGGGGGGGCAAGAAATTTTTTTCAATAGGGATTGACGCGTGCGCAAGACCGTGTTATAATCCAACTGTACTATTACATATAGAACACTTAATACAGACGAACGATGACAGCGAGGTGAGCGGATGTTTTCAGTCGATTTTCAAAGCAGGGTGCCGATTTACGAGCAACTGTACCGAAGCGTTGCCCGCATGGCGTCGGTGGGCGCTCTGGAAAAGGACGAGGCGCTGCCGAGCGTCCGGTCGCTGGCGGAGGAACTCGGCATCAACCCGAACACGGTCCAGAAGGCGTATGCCATGCTGGAGCATGACGGCATCCTTTATTCCGTTCCCGGCAAGGGTTCTTTTCTCTCGGGAGACGAGAACGCGGCCGCCCGCCAGAGGGCAATCGTGGCCGAAAACCTGCGCCGCGCGGTGCGGGAGGCGTCCGGATGCGGCATGAAGAACGAGGCGATCCTGGCGCAGGTCGCGGCAACATTGAAAGAAAGGGGCGAGGCGAAATGATCGAAGTCAAGGACCTTGTGAAAAATTTCGGCGCGAAAGCGGCGCTGGACCATATGTCGTTTCAGATCGAGGACCGGTCGGTCTTCGGGCTGGTCGGCTCCAACGGGGCGGGCAAATCCACGTTTCTGCGCTCCGCCGCGGGGATCTACCGGCCCGACGGAGGGGAGATCCTGATCGACGGCGCGGCGCCGTTTGAAAATTCGGAGGTGAAGGGAAACGTCTGTTTCATTTCCGACTATCCGTATTTTCTGCCGCAGGCCACGCTGCAGGACATGGCGGCCTTCCTTTCCGGTCTTTATCCGCGCTGGGACTGTGCGAAATTCAAGAAGCTGAACAAGATCTTCCCGGTGGGCGCGAAGACGAAGATCTCCGGCATGTCGAAGGGGATGCAGCGGCAGGCCGCGCTGATCTGCGCGTTCTCCGCGTGCCCCGGCTACATATTTATGGATGAGATCTTCGACGGGCTGGACCCGGTGATGCGTCAGCTTCTGAAGAGGCTGATCTCCGACGAGGTCTCGGAGCGCGGCGTCACGGTCATCATCGCGTCGCACAACCTGCGGGAGCTGGAAGACCTGTGCGACCATGTCGGGCTTTTCCATCAGGGCGGCGTGCTGTTTGAAAAGGACCTCGACGAGCTGCGGCTCGGCGTCTGCCGGGCCCAGGCCGTTTTCAAGCCGATGCCGCCGCGCGAGGAGTTCGCCCCGCTGGACATTCTGAAATGGGAGACGAAGGGTTCCCTTTTGAATCTGGTCGTCCGCGGCAGCGGGGAAGAGACCATGCGGAAACTGGAATCCCTCCATCCCGTCTTTTCCGAGGTGCTTCCGCTGACGCTGGAAGAAGTCTTTATCAGTGAAATGGAGGCGGTCGGCTATGACATCGACAATATTCTCGCGTAGGCGCGTGCTGGAGTTCCGGGAGACTTTCCAGTGGTCGCTGAAAAAGCAGCTTCCCGTCATGATCCTGCTGGCGGTGCTGCTGTTCCTGGTCGTGCCGATGATCCTGATGATCTCCGTGCCCCAGTGGATCGAGCAGCGGGAGGCGGCGATCGAAAGCGCCGCGGCCGGCGCCAGCGTCCCCGCGATGGAAGAAGCCCTGTCTTCCTCGTACACGGGTTGGCTGACCTCTTACGCGCCGTTGGCGGCGACCGTCCTGACCCTGATCTTCGCCCCGATTCTCTGCGTCGTGCAGTTCGGGTACATGCACAAAAAGCGCAGCGTGGATTTCTTCCATGCGCTGCCCGTCGGCCGCGATTCGCTGCTCCTCGGGCGCTGGGCCGCCGGCGTCACCGTGCTGTTCGTTCCGCTGATGCTGAACTTCCTGATCGTTTCGATGGTCGGCGGCGCCTACGGCATCTCCGTGACGAACGCTTCGGCGCTGCCGTGGAAGCAGATGCTCTGGGTCATGCTGATGGGCGCGGCGGTCTTCACGTCCTGCATCTTCTTCGCGGTCTGCAGCGGCACCATGTTCGACACGGCCGTTTCCGTCGTCGGGGTCAACGCGGGGTACCCGCTGCTGCTGTTCTGCAGCCTCACGGCGGCGAAGATGATCCTGCCCGGCCTGGATTTCGGCCTGCGCGGCAAAGTCGGCGCGCTGACGGCGTTCGCCCCGTTCGCGGCCGCTTTCGCGCCGTTTATCGGCGGGGAACGCTCCGCCGGATTCCTGGTCTGGTGGATTTTGCTTGCGGCGGCCATGCTCGCCGGTTCCGTCCTGCTTTACAATCGGAGGAAGAGCGAGACGGCGGAGGACAATTTCGCATTCCAGCTTCCCAAGATCGTGATCCGGTTCCTCGTCACCGGAATGGCGGGCATCGGGTTCGGTCTCGTGCTGAACAGCACGGGGAAAAACGCCTTCCTGATCGGCGTCGTCGCCGGTTCCGCGATCTCGCATGTGATCATCCAGGCGGTCTATTCGCGCGGATTCCGCGGCATGGCGAAGAGCTTCCGTTGGTACGGCGTCTTTGCCGTGTGCTTCGCGGCCTTCTACGGCGTGCTCGCGACGGGGATGTTCGGCTACGACACCCGCGTCCCGGACGCGTCGGAGGTACAGGGCGTCTCCGTTGGTACCTATTTCGTCGCCGGCAACCAGGGCAGCAGCCCCGGCGCGGGGTATTATTTTTACCCGGCGGGCTCCGGCGAGGTGAGTCATAAGCTCGACCCCGAGCTCACGCAGAAGGACAATATTCTTGCGGTGATGGAGGCCCAGAAGAACATCATCGCCCTCTATCGTTCGGAAGGCTTCCCTTACCACCTGAAAGATACGCAGGGGGAGACCTTTTCCGTCACCTACCACCTGAAAAACGGCGGCGCCGTGACCCGGACTTACGGATATTATGACCGGCGCTCAGATTTTGTGGAGAAATATCACGCCGCCTGCGGCGAGATCACACACCTGCGGGAATATCTCGAGAGCTCCGACATGATCTTCTATCTTGAGCCGGAGGACATCAAAAGCGTCGACCTCCATACGGCTGTGGGGAACTCCGGTGATGAGAAGGTCAGATCCTTTGTTCCGGACGACGCGCAGAAGCGGGACCTGCTGGACGCCATGCGGCAGGACTATGTGGACGGAGGGGTCAACTATTCCGAAAAGGACACGCCGCAGATATGCACCGTCGAACTGAATTTCGTGGACAGCATCACGCCGAAGAGCGAGAAACTCAAGAAGCTGCTCGGGGCGGATCGGCAGAAGATCCGTCTGAGTCCCGGTTACTACACCCTCTACCGGTCCGATTCGCAGACTTTGCAGTCGCTGAAAAGCTTCGGCTGGGCGGGCTGAGTCCGCCCACAAGCCGCGCCGTTCAGCAGCGTAAAAATTCCGGGCCCCGGCGCGAGAGTTTTAAAAAATTCCCGTAAGCCCGGAAATTCGCTCAGCCTGCACGCCCGGCCGCCGCAGTCAAGTCGCAAAAAAACATCCGCTTCCAAATTCGGAAAGCGGATGTTTTTCATGGAAACGTCTTTTTTATTTGAGGTGGGAGACGACCTCCGCCGCGTAGGATTTCATTGCGGCGATGTCCGCATCGGTGGGCTTGAAGTTCACCCTCAGGCCGTCGCCGATAAAATTGTATTTCAGGTGCTGCAGGCGGTCCTTCATCATCGGCACCGCTTCGCCGCTCCACCCGTAGGAGCCGAAGGCCCCGGCGGGTTTTCCGCGCGTATTGATCGCGTCCACGCTTGCGAGTACGTCCCACACGGCCTTGGGGGCGTCGCGGTTGATCGTGCAGGAGCCGACCAGCACGGCATCGGCCTCCCGCACGAGCGCGGCGGATTCGGCGAGAGGCGTGAACACCATGTCCACCAGCTTCACGTCGAGGCCGGGATTTCCCCCCAGCTCCTCGCGCGCGGCCTGCGCCAGCGTGCGTGTGAACCCGTATGCGGAAGCGTACAGGATGGCGACCGTCTTTTTCGCCTTGGCCTGCGGCGTGCTCCACTGCCGGTACAGGGATTTGCCCTTTTCGATGGAATCGGTCAGGCAGGGGCCGTGGCTCGGGCAGATCAGGTCGGCCGGCAGGTCCGCGATTTTATCGAGGCCGGAAAGGACGTAGGGCTTGAACGGCCCGAAAATGCCCCGGTAGTAATACTCGAATTCGTTCTGGTACTTTTCCGGATAGTGGATTTCGGTGTCCAGCATGGCGGGCTCGCAGTAGTGGCAACCCAGAAAATCGCAGGTGAACAGGACCTTCTTCTCCGGCATCCAGGTGAACATGGAGTCGGGCCAGTGGAGCAGCGGGGCGATGATGAATTCCAGCGCGCCGTCCCCGTAATCCAGCCGGTCGCCCTGCTTGACGACGACCGATTTGAAGCCGTGGTTTACAATTCCGTCCAGGCACTTTTTCGCCGGGAACGTGCTGTAGACGGTGATGTTCGGGTTCCGTTCGAGCAGCTTCGCTACGCTACCCGAATGGTCCGGCTCCGTGTGGTTCATCACCAGGTAGTCGATCTTGGAAACGGGGATCACGCTTTCGATATTGCGGAGGTACTGGTCAAAAAAGGAGGCCTGAACCGTATCGATCAATATATTCTTTTTGCCGGTGATCAGGTAGGCATTGTAGCTCGTCCCGAACTTTGACTCCATGATGATGTCAAAGACGCGCAGCCCGGGATTCAGGACTCCGACCGAATACAGACCGTCTTTCAGTTTTATAACACCCATAACGATCAATTGACTTCCTTCGTTTGAATTGATTTATTCCGGCTCAAACATATCTTTTGCGGCGCCGCAGTCGGGGCAGGTCCAATCATCCGGAAGGTCCTTGAATTCCGTGCCCGGCTTTACTCCGTGTTCGGGGTCGCCGACTGCCGGGTCGTAAATATATCCGCAGGCCTGACAAACATATCTCACTTAATCGACACTCCTTCGCCTTTTTTCTTCCTTTTAGTATAACAATGCCGTTCCTCTTTGTCAACAGGCAGACAATCATATTGAAAATCGTCGATGATCTCTTTCAGATTTCCCGGGAAGACGACGCAGCGCATCAGCCGGCGGGCAAGGTCAAAGACCTTCAGCAGATCGCGTGACACCATACAGCGTGCCGTCTCCCCCGACATGCTGCAGATGCGAACCCCATAGCCGGTTTGAAGATTGCCATAGACATAATACTTCACCACGAAACCGGGACATTCCATGCAGCCGATGTATTTGACCATTTGACACCACTTCCTTTTCTGATTTTACGGATGTGAAGAATCATCACAAAGAATCAACACTATTATGTTAATTCACAATTCCGAAAGAATCAAGCGAAAAACGGTGCCTTTTGTCAACAAAGTTACAAATTCGCAAGATGTTTGGTAATTATTCTGTTAAAAAACATATATGGTATACCCGATGTGGTCTATATAGAATTCCTCCGAGATTACAGAGTGTATAAATACATAATAAAAAAAGCGCACAGGACCCCCAGCGCCGCGCCGATCAGCGTGTCGGAGGGGTAGTGCACGAAGAGAAATATCCTCGAAAAAGCGATCGCGACCGCCAGAAAAAAAGCCGCGAGGCCGAAATTCCGGCCTGCGACGCAGAGGATGGTGGCGGCCGCGAAAGAGGAGGCGGAATGGCCGGAAGGGCACGAGTACCCGCCGGGCGTATGGATCAGCAGAGGGTGGCCGGGGTAAGTCATAAAGGGCCTGGGGCGCGCGATGACGGGCTTCAGGATCTGGCTGATCAGGTGGGCGAGCGCGATGGAAAAGAACAGCATGAACGCGAAATGCCGGGTCTCGCTCCGATGCCAGAGGAAAACCGCGGTCAAAATCCAGACGGCGCCCGCGTTCCCCATCCTCGACAGAAGCGTAAACACAAAGTCGGTGAACCGGTTGCGGCAATGCTCCTGCACGAACTTTAAAATTGCAAGATCCATACTTTTCCTCCGCCAGGTTGTTTGAATTTATTATACCATATTTTGATTTGATTGCGAATATACATGTTAAAAAACAGGGGATGATATTTTTGGAATGGCAAAGCCTGTCGAAGGAAAAATGCGCCGAAGCCCTCAAAACGGACCTCAGATACGGACTGACGTCGGCGCAGGTTTCTCAGCGGCTGAGGGAATACGGGCCGAACGAGCTGGAAAAGCCCCGTAAAAAAAGTCTTGCCGCCCGGTTCCTTTCCCAGTTTTCCGATTTCATGGTCATCGTCCTGCTGATTGCCGCGGGCATCTCCCTTGTCACTTCCACCCTGCAGCATGACAGCGATTACATAGACGCCGTCATCATCCTCGCCATCGTTTTCGTCAACGCCGTCACGGGCATGGTCCAGGAGGGCCGCGCCGAAAGGGCGATGGAGACGCTGCGGGGGCTTTCCAGCCCGCGGGCGCGGGTGGTCCGGGGCGGCAGGCCGCAGACGGTCCCCGCCGCCGGGCTGGTGCCCGGCGACCTCGTGCTGCTGAGGACGGGGGACCTCGTGCCGGCCGATCTGCGCGCCGCGGAGGCGGTGAACCTCAAAGCGGAAGAGAGCGC
Source organism: Caproicibacter sp. (assembly GCA_036741535.1). Classification (GTDB taxonomy): domain Bacteria; phylum Bacillota; class Clostridia; order Oscillospirales; family Acutalibacteraceae; genus Thermocaproicibacter. The sequence continues at coordinate 9,953 of DAINSB010000012.1, read as the reverse complement.
GCTGACGGGCGAGAGCGTTCCCACGACCAAGGACCCCGAAGCCGTGCTGCCCGCCGGTACGGCGCTCGGCGACCTCCACAATCTGTTGTTTTCGGCCAGCGCCGTCACCTCCGGCCACGGCAGGGGGATCGTCGTCGCGACGGGGATGAACACGCAGGTCGGCCGCATCGCCGCCATGATCGGCCATGAGTCCGCGCCCCAGACGCCGCTGCAGCACAAGCTGTCGCAGACGGGCCGGTATCTCGGCATCGGCGCGCTGGTAATCTGCCTGATTATTTTCCTGATGGGGCTTTTCCAGAAGACGCCCCCGCTCGAGATGTTCCTGATCGCCGTCAGCCTCGCCGTGGCCGCCATTCCGGAGGGCCTGCCCGCCGTCGTCACCGTCACGCTCGCCGTCGGGGTGCGGCGGCTCGCCGCCAAGCGGGCGATCATCCGGCGCCTGCCCGCCGTGGAGACGCTGGGCAGCGCCAGCGTCATCTGTTCCGACAAGACAGGAACGCTCACCTGCAACCGCATGACGGTCGTGGAGACGCGGAACGAGCAGGGGGTCCTGCAGCCCGGCTCCCCGCAGGCGCAGAAGCTCCTGCGCATGGCGGCCCTCTGCACCAACTGCGAGATTGCCGGCGGGAAGGTTCGGGGCGATCCTACGGAGACAGCGATCGTCCGCGCGGTCCCGCCCGCGTTGTACCGGAGGGATACGCTTGACTGCCCCCGCGTGATGGAGATGCCGTTCACCAGCGAGCGCAAAATGATGACGACGGTGCACCGCATGCCGGGCGGCGGGTATCTGGCCGTGTCGAAGGGCGCGCCGGACGTTTTGTCCTCCCGGTGCGTCTCCGGCGTGCCGGCGGGGCAGAACGAAGCGATGGCGTCGAGGGCCCTGCGGGTCCTCGGCGTCGCGTACCGGCGTTTTCAGGACCCGCCGGCCGCGCAGGAAGCGGAGCGTGACCTCGTCTTCTGCGGCCTCATCGGCATGGAGGACCCCCCCAGGCCGGAGGTCAGGGACGCGGTGAAACTGTGCAGCCAGGCGGGGATCCGCCCGATCATGATCACGGGCGACCACGCCGCGACCGCCGCCGCGATCGCCGGGCAGCTCGGGATCCTGAAGGACCGCGGCGCCGTCGTGACGGGTGCCCAGCTCAACCGCATGTCCGACGAGGAACTGAAGCGGGACATCTACCGGTACACGGTTTTCGCCCGCGTCTCGCCGGAACACAAGATGCGGATCGTCCGCGCGTTCCAGGCGCGCGGGGAGGTGGTCGCCATGACGGGCGACGGCGTGAACGACGCGCCGGCACTGCGGGCGGCGGACATCGGCTGCGCGATGGGGCAGTCCGGCACCGATGTCGCGCGGGCCGCCTCCGACATGATCCTCACGGACGACAACTTCGCCACCATCGTGTCCGCAGTGCGCGAAGGCCGGGGAATCTACGAAAACATCCGGAAGACCGTCCATTTTCTCATCAGCTGCAACATCGGGGAGATCCTCACGGTTTTCGTGGGCTTTCTGCTCCGGCTTCCGAGTCCGATCCCGGCGATCCAGCTCCTCTGGGTCAACCTGGTGACGGATTCGCTTCCCGCGCTCGCGCTCGGCGTGGAGCCGCTGGACGAGACGAATATGCAGAAGAAGCCGCCGAAACGCGGCGAAAGCATTTTCGCGGGCGGCATGACCTACAACATCCTCGTGGAGGGCTGTCTCATCGGCGCCCTCTCGCTTCTGGCCTACAGTATCGGCAGGGTCTTCTTCGACGCGGACCCCTCTTCGCCGATCATCGGGCGCACCATGGAGTTTGCGGTGCTCAGCCTTTCCCAGGTGGTGCACACGTTCAATATGCGCTCCGACCGGTCGGTTTTCCGGCAGGGCCTTGCGCGGAATCCCCAGATGGTGGGGTCGGCCGTCGCCTGCGTGTTTCTGCAGGCCGCGGTGATCGTGGCTCGCCCCCTCGGCGAAATTTTCAAGACGGCCGCCCTCACGGGCGTCCAGTGGGGGATCGTCGCCGCGCTCTCCCTGGTGCCTCTTGCCGTCGTCGAGCTCGAGAAAGCCGTCCGGCGGCGGTTCGACCGCAGTGCGGCGTGCCGCCGCCAGGCCCCGCCGTTCCGTCCGGAGAAGGCCGGATGACCTATTTCCCCTTTCCCGGGGGATCGGCCCTGTCGTCCTCGAAGAGGGGCGGCAGGATCTTTGCGTGTACCAGCAGGTTATAGCAGACCGCAAGCAGGGAAACATAGATCAGAACCCACAGATTTCCGGCCACAAGCGAAAAATAGAGGCCGGCCAGCACCACGAGCGGATGGATGTTGATGGAGGAGGAGACGATCTTCGGCTCGATGATCTGGCGGATCGCGGTGATCAGAAGCCAGCAGACGATCAGGGCGCCGGCGCGGAAATAGTTTCCCTGCACCAGATAGATGATGCCGAGCGGGATGTAGATCGTGCCGGGGCCGAGGACGGGAAGAATGTCGGCGATGCCCGTGATGATGCTCAGCACCAGCGGGTAGGGGACCCCCAGCACAAAAAAGACGACCAGCGTCTCGAGGAACGTGATGAAATAGATCAGAAGGTAGGAGCCGATGTACCGGCCGCCGAGGGTCGCCCCGCTGCGGGAAAAGCTGCGCAGGCGGCCCGCGGAGCCCAAGGGCAGGAACAGAAGCAGGCGGCGCTTGATCGACCACATGTCCTTCGAAAAGAAATAGGTGGAGAAGATCATCACGATCAACATGGTCACAAGGACGGGCAGCGAGGTCAGCAGGCGGAGCAGGGTGCCCAGCACCTTCGTCAGGACTTCGACGCTCGACTGGGTGATGCTCATGATCTTCTCCTGGTTTTCCTTGATGAAATTGGAGTCGATGTTTTTCAGCGCGGAGCCGACCTGGCCGATGAACGCGTTGACCGGCCCTGTGATGGCGCTGATGTCCTTTTCGGAGAGGCTGGAGATATAGGTGAAAAGCGAGCTGATCTCTTTGACCAGCCAGTACCCCAGCAGGAACATCAGGCCGAACAGAACGGCATAGACCGCGAGTGTGGCGATCAGCGCCGCGGGGGAAGACGGCAGGTGCAGCACGTTTTTCAGCCAGCGGATGACGGGCTGCGCCAGCAGGGCCAGAAGAAAGCCCATCAGGAACGGGAACGTGTATTTCAGTGTGACGACGAATAAAATGAAACCGATGGAAAAGACTGCGAAAAAGATGAGCAGCGGTTTCAGCCGCGTAAACTGCTGAAGCCATTCGCGCAAAAAAACCACCCCTTGCCAATTCCCTTATAAAATAGTATGATTATTATAACTTGAAAACGCTGAAATTGAAAGAGGAAAAAAGGCGTTTCGCCATAAAGCGAAACGCCTTCTGCCAAAGGCCATCATGAGATTATTTCTCTCTGCCGAGCAGCCAGTCGACTGAAACATTCAGAATATTCGCCAGCGCCGAAAGTTCAAAATCCGTCACGTAGCGGATCTGTCCCTCCAGTTTGGACAGGCCGGAAGCGTTCATGTCGACGCCGTTGACCTGCAGCTGGGCCAGAAGTTCCTTTTGTTTCATGCCTTGATTTTTACGCGCCATTTCGACGCGGGCGCCCACCAAGTTGCGGGTTCCGAGTGCCTGTTTGCGTAATCTCAATTCATTCATCTCCTCACAGCTTTAGTTCGGTTTTCACGTACCATCTTTTCACGGGTTATCTCTCTCGGCGAACTTTGCCGAATTGTCACATAAGAAACAGAATCCCGTTCAGTCCCGCCGATATTCATTAGTATAATATTTATTTGCAATAAATGCAATCGAAAATGGTGTATTTTCACACAATTCGTAGAAAATTCAGACCTTGTTCAGAATTTGTACAAATTTTATTTTGCACTCTAGTATTTTCCTGTAGACTGCGCTTTATTCTTGAAATTCAATATTATTTTTTCGGAAGTGGTATTCTTTGTTTATATTTTACAGGGAAGGGCTCGGGGGCGAAGGCCGGTTGCTCTGTCGATCTTGTGACGCCGCCCGCCGCATCCGGCGAAAAGGCCCGGTCCGACGGGGAGGACAGAGGCTGCCGTAGCAATCCATAATATGTTTTCTCATAGGCGGAGAGTCACTAAAATTTAGATTGTTTCCAGCGGGGGATGAAGAGTTTGGAGAAGAAAGATGTACAAAAGACAAACCTCACCATGCTGACTGATTTTTACGAAATCACCATGGCGAACGGGTATCTGACCAACGGCTTTCAAAACACCATTGTCTATTTCGACATGTTTTTCCGCGAATTGCCAGACAACGGTGGATACGCCATCATGGCCGGGGTGCAGCAGCTTGTGGATTACATCCGTAACCTGTCGTTCACAAAGGAAGACATCGACTATCTTCGCCGATGCGGAATTTTCGACGAGCGGTTTCTGAGCTATCTTGAGAAATTCCACTTTTCCTGCGATGTCTGGGCGGTGCCGGAGGGAATGCCCATTTTCCCGGGCGAGCCGATCATCACGGTGCGGGGCCCCGTCATTCAGGCGCAGTTCATGGAGACCATGATCCTGCTGACCGTCAACCACCAGAGCCTGATCGCGACGAAGGCGAACCGCATCTGCCGGGCGGCGGACGGCAGGCCCGTGATGGAGTTCGGCTCCCGCCGCGCGCAGGGGCCGGACGGCGCGGTGCTGGGCGCCAGGGCGGCCTATATCGGCGGGTGCTGCGGCACGGCCTGCACGCTCAGCGGCATCGATTACGGCATCCCCGCGCTGGGGACCATGGCCCACAGCTGGGTCCAGCTGTTCGATTCCGAACTGGATGCGTTCCGGGCCTATGCGCGGGAGTACCCGCAGAACTGCACGCTCCTGGTGGATACCTACAATGTGCTGAGGTCCGGGGTGCCGAACGCGATCCGCGTCTTCCGGGAGGAACTGCTCCCCCGCGGCTTTAGGCCGGCCGGCATCCGCATCGACAGCGGCGACATCACCTATCTTTCGCGCAGGGCCCGCAAAATGCTGGACGACGCGGGGTTCCCGGACTGCAAGATCTGCGCCTCCAATGCCCTGGACGAGTATATCATCCGCGACATGCTCGTCCAGGGCGCCTGCATCGACAGCTTCGGCGTGGGCGAACGGCTGATCACCTCCTCGAGCCATCCGATTTTCGGCGGGGTGTATAAGCTGAGCGCCGTCGAGGATACGGCCGGGAAGATCCATCCGAAGATCAAAATCAGCGAAAATGTCTCCAAAATCACGACGCCGGGCTTTAAAAGGGTCTTTCGCCTTTACGATGTCGGCTCCGGGAAGGCCATCGCGGACGTCATCGCCCTGCACGACGAAACCATCCGGGAAGACGAGCCGTATGAAATCTTCGATCCGGATTATGTCTGGAAGCGGAAGAAACTCTCAAATTTCCACGCGGTGGACATCCGCGAGCAGATTTTCAAGAACGGCGTCTGCGTGGCGAAAGAGCGCAGCCTTCAGGAGCTTCAGAAGTTCTGCGCGAAGCAGGTGGAGACGCTCTGGGATGAGGTGAAGCGGTTTGAAAACCCGCATCGGTATTACGTGGACCTCACCCAGAAGCTGTGGGAGGTCAAGAACAACCTGATTTCGGAATATACGTACTAAAGCGCCGCGCTTGACTTTTTTCCCCGAATCCGGTATGATGAAAGCACGGCGAGCAGGCCGGGCAGCCGCGGACGCAGCGCGAAAGCGCGCGCCCGAGGAAAGTCCGAGCTCCACAGGGCGGAATAACGGCTAACGGCCGCCGGGGGCGACCCCAGGGAAAGTGCAACAGAGAGATACCGCCGCTTTTTGCGGCAAGGGTGGAAAGGCGGGGTAAGAGCCCACCAGCGCGCGGGAGACCGCGCGGCTCTGCAAACCCTATTCGGAGCAACACCGCAGAGGGACATGATGCGCCGGCCCGGCGCGTCCCGAGAAGGTGGCAATGAGCCGCGATGGCGACATCCGGCCAAGATAGATGGCTGTCCACGACAGAACTCGGCTTACAGGCCTGGTCGCATTTTTATCAGAAAGCTCCGCCTTTCAGGGCGGGGCTTTCTGCTGCCGTTTGTCGAATCTGCGGGAAACGGCTTCACGCCGCTTCTTCGTGAGGAATCGGAAGGGATGTGCTTATGAATCAAAAGCGAGTGGAAAACGTCCTGCGGCGCCTGGAAGCGCGGGGCCTTTCCCAGATCATGATCAGCGACCCGTACAGCATTTTTTATCTGACCGGGCGATACATCGACCCCGGCGAGCGTTTTTTTGCCCTGTACCTGAGTTCGGACGGAAACCACAGGCTCTTTATCAACAACCTGTTCACGGTGCCGGAAGACCTCGGCGTCATGAAGATCCGTTTTTCCGATTCGCAGGACGCCGCCGCGCTGTTCTGCGGCTATGTGGATCACGACGCGGTTTTGGGTGTCGATAAAAATCTTCCGGCGCGCTTCCTTCTGCGCATGATGGAGCTGAACGCCGCCAAAGATTATGTCAATGCGTCCGACTGCGTGGACCTGGTCCGGTCCTGCAAGGATGAACAGGAACGGGAGAGGATGCGGGAGGCTTCCCGCCTGAACGACCTGGCGATGGGGCGCTTTCTGGATCTTGTGAAGCCCGGAGTGACGGAAGAGGAGGCCGCTTTGCAGATGGGGCCGATCTACCGTTCTCTCGGCGCGGAAGGGTATTCTTTCGAGCCGCTCGTGGCGTTCGGCCGCAACGCGGCGGACGGGCACCACGCGCCGGACGGCACCCCTCTGCGCGAAGGGGACTGCGTGCTCTTCGACGTGGGGTGCAGAAAGGACGGGTATTGCTCGGATATGACGCGCACGTTTTTTTTCCGCCGCGCGTCGGAACGCAGCCGCCAGGTCTATGAAATCGTCCGGAAGGCGAACGAGGCCGCCGAAGAGGCCGTTCGCCCGGGCGTCCGTTTCTGCGACATCGACAAAGCGGCCCGCGGCGTGATCGAGCGGGCCGGCTTCGGCCCGAATTTCACGCACCGCCTGGGCCATTCCATCGGGCTGGAAGTCCATGAACCGGGCGACGTCTCAGGTTCCCACAGCGACCCGGTTCAGCCGGGCATGACCTTTTCCATCGAGCCCGGCGTCTATCTCGAGGGCGAAGTCGGCGTCCGGATCGAGGACCTTGTCCTTGTGACGGAAACGGGCTGTGAAATTTTGAACCGTTTTCCCAAGACCCTGAAAATGATCGGCTGATCCGCTCCCGGTCCGATGCGGACCCCGAAGCGGGAGAGAAGAGAAACCGGCCCGGCGGCCGGACGATCCTGAAACGGAGAAGAATATGTCTGAAATTTATCTGGCCGGCGGATGCTTCTGGGGCATGCAGAAGTACCTCGATTCCATCCGCGGCGTCATTTCCACCGAGGCGGGCTATGCGAACGGAAAAACCTTGCATCCCTCCTATGAGGAGGTCTGCAGGAAGGAGACCGGCCATGCGGAAACGGTCCGGGTCGTCTACGATCCGGAGCGGCTGCCGCTCGCCCTTCTGCTGGATCTGTATTTTGAAGCGGTCGATCCCGTCTCCGTCAACCGGCAGGGGGGAGATTCCGGAACCCAGTACCGGACCGGCATTTATTATGTCGATGAAAAGGACGCGGCCACCGTCAAAGAAGCCCTTGCCCGGCTGCAAAAGCGGTACGGACAACCGATCGCCATCGAGGCGAAGGCCCTCGAAAATTTCAGCGCGGCGGAGGAATACCATCAGAAGTACCTGGATAAAAATCCGGGCGGGTACTGCCATATCGGGAAGGAGAAATTCGACTATGCGGCCCGTGCCGTCGTGGACGCCGGGCTTTACGGCCGCAAGGAGCCGGAGAAGCTGCGGCGTGAACTCACCCCCGTGCAGTACGACGTGACGCAGCGCGCCGCCACGGAGCCGCCTTTCCGGAACGAATACTTCGATTCCTTCGAGCCGGGCATCTATGTGGACGTGACGACCGGAGAGCCGCTGTTCTCCTCGTCCGATAAATTCGATTCCGGATGCGGATGGCCCAGCTTCTCCAAACCGATTGATCCCGGCGTGATCCGGGAACAGCGGGACCTTTCGCACGGGATGCGCCGGACGGAAGTCCGCAGCCGCGTGGGCGGCGCGCATCTGGGGCACGTGTTCCCCGATGGGCCGAAAGAGTCGGGGGGACTGCGCTACTGCATCAACAGTGCTTCGCTCCGCTTTATCCCGCAGCGTGACATGGAGCGCGAAGGGTACGGATATTTGCTGTTCCTTTTTCGGTAGCGGGAAGATGGGACCATCAGGGTATCGCCATCCACATGAAGCAAGCGTCCAGCTGTTGCACTGGGCGCTTTGCTTCAATATATCCCTACGCTATTTTAATTTAAAAGTTTGCTCTCCGACATCTTCGCCATCTTCTGTTGCTTTCAATGTGACAGGCGTTGTTGTATCACTGAGTTCATAGGCCATCGCATTTTCGACAGTTCCACCTTTTTTAATTTTATGATCTTGAGTATCTAAAAATTTGTCATCAGGAAGGCTTCCCATATTCAACTCATTCACAGAATTAGGATCATTATCTTGAATCGCTTTAAATGTCCATATCCAAGCATCAGAGGGGTCTAAATCTTTTCCAGATATATTTGTAGCTTTATACCAGAACGCAATGACTGGTTTTTCCCCATAGTCGTTTCCTTTTTCACCCGGCTTAATTATTTTATATTTAGTGATTTCAATTTTAATGTCATTGGTTGTTAAAACGTTGTTTTTGAATTTTGAAACCGGCTGCGACGATGAATTTGCTGATGCGGAAGAACTAGATTCTCCGAATGACTTAGAAATATCATGGCCGGCAGAAATAAGGTTCGATGCAAAAACATTTTTCAGCTCATCGTCTTCTTTGTCGATATACCATTTTCCATCTGTTCTAATACAATTTATTTTTATGGTTTTTGTGGTAAATGTTTCTTTCGTTGTCTTAATTTTATCCTTCATCAGTTCTGCAATTTCTTTTGCTGTTTTTTTGGGGTCTTGCCCACCTGAGAACGCTTCGGCAAAGGCTTTGGGTATATAATCTGCGATGGCATCTTTTAGAATGGAGGACCCATCCACAAATTTGCAATCTGCCGTTACAGTGGCCGTATTGTCTTTTGTATCTATGTTCGTGATGTTATATGTTACTTTCTTATTATTGCTTTTGAGATAGTCCAAAAGATTATTCGCTAAATCAATTTCCTCTTGATCCCCGGATGATACGCTGGAGGAATCTTCTGAACTGACATTTTTGGGGTTAACAAATGTATTTGCTTTTGCCGTGTCAGAAGCCTTTGCTGCCTCAAAATATCCCTTAACGGCATCCTCTGGCTGTGGGGAATTTTGACATGCCGCAAGGCTGATTGCAATTGCTATAGTCAAAAGACAAAAAGATACTTTTTTCATAGAATTCTCATCCTCTCCACTATCTTAATTTTATCATCACGAATTAAAAAGTCAATGTAAAATCAATAAAATATAAAAGACGCATGAACGCTGGATTTTTCAGCACTCATGCGGCTTCTTTTTTGGAGCGGGAGACGGGATTCGAACCCGCGACATTCAGCTTGGGAAGCTGAATATAACATCGAAAAAATCCAGTATTCATGCGGATTTTTCGATGGTACTGTCCCTTCACTGTCCCCTGTTTTGAAATCACGCCTTTTTTGCGGACGTTTTTGTAGCCTTAAAAGCGTTGATTTTATCCCTCGCTTCGGAGAGGGAAGACTGCGAAAGATGGGTATAATCCAAAGTCATTTCAGGGGAGGCGTGGCCCATTAAATATTGCACCGTCCGCACGTCAATTCCGCTTGCAATACAGTTCGTGGCGTATGTGTGCCGGAGCTGGTGGCTGGTGAATTTGATTTGATGGAACATTTGGTGCCTGCGCCCGGTTCGCTTTTTATCTGCTTTTGGATTTTCGACCCGTTTCTTTTTGGCAACCGCTTGGCCGTCCTTGATTCTGTCTGACAGGGATATGTTATTGATTCCATCCAGCAGGATAGTCCATAAGCTGGT
>DAINSB010000011.1:0-28413 GCA_036741535.1 Caproicibacter sp. | reverse complement strand
TTCCCCCACTACTACTGTTATTTCATTATAAACTAATCTAATTAGTTTATCAATAGAGAAAGGCCTTCACCCTTTAAAAGAAGGTGGCGCCGCGTCTGCCCGACACGGCCGGCAGCTTTTTCCCCAGCTTGACCGGTTCATACCACAGGACGGCCGCAAGGGAGACGCCGATCACGATCAAAAGCTGTATTCCGCTCAGGGGCGCGAGCTTCAGGAATCCGGAGACGGGAGTATACAGGATCAGCATAAGGCCCAGGATCGTCCCGATCACAGTTGCCCACAGGACCCGGTCTTTCCTCAGGCGTTTCAGCGACTGAAAGGCAAAATCGGTGCCGGAGCTGTTGACCTGTACGAGCAGGATGTTGCAGAGGAAGAGGACGGCAAGGCCCATGGCGCGCGCGACCGGCGCACCGCTCCGTGGATTCCCCTGCAGCACGGCAAAATAGGTCCCGAAGGAGGCCGCGAAGACGGCAAAGCCCTGGAGCAGGCTTTTGGCAAGGCCCGGGGCGTCGATGATTTTCCCGCCGGGGTCGCGCGGCGGGCGCGTCATGATGTCGCGTTCCGCCGGCTGGCGTTCCAGAACGATCGAGCAGGTCGGGTCGATGATGAGCTCCAGCAACACGACGTGGATCGGCAGGAGCATCAGGTTTGCCGGGCTGATCTTGAGCAGCGGGGCCAGCAGGGAGGCGAACGCGATCGGGATGTGGATGGCGAACACGTATCCGACGGCTTTCCGGATATTGTCATAAATTCTCCTGCCGTTGCGGATGGCCTCCACGATGGTCGAGAAATTGTCGTCCATGAGGACGAGATCCGCGGCCTCGCGCGAAACCTCCGAGCCGCGTTTCCCCATGGCGATGCCGATGTCGGCGTATCTGAGCGCGGGCGCGTCGTTGACCCCGTCGCCCGTCATGGCGACGACCTCGCCGTTTTTCCGGAACGCCCGGACGATCCGCATCTTATGCTCCGGCACCACGCGGGCAAAGACGCTGACGCTCCGCACCTTTTCGCACAGCTCCGCGTCGGTCATCCGATCCAGTTCGTCGCCGGCAATGACTTTGTCGCAGTTCGGAATTCCCACCTGTTTTGCGATGGCGCTCGCCGTCGTACCGCTGTCGCCCGTGATCATCACAACGCGGACGCCGGCCCGCGTACAGCGCCGGGTGTCCTCCTTCACCGACTCCCTCGGGGGATCGGCGAGGCCGACCAGGCCGCAAAGCCGCAATTTGCAGTCCGGCAGCACTTTCGGGACGCTGCCGCCGATCGGCAGCGTCCTTTCGCCGACGGCGAGGACGCGCAGGCCCTGCCGGGACATCCCGTCCAGCTTGGCCTGCACGGTGTTCTTTTCCGCATCCGTCAGGCCGCAAAGCCGCAGGAGCTTCTCCGGCGAGCCTTTCGCCGCGATGAGGACCCCGCCTTCCCGCTTCCAGACATGACCCATCATTTTGGCCTCGTTGGTGAGCGGATATTCTTTGACAAGCTCGCCCGAGAACAGGAGCTCGCGTGTGATTCCCTGGCTCTCGCAGCGAGCGAGCATCGCCTTTTCCATCGGGTCGTAGGGCTCGGTCTCGCACGCCATGCCCATGATCTTGTCGAGGTGCTTTTCTTCGCCGTCCGCCGCCCATGTTTCCCGGACGGTCATTTTATTTTGCGTGATCGTGCCGGTCTTATCCACGCAGAGGACGGAAACCGCGCCGAGCGTCTCCACCGCGGGGAGTTTTCGCACCAGAGAGTGTTTTCTGGCCAGCCGCCAGGCGCCCATGGAGAGGAACACCGTGAGGATGACCGGGAATTCCTCCGGGATCATCGCCATGGCCAGCGTGACGCCGGAGAGGACGCTTTCGATCAGCCGGTCCCTGAAGAGATGGTCGGGGATGTTCAGCCAGGTGGCGCAGCCGACCAGCGCGCACAGCACGGCGGCGATGATCGCGCAGAGCCGGACCAGCCCGCCGGTCTGTTTCTGCAGCGGCGTCGGGTTCCCGGGCGCGTTCGCCACGTTCGCGCCGATCTTCCCGTATTCGGTCGCCGCCCCGATTTTCTCGACGCGGACCGCCGCGCTGCCCTGCAGGACCATGGTGCCGGCATAACACCGGTCGCGCCGCCAGAGATCCGATTGCTCCCTCCCCGCGGAGCCGGCGGCGGCTTTCCAGACGCCCTCGGCCTCGCCGGTCAGGGAGGATTCGTCGACGCAAAGGTCGTTTGCCCGGACGATCTCCCCGTCGGCCGGGATTTTGACGCCCTCGAAAAGCAGCATCAGGTCGCCCGGGACCAGATCGGCGCTGTCGATCGTCTTTTCTTCGCCGTCCCGGATCACCCGGACCTGCGGCGCGGAAAGGTCTTTCAGGGCCTCGAGCGTTTTGTCCGTCTTCCACTCCTGTCTCACGTCGATGCCGATGTCGCCGAGCACGAAGATCAGCATGACGGCGCCGTCGCGCGGTTCGCCCAAAAGGAAATAGACGACCGCCGCGGCGAGCAGCAGCAGAAACATCGGCTCGGAAAGCGCCTTCAGGATCTCACGGAAAACGTTCGGTTTCTTCCGCGGCGCCAGTTCGTTTTTCCCGAATTTTGCCTGCAGTTCCTCCGCCTGACCGGTCGTCAGTCCGGCAGCGGACGGATTTTCCATCTGTTCTGTCATAGCAAGTTACCTCCTGATGCCTGTCAAGGCATTCGTGTGATAGCTCTATGGCATTGCATAAATCAGTGACTATCCCCAAATGAGTATAAAAAAACCTGCGGGACAGATTACTGTCCCACAGGTGATCGAATCATCGAAACCTGTTGCCGCCGACGGCCCAGCCCCACAAACTTCGGAAAAATCCCGTAAGTCCATCGCCTGCTCAGTTTGTACTGTAGCTGTTTACGCAGTGCAAAGAGATGTTTGTATCCTATCATATACAAATCTGTCCTGTCAAGTGTATGGCGAAAAATATTTTCTGTCTGTTTGAATTTACGGTCTTTGGCACCCGCTCTTTTGAAAATTCATAGAATAAAGAAAAATGTTCTGAAGATGAAATCATGGATTATAACGACGGCGGCGACAATCTCACCTACGACCAGGTCGTCCCGTACAGGCCGACGACGGCCATGCCTGCGGGAACGGCGCGCAGCTCTACTACGAGCTGACCGGGAATATGCCGGCGCAGATTCAGGGCAAACCGTTTACACCGCCCGCCCATTACTGCGAAGGGCTGGCCCGCGCTCTGCTGGGCGAGCAAAACGCGGTGCAGAAATACCGCAGGATCCTGTACAGCGATCTGTACGCCAAAAACGGGTGCAGGGGATCGCAAACATAAAAAGAGCCGAACGGCGGATAAAAAGCGGCCGGATCCTCTGCGATCCGGCCACACTATTTTTTTCTTGAAAATCCCGGGAGACGGACGAACCCTTTCAGGTATTGAAATTCTTTTGTCCGGCAGAAGACAAGAAGGGACAACAGATTCGGGAGGATCAGGCAGATCAGGCATTTCAGGACGAAGCTCCCGAAGGAATATCCCCCCGCCAGGGAACAGGCGTACCACGTGAGGGACCCCACCGCAAAAATGAAGACCGTATAGAACACATATCGGATGAAATAGGGGGAAGCCCGGCGATGGAAACCGTGCCGGAACAGGACAAGCGGTTCCACCCAGAAGTCGACCGTGATCGTGCTGATAAAAGTCCCGAGAAAAACGCCGGCCGCGCCGATCTGCCGGGCAAGGACGATCGACATGCCCAGATTGACGGCCGCTTCCACCAGCGACCTGTATCTGTCGTACCAGAACAGGCCGAACGTATTTTTGAACATGATGGTGGCCTGCCGCATCCCCGTCACGTAAAAATTCAACACGATCAGAAAGACGACCGTCATCGGAAACAGCAGTTCCGCCCCCTTGCCCGTCCACAACATCCACAGGCGGATGAACGGATTGAAAAGGCAGAACAGGCAGATGGAGCAGAACCCGAAGATCCAGAACCCGGCGAAATTGATGGAGAGATAAACTTCATAGGATTTGCGGTTGCTCTCCACCGCGCCGAGGTTTCCGACGCTGGCCGTCACGCCGGAGAAAATCTGCGAGGTCAGGTTGTTGATGGTATTGGTGATCATGAAATAGTTGGCGTAGATGCCGACGCTCACGAGGCCGACGAATTTGGAGATCAGGATGTTGTCGGTCCCGTTCACGATCGCCCCGCCGATGCGGTTCATGAACATCGCCCGGATATTCCTGAAAATGGAATTTCGGTCTCTTCCGGAAAGCCTTGCGTTCCGGTAGCGTTTCAGATAGGGGTACATTCTGTCGGCCTTTACCGACAGAAGGAAGTTGGTCAGAAAACTGAACAGGATCTGCGCGCAGAGATAGAGGATGAAGTTTTTCGTCTGGATCAGGATGACGATCTGGAGGATATTCTGCACGATGCAGAGCCCGTACTGATACAGCGTGCAGATATAGCCCTTCTGGTCCGCGAGGATAATGTTCTGCTTATAGGAAAAGAAGTAGGTGATGGTGCTGTTGAAGACATACAGCAGATAAATGAGCGTCAGATGCGGGATAGCCGGCGAGCCGGTGAAAAACGGGATAAACGGCGTGAGCGCAAGGCCCGCCGCGGCGACGATCAGCCCGATGACATGATAGGCCCTTCTGTAAAGGCCCATCAGCGCGCCGATCTTCCTGCGGTCGTTTTCGGCGAGGGGCTTGTACATGCTGAAGATGATCGAGGTCCCGATGCCGAGCTCCGCCAGCGACAGCAGCGAGAGGATCCCGATGAACAGGTTGCTGACGCCGAGGTAGGTCGCGCCGAGCATCCGGATGAAAACCGTTCTGCAGACAAAGCTCAGCACGTCGCTCAGCAGCTGGCTGACGAGATTCACCGTGATATTTTTGATGGAATTCTCACTCCGCACAGAAACACGACCCTTTTTAACATAAAAAATATAATAGCATGAATTTCTGAAAAATTTTTCTCGGTTCACAAATAAAAAAAGCAAAAAATAAGCCCATGGTCTAATAGAATTCTAATCTTCACCGTTTACCATGGTTTTAAGATCATCTATTCCAGAAAATTTGTGGGGAGTTTCAAATGAATCTTTTTCAAGCGTTGATTTACGGGATCGTCCAGGGGATCACCGAATTTTTGCCGATCTCCACACGGCGCATCTGACGCTGATCCCCTGGATCTCTGGGTCAGATTGGTGACCGCGGGTTTCAAGGGACCCCTGACAAGGGCGAAGGCAAATCGACCGCAGAACGACGGGCGCGATCGCCGCGGCGGGCGGGCCGATTCAGATCCCTCCTACTTACAGGTCATTTCTTTATGTGCTAAAAGGAGCAAATCCATGAATTGCAACAATCCGGATCAGAAATTCCACGCAGAAAACCAGTCCGACGCCGGCAAAAGGTTTTCGCCTTCTTGGGAAACCGGCCTGTCGACAAGGGACGTCCTATACCGGCAAAAGGCCGGGCTTAGAAATTCGACCCCTGAAAAAATCACCAAGTCAAACGGTCAGATCATCCGCGAGAACGTGCTGACTCTCTTCAATTTATTCAACTTTATCATTGCGATCTGCCTTGCCGCAGTTCATTCATATTCCAATATCGCTTTTCTCTCCATCATTATTTTGAATATCTGCATTGGCATCGTACAAGAGATCCGCGCCAAAAATCTGGTTGAGAAACTTTCACTCGTCACCATGCCGAAAGCGACGGTGATCCGCGACGGCAAAGAAGCGGTCTGTGCGATTGAGAAACTGGTTCAGGACGATATCGTCGTGTTCGATATGGGAAAACAAATTTGCGTCGATTCCATCCTGCTGCATGGCGAAGCGGAAGTAAACGAATCCCTGCTGACCGGGGAATCGGACCCGATTCTGAAGCGTCCGGGCGACCATCTTCTGTCGGGAAGTCTTGTTGTGAGTGGAAAATGCTGCGCGCAGGTCGAACATGTGGGCTTGGATAATTACGCGTCTAAAATCGCTCATGATGCCAAAAAATATAAGGCCATCCATTCAATGCTGTTGCGCTCCATGAGGAAAGTGACCCGGTTTACAGGACTTTTCATCGTGCCGCTCGGGATTCTGCTGTTCGTTGAAGCATATTTTTTCCGCTATGACGCACTGGCCCCAGCCATTGTTTCCACATCCGCCGGGCTTTTGGGGATGCTTCCGAAAGGGCTGGTTCTGCTGATCAGCATTACGCTGGCCTCAGGCGTTATCAAACTCTCGAAAAGACAAGTCCTGGTACAGGATCTGTTTTCACTGGAATCGCTGGCCTATGTGGACGTTCTGTGCCTGGACAAGACCGGCACCATTACCGAGGGGAAAATGTCCGTCCAAAGCGTCGATCCGGTTGCGGGAACGTCTCTCCCGGTTCCGTTCGAAGATCTGATGGGGTCTTTTCTGCAGAATTCAGATGACAATAATGCGACCTCTCAGGCGCTGAGGAACCGTTTCAGTAAAAATCACCGCTTTCATCCGATCCATAAAGTCCCGTTTTCTTCGCAGAGAAAATGGAGCGCCATGACCTTTGAGGATGTCGGGTCGATCGTAATCGGCGCTCCCGAACGACTGACCGACCGGCCGCTGCCGCCAAAGATCTCGGAGCGGGAAAATTCCGGAGCACGCATTTTGCTGGCGGCCTTTACGAAAGAAACAATCGTAGACGATCAACTTCCGGCCCTTTCTCCCGTGGCTTTTCTGACCGTTTCAGATCCAATCAGAAAGGATGCGGCGAAAACGCTGGATTTCTTTGAAAAGGAAGGCGTCGACATTAAAATCATCTCCGGGGACAACCCGATTACCGTTTCAGCAATTGCAAAATCCGCGGGCCTGAAAGGGTACGATTCAGTCGTCGATATGTCCCCCTGTGAAACGGATGAACAAATTGATAAGGCGGCAAAAAATTACAGCGTTTTTGGCCGTGTCTCTCCCTATCAGAAAAGAAAACTGATCCAGTCTTTCAAGAAACAGGGCAAAACCGTTGCGATGACAGGCGACGGCGTGAACGACGTTTTGGCTCTGCGGGAGGCGGACTGCAGTATTGCAATGTCGGAAGGCAGCGACGCCACACGACAGGTCTCCCAGCTGGTTTTGTTGAATTCGGATTTTACTTTTTTGCCGAACGTTCTGGCCGAAGGCCGACGCGCAGTCAACAACGTGACACGGGTTGCCGGAATATTCTTTGTCAAAACCATTTATTCCGTCCTGATGTCCATCGCCTGCATGCTTCTGAACATTCCCTTCCCATTTATCCCGATCCAGATCACTTTGATCGACATGATAATCGAGGGATACCCCTCCTTTTTCATGTCGTTTGAACCGGATAACCATAAAATAACGGAAACGTTCCTGCACTCCGCTTTACGGAAGGCGTTTCCGAACGCTCTGACCATTTTGGCGGATTTTTTTCTCGTACTTTTTCTGGCTCCAGCCGTTGGAATTTCATTCTCAGATACCGTTCTCCATACCATCCTTTATGTTTTAGTCGGGTTTACGGAGATCCTTGCCGTTTACAAAGCGTGCTTGCCCTTCGATAAATTGCGCGTCTTTCTGTGCGGAACGATGACGGCTGGATTTTTTGCGGCGGTATTTTTATTCCGTCCGATTCTTCAGCTTGCGGTTCTTCCGCTGCAGACGGCACCGCTGATCGCGTGTCTGGCTCTTTTCAGCATACTTCTGGAAAGGGCTTTCAGCTTTGTGATGAACAGACGGGTAAGCCGTGGAACAATTTCTGCCGGGCAGAATCATTCTTCCACGATCTAGAGGACTGGAAAGGCAGACAAAACGAATCGATGCCATTCCTTTTTAAAAATAAGCCCATCTCTGTTATAATAACGTCAGGAAAACGATTTGCGGAGAAGGATGCCGTTGGAACGCTCAAAAATATTGATCATCGAGGATGAAAAGCCGCTCGCCCGCCTGCTGGAGCTCGCGCTCACGCACGAGGGCTACACGGTCCAAAAGGAATACGACGGGGCCGCCGGGCTGCGCCGCGTCCCGCTGTTCGAGCCGGACCTGATCCTGCTGGACATCATGCTGCCCGGCATGGACGGCATGGAGGTCTGCCGGAAGGTGCGGGAATTTTCCGGCGTCCCCATCCTGATGCTCACGGCAAAGGACGCGACCGCCGACAAGGTGGCCGGTCTCGATACCGGCGCCGACGATTATATCACCAAGCCGTTCGAGATGGACGAGCTGCTGGCGCGGGTCCGGGCCGGGCTGAGGGGACGCGGAAAGCCCGCCGAAGCGCCGTCCGTCCTGGCGGTGAAAGATCTGCGGATCGACCTGCCGCACCATCTTGTGAAGCGCGGGGACACCGTCATCCCGCTGACCAAACGCGAATTCGATCTGCTGGTCTGTCTGGCGCGCAACCGGGGGATCGTGCTGAGCCGTTCACAGATCCTCGACCATGTCTGGGGACTCGACTACGAAGGGGAAGCCAATGTGGTGGACGTCTACATCCGCTATCTCCGCGGCAAGATCGACGACCCCTTTGAACCGAAGCTCATCCACACCGTAAGGGGGTTCGGCTATGTTCTGGAAGACAGGCCTGCCGGCGCTTGACCGCCTGAAGCCGCACAAGCTCTCCTGGAAGCTGACGTTCATCTATGCCGTGCTCTTTTCGGCCGTTCTGATCGCCCTGAACGCCGGGACGCTTTTCGGCGTCCGGTATTTTATGACCGAAGAGGCGAAGTCCCAGGTGCGCAGCAGCGCCGGCCATCTGCTCAATCTGATCGCTTCCTCGGCGGGCGAGGTCGACCTCTCTGACCCAAAATATCTGAGCGAATCCGGCACGGTCCCGGAACTCGGCATCCGGATCATCGACGCGGCCGGAAAAACGGCCGGCGCCGCCGGAGAAGCCGTGAGTGGGCTGCCCGCCCCGTCCTCAGACATCGGCGCTCTGAAGAAGATCGAGCTGCACGACCGCCATCTGATCATCGAAAACGAACGGATTATAAAAGACGGCCGGCTGCTCGGCTACCTGCAGGTGTCCTACGACATGCATGCGGATTACCGTTTTATCAAACTGCTTTTCGTCTTTCTGGCCCTCGCCGACCTGCTCGGCGTCGCGTTTTCGGTTTTTGTCGGGATCCTGCTCAGCCGGCGGGCGCTTCGGCCGATCGACCGGCTGACCACGGCCGCCCAACGGATCGGCGCGAGCGACCTGGACCAGAGGGTGGAGGTCGGCACGGCGAACGACGAGCTCTCCCGGCTGGCCGCGACCTTCAACGGGATGATCGAACGGCTGCAGCAGTCCTTCCAAAAACAGAACCGGTTCGTCGCCGACGCCTCGCACGAGCTGCGCACGCCCATCGCCGTCATCAGCGGGTATGCCGATCTGCTCGACCAATGGGCCAAAGACGACCCTGCGGTCCTCGCGGAATCCGTCGCCGCCATCCGCAAAGAGGCGAAAAGCATGACCGGCCTGATCGAAGAGCTGCTGTTTCTGGCGCGGGGCGACAGCGGAAAGCTGAAACTGCGCAAGGAGGCTTTCCCGGTTTCCGAATTGCTGGAAGAGTTGATCGAAGAGAGCCGGCTGATCGCGCCGGACCGCCGTTTCAAGAGCTCGGCGCCGGGCGGCCTGCTGATTCACGCGGACCGCGATCTGCTCAAGCAGGCGCTTCGGGCCCTTATGGACAACGCCGTCAAATATACGCCCGAAAACGGGGACATCCGCCTCGAGGCGGAGGAAACGGATCGCCGGGTCGTCCTGCGGGTCCGGGACACCGGCATCGGCATCCCCGAAGACGAGCGGCAGAAGCTCTTCGACCGCTTCTACCGGGTGGACAGGGCCCGCTCCCGGGAAAAGGGCGGCAGCGGCCTCGGCCTTTCCATCGTCAAATGGATCGTGGAGGCGCACGACGGGACGGTGCGGATCAACGGAAACCCCGGCGGGGGAACCTGCATGGTGATAGAATTACCCACAGACTATTGAGGAAGTTTCGCCTTTCGACGCTGCCATACAAGCGCGATCCCACATCCCGCCGCCGCAATCGCGAACAGGACGCCCAGCGCGCTGGTGCTCGCCGTGATCAGCGCGAAGCCCAGCCCGTAGATCAGGATCAGGGGAATCATGGCGATCGTCGATTTCAGCACGGCCAGAAGCGGAAAGATTATCTCGAACGCGCCGTAGGCGAAGTAGGCGCAGGCGTCGAGCAGCCCCACCAGCAGGAGCGGGCGGTAGCGGATCACGCTCCACAGCTTTTGCAGGAAAGGAATCTTTGCTTTTCGCAAAAATGGGCAGGATCGGCGATTTGGAGACGGTGGAACTGAAAATGGCGAGGGCCCCACAGCAGCCGATCATCAGCAGAAGACCGAACTCTCTTGAAATCCGCTTCATCTGCCGCGCTCCCTTCAATCTTTGTCGGAAAGGTCCCTTTCCAGCCGCATTTCTTCCCGCAGGCCCCAGTAGATCTTGAACTCCAGCTTTTCGACTTCCCGCTGCTGTTTGTAGCTGATGCGGAGCGTGGCGTCTTCCGGGATGACAACGTCCCGGTCGAGGTTTTTCAGCACTGCCCGGACGTTGTTGCCGTTTTCGCTCACGGCCGAGAGGGCCTCCCGGACGGCGCGGAACAGCCCGGCCGGATCCCCCGGCGTATCCTTCGAGACCATATACCGTTCGCTTCGGTCGATGTAATCGAGGGAGTCCCCGCCGGCGAGCCAGCGGAGCAGGGCGTCCCGGGAAAAGCGCCACTCCCTTCCGATCTTCCGGGCGGGAATATGCTCTTCCCGCAGCAGCTTGATCAGCGTCTTTTCGCTGACGCCCAAAGTCTCGGCGGCCTGTCCCAGATTCAATATCGCGTCATCCATCTCGCATCACGGCTCCTTTTCATTACAGAGACAGCATAGCACAATTTACTCCCGCTTTCAAGAGTATTATGGAATTTAATATCTGTTTAACGGTATATGAAAGGTATTTATTGGACGATAACAGAATTTCATGATACATAAACATGTGTTGTAAAAAAGCTGCCGTATTTTAATTTTATTCTAATCCGGATCGTCTGCATTGAGAGGAGAGTATAAAATAACTGTCGCAGATCGCGAGGAACATCCGCTGATGATCATCGAGGCTGAAAATCTGATCGGCCTGGTCTTCCCCACCTCCGGGAAAGGCCAGGTCCTCGGGCATCCTCTCGGCGACGTGAGGGCCCGGAAGAAGCTCGGCTATCTGCCGGAGCTGTTCCGCTATCAGGGCTGGATAACCGGCGAGGAACGCCCGTGAGGAGGCCGAAAAATTCAGCTGGGATCACGCATCGCAGCAGTTATTGGATTACTATGATGAGCTTCTTTCTGCCCGACAGGACAGTCCTTGACTTCCCGCCGAAATATGATTATGATTGTCCTGTAATCAGAAGTTTTTCGGAGGTGCCGATGGAGACAAGAGTGGCTATCGTCGCGATCATCGCCCAAAGCAGCGAATCGGCGATGCAGATCAATACTTTGCTGCACGATTACGGCTCGTATATCGTCGGGCGCATGGGGATTCCCTACCGCGAGAAGGGCATCCATATCATCAGCGTCGTGATCGATGCTCCGCAGGATAAAATCAATACGCTTGCGGGGAAAATCGGCCGGCTCAAAGGGGTCGCCGTCAAAACCGTGTATTCCGAATATCGCGAACAAATGACAAATAAAGCAGATAGCGGCCTGACGTCGAAACCTGTTTGAGACGAAAGATCGATATAGCTATTTGAAGAATCAGACGCAAGATAGCTGTATCCGTCAGGATATGGCTGATTTTTTTGCAAGATAACGAAGAAAGGAGGCCCCGAAAATGGGAATGAACGATACGCCCTCCGCAAACCGCATCCATATCGGCTTTTTCGGGCGCAGAAACGCCGGCAAGTCCAGTATCGTCAACGCGGTCACGGGACAGGACCTGGCTTTGGTATCCGATACCAAGGGGACCACGACGGACCCGGTCTATAAAGCGATGGAACTGCTGCCGATGGGGCCGGTCGTGATCATAGATACACCCGGCTACGACGACGACGGAAAACTTGGCGGGCTTCGCGTAAAACGGACCAGGCAGGTGCTCAACAGGACGGACGTCGCGGTCCTCGTAACGGATATGACGGAAAGCACGGGGGAATGTGAACAGGAGCTGATCGCCCTGTTCGGGCAGAAAAACATCCCCTATCTCATCGCCCGCAACAAATGCGACCTGGCGGGCGAACTCCCGAAGGCCGGGCCGAACGAAATCTACACGAGCGCCGTCGACAAGACCGGCATATGCGAGCTGAAGGAAAGGATCGCCGGAACAGTCTCCACAGAGGATTCCAAGCTGCGCATCGTCGGGGATCTGATCCATCCGGAAGATGTGGTGGTCCTGGTCGTCCCAATCGACAAGGCCGCGCCGAAGGGGCGCCTCATCCTTCCCCAGCAGCAGACGATCCGGGATATTCTCGAAGCGGACGCCATTGCGGTGGTGACGAAGGAATACGAACTGAGGGCGACGCTGGAAAGGCTCGGGCGGAAGCCGGCCCTGGTGATTACGGACAGCCAGGTCTTCGCCAAGGTTTCGGCCGACACGCCGCCCCAGATCCCGCTCACCTCCTTCTCCATTCTGATGGCAAGATACAAGGGCTTCCTCCGTACCGCCGTACGCGGCATCGCGGCGGTCGAAAGGCTGAGGGACGGCGATACGGTGCTGATTGCCGAAGGCTGCACCCATCACAGGCAGTGCGACGACATCGGCACCGTGAAAATACCGAGATGGCTGAAAAACTATACGGGCAGGCAAATCAACATACAAACGGTCTCCGGAACGGAATTTCCGGAGGACCTTTCCCCGTATTCCCTGATTATCCACTGCGGCGGATGCATGCTGACGGAGCGCGAAATGCGTTATCGTATGAAATGCGCGGAGGACCAGGAGATCCCGTTTACGAATTACGGCGTGGCGATCGCCTACATGCAGGGGATCCTGAAACGCTGCCTCGGGATATTTCCCGACCTGCTTGCGGAAATCGAGGAATGATGAATAAAATGCTCTACGGGGAAGAGACGAAACGCGCCGTCGAAAATTTCCGCCTCGACCATAAGAAAACCGATCTGCGTCTGATCCATGCCATCGCGGTTGTCAAAAAGGCGGCGGCGCTCACTTATGCGGAGCTCGGCGTCAGGCCGGAACTGTACCGCTGTATCGCCGGGGTGTGCGACCGTGCGGTCTCGGGTGAATTCGACGACAGCTTCGTCACCGAAGCGTTGCAGGGCGGCGCCGGGACCTCCACCAATATGAACGTCAACGAGGTCATTGCGGCCGCCGCATCGGAAGCGGCTGGCGTTCCTGTCCATCCGATCGACGACGTGAACCGGGGGCAGTCGACAAACGACGTCTACCCAACGGCGCTCCGCATCGCGGCGATCCGGCTGCTCCGAAAGCTGAGCGAGGCGTGCGCCCGTCTGCAGAAAACGCTGCAGAAACGCGAAAACGAATTCGGCGCCATCAAAAAGCTCGGGCGCACCGAGCTGATGGACGCGGTACCGGTGACGCTCGGGAGTGAATTCGGCGCCTATGCGCAGGCGATCGCACGCGACCGCTGGCGCCTTTATAAGGTGGAGGAACGTCTGCGCCAGGTGAATCTGGGCGGCACGGCGGTCGGCAGATACGACAACGCCGAACGGAAATACCGTTTCCGCGTCATCGAAAAGCTGCGCGAACTGACGGGGATCGGGCTGGCGGCGGCCGAATATCCGATGGACATCACCCAGAACAACGACGTTTTCGTCGAGGTTTCGGGCCTGCTCAAATCGCTTGCCGTGAACCTGATGAAAATCGCCAACGACATCCGGCTCATGAATTCCGGGCCGAAGGGCGGCTTCGGCGAGATCCGGCTCCCGGAACTGCAGAAGGGCAGCAGCATCATGCCCGCGAAGGTAAACCCGGTGATCCCCGAAATGGTCATGCAGTGCGCCATGCGCGTGATCGCGGACGACACGGCCGTGACGATGGCGGCGGCACACGGCGAGTTTGAACTCAATGCCTTTCTGCCGCTGATCGCGGACAGCCTGCTCGAAAGCCTTTCCCTTCTGGAGCGCGCCGTCTCGCTGTTCAATGGAAAATGCATCGCCGTGCTGGAACCGGACGAAGAGCGGTGCGAAGAGCTGCTGGAAAGCTCGTTTGCGTTCGCGGCCTCCTACGTCCCGCTGCTCGGGTACGACGCCGTGGCCGCGGCGGTGAAAGGCAGCGCGGACGCGCGGGAGGCGATGCGAAAGCTGGACGCCATGGCGCGGGACCGGAAGCGGACGGCCGAAGACGACGGGCCGGATGCGCGAGAGCCCGGTAAGCGGTGAAAAAACGGGCGGCTCGGAATATTGATTATGTTTTGACAATCCGGCGGTTCCGTGATAGAATAGACGCGGAAAATACCAAATCAACTGGATCCTGACCGCGAGGAATTTCCGAGCGGAAAGCGAGTATTCGGTATGTCTTTCTATATTTTACCGTGATTGCTCCCTTTTCGCCCGACCAGTGAAAAGGGGGCTTTTTGTTTTCCCCTTTTATGGAGAGGCTGTTATGACGATGAACCTGAATGATCCTTCGGGACTGTCGGAACTCCTGAACACCGCCCGCGAAAAAGAACTCGCCGGGGTGCTCCGCTATTTTCTGGAAGCGGCTCCGCCGGAGGAGCTCTCCCTGCTCGCAGGCCGCGCGGAGGAAGTCAGGGAGAAATACTACGGCCGAAAGGTCTATTTCCGGGGACTGATCGAGTTTTCAAGCTACTGCAGAAACGACTGCTATTACTGCGGCATCCGGAGGGGAAACGCAAACGCGCGGAGATACCGGCTCTCCGAGGACGGGATTCTCCACTGCTGCGGCATCGGTCACGGGCTCGGTTACCGCACCTTCGTGCTGCAGAGCGGCGAAGACCCGTTTTATACCGACGAGCGGATGTGCCGCATCGTCTCCGCCATCAAAGAGCGATTCCCGGACAGCGCCGTCACCCTCTCCATCGGAGAAAGAAGCCGGGAGTCGTACCGGCGGCTTTTCGACGCGGGCGCGGAACGTTACCTTCTCCGGCACGAGACCGCGGACGAAGCGCATTACGGAAAGCTGCATCCGCCCGAACTGAGCCTGAAAAATCGGATGCGGTGCCTGTACGACCTCAAAGAGATCGGTTACCAGATCGGCGCCGGATTTATGGTGGATTCCCCCTATCAGACCTGCGACACGCTGGCGGAGGATTTTGTCTTTCTCCGCGGGCTGCAGCCGCACATGGTCGGGATCGGCCCGTTTATCCCGCATAAAGACACGCGGTTCGCAGGCTATTATAAGCCGTCGTCGGGGCGGACGCTGATCCTGCTGTCGCTCCTGAGGCTCCTGTTGCCGAAAGCCCTGCTTCCCGCGACGACCGCGCTGGGCACCGTCGACCCGCTGGGCAGGGAAAAAGGCTTCAGGGCGGGCGCCAACGTCGTCATGCCGAACCTCTCCCCGCCGGAGCATCGAAGGGACTACGACCTCTACGACAATAAAATCTGCATGGGTGAGGAAGCCGCGGAGTGTTTCGACTGCCTCGCCGGGCGGATACGGCGCGCCGGTTTTATCCCCGATTTCTCAAGGGGAGATCATGTCGACTGGGAAAAAGCCCGGCCGCGCGCATGCCCCGTCGCGGAATAAACGGTGCCGACAAGGCGCGGCCCATGCGGGAAAGGCGGAAAAATGATTAAGCTGGCTGTCTATGGAAAAGGCGGAATCGGGAAATCGACCACGGTTTCAAACCTGGCGGCCGCCATGGCCGAAAAAGGGCTGAGGGTCATGCAGATCGGCTGCGATCCGAAAGCGGATTCGACCGCAAGCCTTCACGGCGGCACAAAAATACGGACCGTACTGGAACTCGTGAGACAACGCCATGACGGTTTTACGCTGGACGACATGGTGTGCGTCGGCTACGGCGGCGTTATCTGCGTCGAAGCGGGCGGTCCCGTTCCGGGGCTCGGCTGCGCCGGCCGCGGCATCATCGCGGCGCTCGAAAAGCTGGGCCAAATGGGCGCGTACGAAAGATATAAGCCCGACGTGGTGCTGTACGACGTGCTCGGAGACGTCGTCTGCGGCGGCTTCTCCATGCCGATGCACAGGGACTATGCCGACAGAGTGCTCATCGTCACTTCGGGAGAGAACATGTCGATCCACGCGGCGGCCAATATCGCCACGGCCGTTGAAAATTTCAAGAGCCGCGGCTACGCTTCCCTCGGCGGGTTGATCCTGAACCGCCGGAACGTGAAAAACGAAATCGAAAAGGTGCGGGAATTGGCCGACGATTTCCATACGGAAATCATCGGAACGCTCGACTGGAGCGAAACGGTCCAGGACGCGGAGCCGCTTTACAAGACCGTGATCGAGGCTTTTCCCGACAGCGAGATGGCCGGCCAGTACCGAAGACTTGCCGAAAACATTCTCGCCCGGTGCGGGGGAGAAAAATCATGCTGAAGAAAGTCGGCGGAAAAGGTGAGAGAAACAGCGCGGAGGTTGCGATCCGCGACGCGGCGTTTCCGGCGCCGTTTGCCTCCGGGCTCGAATACAACGCGCCGGCCAGAGGGCCGTGGAACATTGTGCAGACGGGCATGCTGATCCCGCAGTCGCACCAGATTTTCGCCTGCGCGCGGGGATGCCTGCGCGGCGTCGTCCTCACCGCGGCGGAGATGAACGCCATGGACCGGATGTCGTGGATTTCAGTGTGTGAAAACGACCTGTTCGACGGCAGCCTGGAACAGAACGTCATCGACGGCACGACCGACATCCTGAGAAAAATGGAGACCCGCCCGCCGGCCGTGCTTCTGTTTATCAGCTGCATCCATCTTTTTAACGGCTGCGACTTCGGGATGATCCTGAGCGAGCTCCGCAGGCGTTTTCCGGACGTCGATTTTGCCGACTGCTACATGAACCCGACCATGCGCAAGAGCGGGCTGACACCGGACCAGCTCATGCGCCGCCAGTTGTACAGTTTGCTCCGGCCGGCGCGGATGGACGGAAAATGGATCAACCTGATCGGGAACGACCGAGCGACCGACGAATCGAGCGAGCTTGTCTCCATGATACGCGGCGCGGGTTTCGGAATCAGGGACATTACGCGGTGCAGGACCTACGAAGAATATCTGAAGATGGCGGAAAGCGCCGTCTCCATAACCTATCTGCCGGCGGCGGTCGCCGCCGGCGAGGAGCTGGAACGCAGGCTGGGACAGCGGCATCTGTATTTACCTCTGAGCTATTCGGAGGAAGAGATCATGGAAAATTACGGGAAGCTCGCGGACGCACTCGGCATCCGGGCGCCGGATCTTTCGGCGGCCGCGGCCGGGGCGGAAAAGGCTCTCGGCGACGCCCGCCGCGTCGTGGGGGATGCGCCGGTCGAGATCGACTACACTTCGACGCCGCGCCCGCTCGGCCTTGCCCGCCTGTTGCTGGAACACGGGTTTGCGGTGAGGAGGATTTACGCGGACGTTTTCTCCGGGGAAGAGAAGTCGGATTTTGTCTGGCTGCAGAGGAATGCGCCGGAGCTGGCCGTCTCCGCGACGGTCCACCCGAAGATGAGGTTCGCCCGGCGCCGCGCACAGGGCGAAAAGACCCTGGCGGTGGGCCAGAAAGCTGCCTATTTCAGCGGCACGGGCCATTTCGTCAACATCGTGGCGGGCGGCGGCATGTACGGCTTCGACGGGATCGCCCGCCTGGCCGGCAGGATGACCGACGCGTTTCTGCATGAGAAAGACACGAAAACGGTCATCCAGTTAAAGGGATTGGGGTGCGAGAGCTGCTTATGATACATACGGCGAGAATCCTGCCGACCTATGCGGCCGATACCTCGGGCGTCTGCTCCGCTCTCTACGAGCTGGGCGGCATGACGGTGATACACGACGCGTCGGGCTGTAATTCCACCTACACGACCCACGACGAGCCGAGATGGTACGACAGGGAGAGCATGGTCTACATATCCGCGCTGACGGAAGCGGAGGCCGTTATGGGCGACGACGATAAGCTGATCGACGACATTGCAAACGCGGCCGCAGAGCTCTCTCCGCGTTTTATCGCCGTGTGCGGCGCGCCGATCCCGATGATGGTGGGGACGGATTTCCAGGCGATCGCCGCGGCGGTCGAAGCGAAGACCGGGGTCCCGGCCTTCGGTCTGCACACGAACGGCATGCGCTCCTATCTGGCCGGCGCTTCCGAAGCCTTGGAGACCGTGGCGAAGCGTTTCTGCCGTCGGGACGCGGCCAGATCGAAGGAGCTTTCCGCAAACATCGTCGGGGCGACACCGCTCGACTTTTCCGTCAACGGCAGCGTGGAATCCATCAGGCGGTGGCTCGTCGACAGCGGCTTCCGGGTGATTTCCTGCATGGCGATGGGAAGCGGCCTCGACGAGATCAGCCTTGCGGGCGGCGCGCACGTCAACCTCGTCGTGTCGTACAGCGGCTTGGCGGCCGCAAAGGCGCTGCGCGAGCGGTTCGGAACGCCGTACGTCGCGGGCGTCCCCGTCGGCGCCGGGTTCGCGCGGACGCTCGCCGCGGCGCTTGCGAGCGCCGCGGAAAACGGGGAAAACGCCGCCCCGTGCGCGCGGCGGCGAAACGGCGCGCGCGGCGGGCTTGCCGTCGTCGGCGAGAGCGTGTTCGCCGGGTCGCTGGCACGCGCCGTCGAGGCGGAAACCGGCCGACCCGTCAGGGTGCTCTGCCCGCTTGAAACGGAAGACGCGCTGACGGCGGAGGGCGACGCGGCGATTCCGGACGAGGACGATGCGGCCAGAGAATTCGCCGCGGCTGCCGGCGTGATCGCCGACCCGCTCTACAGGCCCGTATGCCCCGACGGCGTGCCGTTTTACGGCCTGCCGCATCAGGCTTTTTCCGGAAGGTGCTACCAGAAATCAGTTCCGAACCTGATCAACAGAAATCTGAGGCTGTGGAAAACGATATGATTAAAATTGCTGTCTACGGCAAGGGCGGAATCGGCAAATCGACGGTCACGGCCAATCTTTCCGCCGCATTTGCCCGCCTGGGCAAGAAAGTGATCCAGATAGGGTGCGACCCGAAGGCGGATTCGACGATCAACCTGCTCTCGGGGGGCACGGTGATGCCGGTCATGAATTATCTCAGGGAATTCGACCGCGAGCCGGAACGCATCGAAGAGATCGCCAAAAAGGGCTTCGGGCATGTGCTGTGCATCGAGACCGGCGGGCCCACGCCGGGGCTCGGCTGCGCCGGCAGGGGCATTGTCACGACGTTCAACCTGCTGGAAGACCTGAAGCTGTTTGAAACATACAAGCCGGACGCCGTGCTCTACGACGTGCTCGGGGATGTGGTCTGCGGCGGGTTTGCCGCGCCGATACGGGAAGGATACGCTTCGGAGGTGCTCATCGTCACCTCGGGCGAAAAGATGGCGCTTTACGCCGCGGGCAACATCAACAGCGCCATCCATAATTTCGCCGACCGCGGCTACGCCAAGGCGCGGGGCATCGTGCTCAACCGCAGGAACGTCGAAAACGAGGAGGAAAAGGTCCGCGCGTTCGCGGCGCTCGCCGGCCTGCCCGTGATCGCGGACATCCCCAGGAGCGACGATATTCTCCGTTATGAGGAGATGGGCAAGACCGTCGTGGAAGGCGACCCGTCGCTGCCCGTGAGCCGCAGGTTCTTCGCCCTCGCAAAGACGCTGCTGGAAGAAGGGGAAAACGATGAATGAGGCCTATTGCATCACCGCCGAAAAGCTGGCGCGGCGCGGGCGTTCCCAGGTGCCGGAGGAGCTGGTCTCGTCCGCCCACCTGATTTACAGCTCGCCCGCGACCCTGGCGTTCAATTCGCCGGGCGCGCAGGGCTTCGGCGTCAAACGCGCCGGCCTGGCGATCCCCGGTTCCGTGATGCTGCTCGTTTCCCCGGGCTGCTGCGGAAGAAACACGGCGATGCTCGGCGGGCCGGGCGGTTACGGCGAGCGTTTTTTTTACATGCTGATGGACGACACGGACATCGTCACGGGGAGGCATCTGACCAAGATCCCGGACGCCGTAAGGGAAATCTGCGAAGAGTGCGCGAAGACGCCGTCGGCCGTCGTGATCTGCATCACCTGCGTCGACGCCCTGCTCGGGACCGATATGGAGCCGGTGTGCAGGAAAGCGTCGGAACAGGCCGGCGTGCCCGTGATTCCGTGCTACATGTACGCGCTGACGCGCGAAGGGCGGCTGCCGCCCATGGCCGCGGTGCGCCGGGCGGTTTATTCGCTGCTCAGGCCCGCCGAAAGGGAACCGGACGCTGTCAACATCCTCGGGTATTTCGCGCCGCTCATTGACGGCTGCGAGCTTTACGCGCTGCTCAGGCAGGCGGGCGTCAGACGGATACGCGAGATTTCGCGCTGCGGGAGTTTCGACGAATATCTGAAAATGGCGCGGGCAAACTTCAACCTTGTGCTCAATCCGGAGGCGAGATACGCCGCGCAGGCGATGCAGAAAAACCTGAATATCCCCGGCGTCGAGCTGACGAGGATGTATCAGCTGGATAAAATAAGCAATCAATACCGGCTTTTCGGCCGGGCCGTCGGCGCGGCTTTCGACGACCGGCGGTATTACGGCGAGGCTGCCGCCGCGGTTGAAAAATTCCGCAGAAAACACGGCGGCGCCACTTTCGCGGTCGGCGAGATTCTGAACGCCGACCCGTTTGAACTTTCGCTCGCGCTCATCCGCTACGGGCTGGCCGTCTCGGAGATTTACGGCACGGTGGGCGACGCGAATTTCCCCTACATCAAAAAAATAGCGGCGCTCAGCCCGCAGACGAAAATTTATTCGAACCTCTCGCCCACCATGCTCTATTACGATGAAAGCGATTCGGATGTCGACGCGGTCGTCGGCGTCGACGCCGCCTATTACCATCCGGGCCGGGCCGGCGTCGGCTGGAACGGCGAGCGCCAGCCGTTCGGGTACGCCGGGGTGAAGGCGCTTTTCGAATCTCTCGACGCGGCGCTGGATCACGCCGAGTTCCGGCGGGAACCGTGACGGGCCCGCGGTTTCGCTCCCCAGGCTTACGGGGACTTTCGATAAGGAGGACGGAATGACCGGTCTGCTGAAATATCTGTCGCCGTTCGCACCCGACCAGTCGGGGGCGGTTTCGGTGCTTTACGAAATGGGCGGCCTGATCGTCGTCTGCGACGCCGGCGGGTGCACCGGCAACATATGCGGCTTCGACGAGCCGCGCTGGCGCACGAGGAAGAGCGCCGTTTTCAGCGCCGGCCTGCGCGATATGGACGCGATCCTCGGGCGCGACGACCGGCTCATCGCCAAGCTGCGGGACGCCGTGTCGAAAACCGGCGCGGCGTTCACGGCGATCGTCGGCACGCCCGTGCCGGCCGTCATCGCGACGGATTTCCGGGCGCTCGGGCGCATGGCCGAAAAGAAGACCGGGCTCCCGGCGATCACGGTCGAAACAACCGGGACGGGGCTGTACGACGAAGGCGAGGAAAGCGCGATGCTGGCGCTTTTTGAGACTTTCGCGTCGGAGCCCTTCCCGGTGGAAAAGGGCACGGTCGGGGTGCTGGGCGTGACCCCGCTCGAATTCAGCAGCCTGCGCGCCGGGGAGCTCATGGCGGAAGCCCTGAAGCGCCGGGGCTGGAAGCGGGCCGAGTGCTACGGCATGGGGAGCGGGCTCGAGAGCGTGCGCCGCGCGTCCGCCGCGGAAAGGAACCTGGCCGTCTCCCCCGCGGGCATCAAAGCCGCCGAATATCTGAAAAAAAACTTCGGGACGCCGTACGACGTCGGCTGCCCTTTCGTCCCCGGAAGCCTGAAGGCGCGGCTGACCGGGCTGGAGGGAAAACGCGTGCTCGTGATCCACCAGCAGGTGCTGGCGAACGCGGTGCGCGACGAAATCCTGCGGGAGACGGACGCCGACGTGACGGTGGCGACGTGGTTCATGCTCAAAGACCGGCTGAAGCGGGAAAAGGATTTCAGGCTGACCGGCGAGCGGCAGTTTGCGCAGGCTGTGGAAAGCGGCGGCTACGACGCGGTCGTCGGCGACGGCATGCTCAGGCGCGCGCTTAGGCGGTACAAGGGCCTGTTTATCGATTTTACCCATTTCGCGGTCTCGGGGAACCTGTCGGAATGAACGCCGCGAAGCGGCGCGGCGGAGGAAGTGAGTGCGGATGAAGGAAACATCTCTGGTCATCAGGATTTACGGCGTCGTGCAGGGCGTGGGCTTCCGCCCGTTCGTCCGCAGAGCGGCCGACCGCTTCGGCGTGACGGGCAGCGTGGCGAACAAAGGCTCTTACGTCGAAGTGCACGCCCAGGGGACCGACGGAGCCCTTCGGGCGTTTCTGAAAACGCTCAGGAGCGAGCCGCCCGAAAGATCGGCAATCCTGAAAATGGACGTGAACGCGGCCGACGAGCCTGCCGCGGCGGGCTTCGAGATCGTCGAAAGCGAAAGGGAAACCGGCGATATTTTCGTTTCGCCGGACATTGCCACCTGCGACAAATGCAAGAAAGAGCTTTTCGACAAAAACAACCGGCGCTACCTCCACCCGTTCATCAACTGCACCGCCTGCGGCCCGCGGCTCACCATCCTCGATTCGATGCCCTACGACCGCGCCCGCACCAGCATGAGCGAATTCCCGATGTGCAAACGGTGCGAATACGAATATACCCACGCCGAGACCAGAAGGTACGACGCGCAGCCGGTGTGCTGCAACGACTGCGGCCCGCAGGTGTATATGCTGGGCCGGCCGGAGCGCGGAGCGGACGCGATCACCTATACCCGGCGCGCCATCATGGCGGGCAAGATCGTGGCGGTAAAGGGGATCGGGGGATTCCACCTTTGCTGCGACGCCTCGAACCCGCAGGCCGTCGACCGGCTGCGGGCGCTGAAAAGAAGGCCCGTGAAGCCGTTCGCGGTCATGCTCCGCGACCTCGACACGGCAAAGCGGGAATGCGTGGTCCTCCCCGGGCAGGAAAAAATCCTGGACGGCCACCAGAAGCCGATCCTCCTTCTGAAGAAAAAGCCCGGGAGCCGGCTGTCCGGCCGGATCGCGCCCGGCAATCCGACGGTCGGGGTCATGCTCCCTTACGCGCCGTTGCAGATGCTGCTTTTCACTTATGACGACGACGTCGAAATGACGGACTGCCTGGTGATGACGAGCGGGAACGTCTCGGGCGCGCCGATCTGCCGGAGCGACGGGGACGTGGTCAGGGAAATCGCGGGGTTCTGCGACGCGGTCCTTTCGCATAACAGGAAAATCCGCCTGCGGGCCGACGACTCCGTCATGGACTTTTTCGAGGGGAAACCGTATATGATCCGCCGGTCGCGCGGATACGCGCCGCTGCCGTTCATGCTCTCCGGCCCCCTCCGCGGGCAGGTCCTCGGCATCGGCGGCGAGCTGAAAAACACCTTCTGCATCGGGAAAAACAATCTCTTTTACCCTTCGCCGTATATCGGGGACATGGAGGACGTGCGCACCGTCGACGCGCTGCGCGAATCCGTCGAAAGGATGGAAACGCTGCTGGAGGCGAAGCCGCAGCTCGTGGCGTGCGACATGCACCCGCGATACAACACGTCGGCCGTTGCGGAGGAACTGGGCCTGCCGGTTTTGAAGGTGCAGCACCACTACGCCCATATTGTCTCGTGCATGGCGGAAAATGATTATTCCGGCGGCGTCATCGGCGTCTCTTTCGACGGCACCGGCTACGGCACGGACGGGACGGTCTGGGGCGGTGAGTTCCTGCGGGCGTCGTACGACGGGTTCAAAAGGCTCGGCAGCATACGCCCCTTTCTGCAGGCGGGCGGCGACATCGCAGCCCGGGAAGGCTGGCGCGTCGCGGCCTCGATGCTCTACAGCATATACCGCGACAGGGCCGCCGGCGTCGCGTCCGCGCTGGGCCTGTGCGGGGAAAAGGAGATGCGCGTCCAGATGACGATGTCGGCCAAAAGGCTCAACAGCGTCGTTTCGACCAGCGCCGGGCGGCTTTTCGACGGCGTGAGCGCGATACTCGGCATCAAGAGGGCCTCGACCTTCGAGGGCGAGGCGTCGACGGCGCTCCAATTCGCCGCCGAAGACTACGCCGGGCGCCATCCGGAGGCCGCGGACGAGGAATTTTCCGGCGTGGCGGACCGCACGCCGGCCCCCGGGAAAAACGGGTTCGTGCTCCGCACGGACGGGCTCGTAAAACATCTGACGGAAAAGGCGCTCGCGGGCGGCGACGCCGGCCGGCTCGCCTATGCGTTCCATTCCGCCCTCGCGGATATGGTCGCGGCGGGCTGCGAAAACGCCCGTGAAAAGACGGGGCTGGAAACGTGCGCGCTCAGCGGGGGCGTCTTTCAGAACCGGCTCCTCACGGGGATGTGCGCGTCGCGCCTCAGGAAACGCGGGTTCCGCGTGCTGCTCCACAGCCTTGTGCCCCCGAACGACGGCGGGATCTCGCTCGGCCAGGCGGTGGTCGCCATGAACCGGCTGAATCGATGAAACACAATACTTGTAACTAACAGGAGGTATGGATGATGTGTGTGGGAATATCGGCAAAGGTGGTAAGCGTCGACAAGGATACGGCGCTCATTGACATCTCCGGGGCCAAAAGAACGGTCTCGGCGGACCTCATCAGGGATCTCGAGCCCGGCGATTACGTCATGGTCCACGCCGGGACGGCCATCGCCAAAATCACCGACAGCGACGTCGGGGAGACGAAAAAGATCATGGAGACGCTTTAATGGAAAACCGGAAATTATCCGCGAAAGAGATCATCGAATCGTACCGCGGCCGGCATCTTCGCATCATGGAGGTCTGCGGCACGCATACCCATGAGATTTTCAGGCTCGGCATCCGGAAGATCCTGCCCGAAGCCGTCGAACTGATCTCCGGCCCCGGCTGCCCGGTCTGCGTCACGCCGGTCGGATTTATCGACGAGGCGGTCATGCTTGCGCTCGACCGCAGCGCGGCGATCTGCACGTTCGGCGATCTGGTCCGCGTGCCCGGCACGGAAATGAGCCTTGCCGGCGCCAGATCCAAGGGGGCGACGATCAAAATGGTCTATTCCCCGCTCGACGCCGTCGCGTACGCGCAGGAGCACCCGGACCGGAACGTCGTCTTCCTCGCGGTCGGCTTTGAAACGACGACTCCCGCCGCGTGCCTCGCCGCGAAAAAAGCCAAAGCGGCGGGGCTCGGCAATTTCAGCCTGCTGGTCGCCAACAAAACGATGCCCAACGCCTACAGGGTCCTGAAAGACAGCACCGACGCGTTCCTCTATCCGGGGCACGTCAACGCGATCGCCGGCACGGCCGTCTGCGAACAGCTTGTGAAAGAGGGCGTCTCCGGCGTCGTCGCGGGATTTACCGCAAACGAGCTGCTCACGGCCCTCGCGGTCGTGATTGAGCTGTCGAAAAAGGGAAAGCCGTTTTTCCGGAACTGTTACCCGCGCGTGGTGAAGCCCGAAGGCAACGTCCCCGCGCGTGAGCTGATGAACGAAGTCATGGAGCCGTGCGACGCCGAATGGCGCGGGCTCGGCGTGATCAAAGCCTCCGGACTGAAGCTCCGCGCGCCCTACCGGGATTTGGACGCGAGGCTGCGCTTCAGCCTCCCGAAAATCACGGGAAGAAGCAATCCCGCGTGCCGCTGCGGCGACGTTCTTCAGGGAAAATGCAGGCCGTCGGACTGCAGCTTGTTCGGGGCGGGCTGCACGCCCGGGCATCCGGTGGGCGCCTGCATGGTATCCAACGAGGGCGCGTGCTCGGCTTATTACCAATATGGAGGAAATTTCAATGGATGAGATCGTAACGCTGGCGCACGGCGCGGGCGGAAAGCAGACTTCCGAACTGATCGACCGGATCTTCAAAGCCCGTTTTTCCAATCCGTACTTTACGGCGGACGATGCCGCCGTGCTTCCGGCCGAAAAGGGAAAGATCGCTTTTACGACCGACGGGTTCATCGTCTCCCCCTACGAATTCCCGGGCGGGAACATCGGGAAGCTGAGCGTCTGCGGCACGGTCAACGATCTGGCCTGCATGGGCGCGAAGCCGCTTTATCTCTCCTGCGCTTTCGTGATCGAAGAGGGATTTCCGATAAAAAAGCTCGAACAGATCGCGGCCGCCATGGCAAAGACGGCCGAAGAAGCCGGCGTGAGGATCGTAGCCGGCGACACGAAGGTGGCCGGGAAGGGCCAGGTGGACCATATTTTCATCACCACGACCGGCATCGGCAGGATCCTCGAGGGCGCGAACACCTCCGGAGCACGGGCCCGGCCGGGCGACGCGGTGATCGTAACCGGCGACATCGGGCGCCACGGATGCGCGGTCCTGCTCGCCAGAGACGACTTCGGCATCGACGCGGACGTGACGAGCGACTGCGCGCCGCTCTGGGGCACCGTGGAAAAGCTGTTTGAAACGACCAAAGACATCCACGTGATACGCGACGCCACAAGGGGAGGCGTCGGCACGGTGCTGTATGAGATCGCCGGGCAGAGCGGCGTCGGAATCCGCCTCGACGCCGAAAAGATCCCGGTCGCCGGGGAAGTGTCCGGCGTCTGCGGCATGCTGGGGCTTGAGCCGCTGTATCTCGCCTGCGAGGGCAGGCTCGTGGTATTCGCCCCGAAGAAAGCCGCTTCGGCCATCGTCGAGACGCTCCGCCGGTGCCCCTATTCGAAAAACGCCGCGGTCATCGGGGAGGTCGCCTCCGATCCGCCGGGCAAGGTGATCATGAAAACCGCCATAGGATCGCAGACACTTCTGCCTCAGCCGGGCGGAGAGTTGCTGCCGCGCATCTGCTGACAAAACAGATCGAACGTTTGTCATACCACGGGTGTTGACTTTCTGTAAAAAAAGGTATAATGTGGGGTGCAAGGCACAATAAAAAGTGCAATGCAGAGGCAAGGCGTAAACAGCACCCGCCTCCTGCATACGGAGTCCAAGCTCCATACACAACCGATAGAATCGGCACATTGCGGATTTTATTATATAACCTTTGTGTCTTTTTGTACAGAGGTTTCAAAAGGTTGTTGTGACGTGTACTTGAGGCGCCGTATGCGGGTGAAAATTCGTATACGGTGCTTTTTTGTGTCTTGCGGCAGACGGCGGCGCAAACGGAATCCTCAATCCCCCTGCCGTCGCCCGTCTTATTTTGTTTGTGAGAAGGAGTTTAAGATAGATGAAAACGACGCCGGCTCTGGCCGAGGGGAACGATTTCGTCTTTTACGGCCTGTATCAGTCCCTTCCCGTCGGCGCCGCCTTTCTTCTGCGGGAAACCATATGCCGTGCTGTTTTTGAAGGACGTCACGCTGCAGGCGCTGAGAGAAAAAGTCCTCCGGCAAAAGCTGAAACTAGACCAGCAGACGAAAGTTCTGAATAAAGTCAGCCTGCTCCGCTCGCTCGACGCCCTGCTCCGGACGGAGCGGCGGGGACCGCTTTCGGTCTGCATGGTCGACTTCGACGACTTCAAAGCCGTCAACGACCGGTACGGCCATCTCATGGGCGACCGGGTGCTGGATACCTTTTGCCGGATCGCACGGGAAAATATCCGGGCCGGCGATCTTCTCGGCCGGTTCGGTGGGGAGGAATTCCTGTTCGTCCTGAGAGCGGACCGGGGGCAGGCCGCCTTCATCCTCCGAAGGATTCAGAACGAC
Organism: Caproicibacter sp.; assembly: GCA_036741535.1. Lineage (GTDB taxonomy): Bacteria > Bacillota > Clostridia > Oscillospirales > Acutalibacteraceae > Thermocaproicibacter. The sequence goes on along the minus strand of DAINSB010000011.1, from coordinate 885 downwards.
CTGCGCGAATCGTTCGCCGGAACCGTGTCTTTCCCCGTCACTTTCAGCGCCGGCGTCGTCTCCTGCGGCAAAGGGCACTGCGGCTGGAAAGAAATCGTGGAAGAGGCGGACCGCTGGAATTTCACCCCGGGGGAAGCCGCGTCGAGAATCCGGAAAAGCCCTGCGCCGGGGCGCGCCAATCAAGCGTCCGATCTGGAAAAGGAATTCTTCATCCGGCTGCTCAGCTCGAAGAGGACCTTGCCCAACGTATCGGCGGTCTCTTCTTTCAGCATGTCCGCAATTTCCCGATTGGCCTGTTCCCGAAGGACGGCCCGTTTCGCAGGGTCCGCTTCCCCCCGGAGCTTCCTGTCATACCGGCCGATCAGCGCATGTCCTTTGGACTGTACGGCAAGCTGATACCGCTCGATATGAAAGGCCGATTTCCCGTAGGACGCGTCCGCCATAGCGGCGATCATGCGGCTGGACCAGTAGAAATTGTCGGTCGAAACTTCCGCCGTCGTGTTGGCAAGATAGTCCGGCGTTTCGGACACATTGGCATAAAAAGGCGCCAGCGCATTGAAGGCGTTGGAGGCGAAGGCGATCCACTCCACCGCGCGGAACTCCTCCGGGACGTCCGGGCGCATCTGGATCAAAGCCATAAAGTCGTTCCGGTTGATGCCGATCGGGCGGAAAACGCCCTTCATGGCCGGATCGCCGTGGCTTTCATAGGGATCATACGGTGTTCCCTGATAATGAGAGGACAGCGCGTATTTCACATCCTCCGGCGTGATCTTCTTCTCCGGCGCCATGCACCAGGGCAGATCGTCGGAACGCGGCGTGAAATCCGCGTTCGGGCCGTCCCATACTTTGGTGCGGGGATTAAAATACCGCAGCATGAACCAGGCG
>DAINSB010000010.1:13096-28721 GCA_036741535.1 Caproicibacter sp. | reverse complement strand
CCTGCGTGTATTTCGGCTCCACGCCGAGGTAGGGCAGAATCTCCGTCATCGTCTTGAGGAACGTGGGGCCGGCGACCGGGCTGCCGTAATAGCCGTTCGGGCCGTGGGGTTCGTCGTAGAAAACCAGCATGGCGACCTGCGGGTCGTCCGCCGGCGCGAAGCCGCAGTAGGAGGCGATATACTCGTCCCTGCCGGTCTTGACCTTGATCTCCGTCTTCTCCGAGGTGCCCGTCTTGCCCGCCACCCGGTAGCCCGCGATATACCCGCTCTTGGCCGTGCCGGTCGTCGCGTCCTGCTGGAGGATCTTGCACATGCGGCTCGAGGTATCGTTCGAGATGACCTGGCGCTTCGGTGTCGTGCTGGCCGTCTTCACGATATTGTTGTTGCTGTCGACGATCTCGGAGACGACGTGCGGCTGCACGAGATAGCCGCCGTTCGCCACGGCGCAGGCGGCCGTGATCATCTGGATCGGCGTGATGCTGTTGCTCTGGCCGAAGGACGCGGTGGCCAGCTGGACCGGCTGGAGCTGATCCGCCGTGTAATAGATGCTGCGGGACTCGCCCGGCAGGTCGATCCCGGTCTTGTCCGCCAGACCGAACGCGTCGAAGTACTTATAAAAAAGATTGGGGCCGAGTCTTTGCCCGACCTGCATGAAGACGACGTTGCTGGAATTGCAGATGCCCTGCGCAAAGGTCAGACTGCCGAACCCGCCGCGCTTCCAGTCGTGGATCTGCCTGCCCCCGATGGTCAGAGAGCCCGGGCAGTTGAAGACCGTCCCTTCGCTGACGAGGTTTTCCTCCAGGGCCGCGGAGCCCGGGACCATCTTGAACACGGAGCCGGGGTAGTAGGTGTCGCTGATGACCTTGTTGCGCCATTGCTCCTGCTGCGCCTGCTGGGTGGCCGCCTTTTTCTGCGCGGGGTCGGTGATCTTGTCGATCGCCGCCGCCTCGGTGGGATCCGCGATCTTGAACGGGTTGTTGGGGTCGAAATCGCCCTTGACCGCCATGCCCAGAATGGCGCCGGTCTTCACGTTCATCACGATGGCGCACCCACGGTTCTGTACGTTGTTCTCGGCAAGGCCCTCCTCAAGGTTTTTTTCGACATAGTGCTGCACCACCTCGTCGAGGGTCAGCACCAGGCTGTCGCCGTCCTTGGCGGGGACCTCCTGCTCGTACTGGTAGGGCATGTCGGTGCCCACGGCGTTTTTCGCCGTCACCAGGCGCCCGGCCGTGCCCGTCAGTTCGCTGTCGTATTCCGCCTCCACTCCGGCGAGGCCCTGGCTGTCGGTCCCGGTGAACCCCAGCACCGTGGAGGCGAACGCGCCGTATTTGTAATAGCGTTTGTAGTTTTCGATCAGGCGGATGCCGTCCGTGATCTTGTTCTTTTCCTTGAACGCGAGGATCTGGTCGCGCACGTCGGAATCGACCTTGCCGGCCAGCTTGTCGTAGTAGGTCTTCTTCCTGCTGCGGTCGACGATGTCCTGCTTGTTCAGCTTCAGGATCTTGGACAGCCCGTCGGCGATGACGTCCCTGTTCTTGTCCGTAATGAAAGCGGGCTCCAGCACCACGTCCCACACGGTCGCGCTCACCGCGAGGGGTTTCATGTTACAGTCGTAGATCGTGCCGCGCTTGGCCGTCAGCGTCGTGTCTTTCAACTGCTGATCCGCCGCCCGCATCTGCAGGTCGGCCCCCTGCACCAACTGGAGCTTTGCAAGGCTGAAAACGTCCGTGCCGAAGCCCAGCAAAGTCACCGCGGTCAGGATCGCAACCGTGCGGTGCCACATGCGAATGGTTGTACCCTTTGCCATTTCCGCCTCCGAAAATCACGCGCAAAACGCCCGATAAGAAATAAGAGTCAAGATCAGCTCTCAACTCTTTCCCCGTCTTTTTCAAACTTCCGAACCGCTAACAATACTTATTGGACCCGTGGCCGGTTTATGACAGAACCCCTTCAATTGTCTTCCAGATCCGCTCCAGCGGGTTCGGGCTGCCGTCCTTTTCCACCACTTCGGCTCTGTCGCCCTTTGCGAGCTCCACCGGAACGACTTGGTTGTCCTCCGCCTTCTTCATCCCCAGCTTGCCGCTCGCATAGGTCTCCACCGCCTCCACGGAAAGGCTGGAATCGGACTTGATCTTCAACTGCGCGTAAACGTTCTGCTGCTCCTGCAGCGTCTTCTGGGCGGTGCCGAGCGACTCCGAAAGCTCCGCGAGCTGCACCTGCCCGTAGACGAACGTGCCGACGATGCCGGCGATGGTGCAGAACGTGAGGAACAGCAGAAACATCTTCGCGGTTTTGGGCCTGCTTTTTCGGTTCTGCTCCAACTGTTCCTTCGGCAGTTCGATCACATTCGACTTTTTCTGCGGAACCTCTTCCGCAGCGCGCTTCGGTTCAAACAATGAAAAATCATACGCTTCGTTCCCGCGGCCGGCCATTTTTCTTCATCTCCCGTTCAGACTTGCCTGCTACAGCTTGATAGAGACCCGCAGCCGCGCGCTGCGGCTGCGGGGGTTTTCTCGGACCTCCCGATCGGACGGGGAAACGCCCTTTCGGAACAGAAGTTTCGCGCGCGGCTTTCTGCCGCACACGCACACCGGAAAATCCGGCGGGCAGATGCATCCGGTGCACCAGTCCGCCATGCGACGTTTCACCATCCTGTCTTCCAGCGACTGGAACGTGATGACCGCGAGGCGGCCGCCGGGCTTCAGCAGGGAAAACGCCGCGTCCAGCCCTTCCGACAGCCTGTCCAGCTCCCCGTTGACCTGAATCCGCAGCGCCTGAAAGGTCTTCCGCGCCGGATGTCCCGGCGCCCTGCGGACCGCCGCCGGGACGGACTGCTTGACGATCTCGGCGAGCTCGAGGGTCGTCTCGATCGGCTTCTTCTCCCGCGCCCGGACGATCCCGCGGGCGATGGACGCCGCGTTGCGCTCCTCGCCGTAGCGGAAAAGGATGCGCGAGAGCTCCCGCTGCGGGAGCGTATTGACAACGTCGCGGGCGGAAACGCCCGTCTGGCTCATCCGCATGTCCAGCGGGGCGTCATAGTGGTAGGAAAAGCCCCGCGCCGGGTTGTCGAACTGCCAGGAGGAAACCCCCAAGTCGAGCAGCACGCCGTCCGCCTGTCCCATTCCGGCCTGCTCGGCGGCGCGCCCCATGTCCGCAAAATTGCACTGCACAATGGTGACGCACGGGAATTTCCCCAGCCGCTCTTTCAGCACGGCGATCGCGTCCGGGTCCTGATCGATCGCGAGCAGCCGGCCGGTCGTCAGGGACTTCGCAATGGCGCCCGCGTGGCCGCCCCCGCCCGCCGTCCCGTCGATATACAGCCCCTCGGGCCGCACGGCCAGGCTTTCGATGGTCTCGCTGAACAAAACCGGTTTGTGAACAAATTCCATGGGAATCGCCGCCTAAAAATTGAGGGAATCCATCGCCTGAGCGATGCTGTCCTGGGTCAGGGTGGAATTGAAGGCATCCCAGCGCGCGGAATCCCATATCTCGGCCCTGCTGGACGCCCCGATAAACGTGACGCCCTTCACAAGGCCCGCGTACTCGCGCAGCGGCTGCGGCACAAGGACGCGCCCCTGCTTGTCCGGTTCCGCCTCGACGGCGCCGGAAAAGAAGAACCGCTGCAGGCCCCGGGCCTTCGATACGGGCATCGCGCTGATCTTTTCCTGCAGCCTGGACCACTCCTCCGAAGAGAGGACGAAGAGGCAGCCGTCCAGCCCTTTGGTGATATAAAAACGCTCCCCGAGATCCTCGCGGAATCTGGAAGGAACGATGACCCGCCCTTTCGGATCGATATTATGTTGGTATTCGCCGATCAACATAACCGTTTCCCTGAGGGGAGGAGCATGCCTGTGTGATCCACAAGCAGCTACTTCCCTCCACCTTTCACCACTTCTTGCGATAATTATAGCCCATTTGCCGGTGAAATGCAACTTATATTTCGCGATTGAGTCCGGCGATTCGGATTATTTTTACTATTTATCCATATTATGTTAATATTTTGTAAAAAAAATGAACGCCCCACAAAATCTTGTGGGGCATCCGCATTTGGTCGAAAAATCAGCCCTGGCCCGCCCGCTGGGAAGCCTTGATGTCCTGCCGAACCTTTCTCGCTTCGGACAGCAGCTTCGACAGTTCGTCGTCCGTCCGCTTCATCAGGTCGTCCACGTACTCGTTCGTCGCCCGGCGCATCTCGCGGGATTTCGCCTGCGACTGGCTTAGCATCTCGTTCGCCTTCTGCTGCGCCTCCTTCGTGATTGCGTCCTGCGCGACCAGGGCGCGGGACCTGTCCTGCGCCACGCGCACGACCGTCTCCGCCTCGCGCTTCGCGTCGGAGAGGATCTTCGCGCGGTCCGCGACGATCGCCTTCGCCTGATGAATCTCCTTCGGGAGCGTCTCGCGGATCTCGTCGAGGATCTCCCTGACCTGCGCCCCGTCCAGCACGGCGCGGCCGTGGCTCATCGGAAGGCTCCAGGCTTTCTCCACCATATCGTACAGTTCGTCGATCAGGTCATCCACGTTCATTCTGCTTTCCTCCCGTTCTCAGACGCTGCTGAATCTCTTCCAGAACGCATGCCGGCACAAAGCTGGAAATATCGCCGCCGAAACCGGCGACCTGTTTGACCCCGCTGGAGCTGAGGAACATGTTCTCCGCCGTGGGCGTGAGAAAAACCGTTTCCAGCTGCGGGTTCAGGCGCTTGTTGAAAAGCGCCATCTGAAATTCATACTCGAAGTCGGACACGGCGCGAAGACCTTTTACGATCGCCGTGGCGTTCCGGAGCCTCGCATAATCGGCCAGAAGGCCGTCGAATCCCACGACTTCCAGATTCTCCATCCCCGCCGTGCAACGCTTCAAAAGATCGATGCGCTCCCCCAGCGTAAAGGCGGTGTTCTTCGCCGGATTGACCAGCACGGCCACGATCAGGTAATCGAACACCTTCGAGGCCCGCGTGATGATGTCCATATGGCCCAGCGTCACCGGGTCGAAGCTCCCGGGGCAGATCGCGATTTTCACTTCGGGGCCACATCCTTCCTCCGGTAAACCGTCAGGACGACCTTGCCGTACCGGTACGCGCGGACGCGCGAAAAGCCCTCGCACTGCTCCGGGAGCTCTTCGTCGGACGGATTTTCACAGATGATGGTTCCCCCCGCATTCATGCGGCGCGCCGCCATGGGGAGAGCTTTCTGAAGGAGGCCGGTCCGGTAAGGCGGGTCCAGAAAGGCGAGGTCGAACTCCCCGGGGGTGCCGAGGAGAAACGAGTCGTACCCCGTGTTTTTGACTGAAGAGCGTTCCGAAAAGCCGCAGGACAAGAGGTTCGCCTGCACGACCGCCGCGGATTCCCTGCTGGAGTCCACGAAGACGGCCTCCCGCGCGCCGCGGCTCAGCGCCTCGATGCCGAGCTGACCGGAACCGGCGAACAGATCCAGCACCCGCCTGCCCTCCACCTCGAACTGGATGATGCTGAACAGGGCTTCTTTGACGCGCTCCGGCGTCGGGCGCACCGCGTCCCCTTCCCGGGTCTGCAGCCGCTTTCCGCGGGCCGTGCCCGTAATCACTCTCATAGAAAACCACCTCGGCGGCGGGAGCAGACGAAGGCCGTCCCGCCAAAGTAAACTGCTCGATCGCTGTTATTATTGCATGAACCGGGCCGCATGTCAATGTTTTGTCGAATCTTACGGCACCGATTCCCCGGGGTGGAAAAAGGCGAACACATGTTCCGCCGCCGGCCCCGTCATGCCCGGGACCGCCGAGAGTTCCCGGACATCCGCGCTCCGGATCGCGGAAAGCGTGCGGAAATGCCGGATCAGCGCCCTTGCGCGCACGGGCCCGACGCCCTCCACCGAGGTCAGCGAGGAGGAGATCGACGCCTTTTTGCGCATCTGCCTGTGGTAGCTTACGGCGAAGCGGTGGACCTCGTCCTGAATGGAAGAGACCAGCGTGAACGCGCTCCTGCTGGAATTGATGGCGATTTCGCCGCCATTTTTCGCAATGGCGCGCGTGCGGTGGCGGTCGTCCTTGACCATGCCGAAAAGCGGAATGTCGAGCCCGAAGGAATCCAGGACCGGCTGAACGGCCGCGACATGGCCTCTGCCCCCGTCGAGGAGGATCAGGTCCGGCAGGCGCCCGAAGCCCTCGCCGCTCTCCCTGGCCTTTTCATATTCGTTCAGGCGCCGCGAGATCACCTCGCGCATGGAGGCGTAGTCGTCCTGCCCCTCCACCGTCTTGATCTTGAACCTGCGGTAGGCGGAGCGCAGCGGGCGGCCGTTCTCGAACACCACCATACCCGCGACGTTCTCCCCGCCGGCCAGGTTCGAGATGTCGTACGACTCGATATACACCGGCGGCCCGGAAAGGCCGAGCAGGCGGGTCAGCTCGTCCAATGCGGAGGCCTCGCGCCCGGTGCGGCCCATCGTCTGGGCGAGCTGTTCCGCCGAGTTGCTGCGGCACATCCGCACCAGCCGCGCCTGCTCCCCTTTCTGCGGAACGGTCAGGGAGACTTTGCGCCCCGCCTTTTCCGTCAGCCACTGCTCCAAAAGCGCCGTCCCCTCGGCCGGGCCGTCGAGGGCGATCCGCGGCGGGATGCGGTCGCGCATGGAGTAATACCGTTCGATGAACTCCCCGCGCGCGGCTTTCGGCTCGCCGGTCTCGCCCACGAAAAACGTCTCGCGGTCCGTCAGACGGCCGGCCTCGAACCGGAACACCTCGAAACAGCCGCGGCCCGCCCCCTGCGTCAGCGCGAGAACGTCCTCCTCCGGCACGGGGGAGGCGACGACCTTCTGCCGCTCCCCCATTTTCCGGATCGCCGCGATGCGGTCGCGCAGCCGCGCGGCCCGCTCGAATTCCAGTTTCCCGGCGGCCTCCTCCATGCGCGAAGTCAGTTTGCGGATGCTCTCGGTGCTGCCACCGCGCAGGAATTCCAGCGCGTCGTGCACGGATTCGGCATATTCCTCCTCGCTGACCTTTCCCCTGCAGGGGGCGCAACACTGCTTGATATAATAATAGAGGCACGGCCGGCCCCTTCCGATCTCCTGCGGGAAGCGGCGGTTGCACGAAGGCAGCCGGAAGATGCGGAGCGCCTCGTCGATGGACTGCTTTACCGTCCATCCGCTCATATACGGGCCGATGTATTCCGCACCGTCGTCCGCGATCTTCTTGGCTTCCGAAATGCGGGCCCACGGCCCCGGCGTGACGCGGATATAGTGGTAGCCCTTGTCGTCCTTCAGCAGGATGTTGTATTTCGGGTTGTGCTGCTTGATCAGGCTGCACTCCAGAATCAGCGCCTCGAACTCGCTGTCCGTCAGGATATACTCGAAATCCTCGACGTGCGCCACCATCTGCCGGACCTTTTCGTCGTGGTTCCGCTCCGAGCCGAAGTACTGGCTCACACGGTTCTTGAGGGCTTTCGCCTTGCCGATATAGATGATCCTGCCCGTTTTGTCGTGCATCAGATACACGCCCGGGTGCAGCGGGAGCTTCATCGCTTTTTTGCGCAGTTCCTTTTTGCGCAGCTCGCGTTCGGTCAAATCCTCCACCACCTTCAAGACGCGGCCGGGGCGAAAGCGGCCGGCCCCCCCTTCCGTCCCGGCTCGCCCCGCCGCCTATAAAAAAAGCACCGCGCGAAAGCGGTGCCAACTGGAGAATTAGAGATCAGCAAATTAGAGTGTTAGACTTCGCCGTTGACTTGCGGAGAACATGCCCTTACGAATCCTCTAACATCCACTCCGCCAAAGCTCCAATTCACTCCGCAAAACCGGACTGCACCAATTTTACCAGGCTGTCGACAGCCTCTTCCTCGTCCGAACCGTCCGCAATGATCTTGATCGTCGTCCCCCCGACGATCCCGAGCGACAAAACGCCAAGCAGGCTCTTCGCATTCACGCGGCGCTCTTCCTTTTCCACCCAGATGGAAGCCTTGTATTCGTTCGCTTTCTGGATGAAAAAAGTCGCTGGGCGGGCATGCAGGCCGACCTGGTTCTGCACCAGTACATCTTTTACGTACATGTTCAATCCACTCCTAATAAAATCTAAGCCCTGAATCTCAACGCAGAAAACACCATCGTATCACAGAGAAGCCCAATCGTATTGAAGCCATTATAGCACTTCTGGACAGGTCGTCAAGGAAAGCGCCGAAAGTTTGGATTGATCACCGAAAGCGCCGGAGGAGATCGGGCGTCGTTTTGTGCAACATGACAGGATTGTTGAAAACTTTTGTCCTGAATGCCATATACTATGAAAATCAGTTGGACGTTGGCACCTGATCTTCTTCCGATTTTTCCAGATTCTCTAAATAAGCGCGGTCTTCCGGGCCGAGGTCGGCGGATTTCAAAAGCTCCGGACGTTTTTCCAGCGTCCGCCGCAGGGACTGCTCGCGCCTCCACCGGCGCACGTTTTCGTGGTGGCCGCTCAGGAGCACCTCCGGCACCGGCCTGCCCCGCCAGTCGGCCGGGCGGGTGTACTGCGGATATTCCAGAAGAGAATGGTAGTGGCTCTCCATCTCGAAGCATTCCTCATCCGAAAGTACGCCGGGGACCAGCCGGCAGACTGCGTCCGCCAGCAGCAGCGCGGGCATCTCCCCGCCGGTGACGACATAGTCGCCGACCGAGATCTCCTCGTCGGCGTAGGCGTCGAGGACCCGCTCGTCCACCCCTTCGTAGTGGCCGCACAGCAGCACCAGGCCGTCGAGCCGCGCCAGCTCTTTCACACGCTGCTGCGTAAGCGTTTTGCCCTGCGGGGAAAGGTAGACGGTGTGCGGCTTGCAGCCCAGATGGGCGATCAGGTCGTCCATGCACAGGGCGATCGGTTCCGCCATCAGCAGCATCCCCATGCCGCCCCCGAACGGGCAGTCGTCCACCCGCTGGTGTTTGTCGTAGGCGTAGTCCCGAATCTGGTGGCAGCAAACCTGCACGGCACCCTTCCTGCGCGCGCGGCCGATGATGCTCTCCGCCATGACCGCCTCGCACATCTCCGGGAACAGGGTCAGAAGGTCAATCCTCATCTTCAAACGTCCCCTTGACCGGCCTGACCAGCATCTTGCCCTTTTCGAGGTCGATGGACCTGACGACGGAAGGGACCGCCGGGATCAGATAATTCTTCTTCGCGAGCGAAGTGATCTGATAGACGTCGTTGGCGCCGGTCCGCATGATTTTTGTCAGCGTCCCGTAATAGAGAAACGTGTCCGCGTCGTAGACGGAAAGGCCGATCAGGTCGTCCATAAAATAGCTCCCCTCCGGGATTTTGGCGTCCTCCCGCCTGAAAGAAAGGACTTTGCCGCGGAGGATGTCCGCTTTCTCGACGGAATCCACCCCGTCGAGCATCAGCAGGAGCTGTTTTTTGAAAACCCGCGCGGAAACGACCAAAACGGGCGTCTTGCCCTTGTCGAGATACAGCGTTTTAAACTGCCTCAGAAATTCGGCGGAATCGCACCATACGTCGACGCGCAGTTCGCCGCGGACCCCGTGCGTTCCGACGATTTTGCCCGCTTCCAGAAATTCTTTCAGCATGTTTTCCTTTCCTTTACAGGCGGCGTGTCGCCGCTCCCGCGCCGCACCGTTCAGCAAGATGAAAACTCCAAGCTGCATCTGGCGCGAGAGTCATGGGAAACTCCCGAAGATATGTCTGGCCAAGCGGGAGCCATCCCCGATTCAGAAATTTTGCCCGAGCTGCGGCACATGCGCCTTTTCCAGGACTTTCAGCACCACGAACAGCAGGGCGGTCTCGATGGGCAACAGAGCCAAGTTGGTTGCAATGCGCACCGAAAAGACGGCGATGAAGCCCTTCCCGTACAGGACCGACAGCCAGAGCGGATTGAGCAGCAGGCTGACCAGCAGCGTCACGGAAGCCTTTGCGGAAAACACACGCCAGAGCCTGACCGGCCTGCCGAAAAGGATCGCGCCGTACAGGAAACCGGACAGGAACGCATTCAGCGTGAAGCCCGGGAAATACGGTCCGGTGGGGCTGATAAAATAGGAAACGACATCGCCCGCCGCCCCCACGATCCCGCCGGCCACGGGTCCGAACAGCAGACCCGCCACGGCGATCGGCAGGAAGGAAAAGCCGATCTTCAGCAGGTTGGAGACGTTGAGGGTGAACAGGCCGAGAACCACCTTCAGCGCAAGCAGCATGCCGCAGGCGGCGACGACGGGCGGCGACACGAAGCCGCGGGCGGAGAGACGGATGGAGTTGACAAATTTTTTCATCGGGAAAAACCTCCTTATGCAGCGGCGCTACATAAAAGGGATTTCTCCGATATGTAGCAGCGGGATGCGATTCCTGCACCGCAAGTTTCCTTTTCGTCCCCCCGACAACTCCCCGTCCGGGCGGCACTTAACGCGCAGGAATCTACTCTGCATTTTAAATTTTCACTATTATACCAACAACCGCGCCGCTTTGCAAGGCAACGGCGCGGTGCCCGCGCAGCCAAACCGCGCCGATGGGTGCAGCGAAAATTCCAAGCCCCTGTCGGCGCGAGGGTTCAAGACAACTCCCGTGCTTTGATTGGACGGGAGATTCCATTGACTGTCCGGGCCGGTTAAACCCGGATTTCCACCGGGCTGCACGCCCGGCTGTGCGTGCAGGCTCAGCCTGCCGCTCAGTCGATCTCGACGGATACCTTGCTGTTGCTGCGGGTCGCGGCGGAACGCATCAGGGTGCGGATGGCTTTTGCGATGCGCCCCTGCTTGCCGATGACGCGGCCCATGTCGCTTTCCGCCACGTGCAGGTGATAGACGACGGTTCCGTCTTCCGCCGGATCGTCCACGTCCACCCGAACGGCGGAGGGGTCATCGACGAGGCCTTTCGCAATGGCAATCAGCAAATCTTTCATAGCAACGCACCCCCTACTTACAGAACGCCGTTCTTCTTGAACAGAACCTTTACGGTATCTGTCGGCTGAGCGCCGTTTTTGATCCATTCCTTCGCTTTGTCCGCGTCCACCTTCACGACGGAAGGCTCTTCCATCGGGTTGTAGTAGCCGATCTCCTCAATGAAGCGGCCGTCGCGCGGAAAACGCGAATCGGCGACCACAATGCGGTAGAAAGGCGCTTTTTTCGCGCCGACTCTGCGCAGTCTGATTTTAACCGCCATCTATAATTCACCTCCAAAATAGAATATTCGTGGCAAGCGACAAAATAACTGTTTTTAGGCGGTACGGTTTGGGGGTCTTCCGCCGACACAAAATTCAATCGAGAGTGTGCCCGCGGTGAGAAACAAAGGCTCGGATTTTTAGTAAAGCCAAAATTCTTGCCGCCGCAGGCGCGAAAGACGCTGTGCGTCTCAGAACGGGGGCATCCCCATGCCGGGGAAACGCCTGCGCATGCCGCCTTTTTTGAACTGCTTCATCATCTTCTGCATCTGCGTGAAGCCTTTGAGCAGGCGGTTCACGTCCTCCACCCTCATGCCGCTGCCCGCGGCGATGCGGCGCTTGCGCGAGGGATTGATGACCTCCGGCCTTGCGCGCTCCCGCGGCGTCATGGAGAGGATGATCGCCTCCGTGCGGTCCACCTGCCGGTCGTCGAGCTCCACGTCTTTCAGCTGCCGGGCCATGCCCGGGATCTTCGAGATCACGTTTTTCATCGGACCCATCTTCTTCATCTGGCGCATCTGCTCGAGAAGGTCGTTCAGGTCCATCCCGCTGTGGATGATTTTTTTGGCGGCCTGGGCGGCGGCCTTCTGGTCCAGGTTCTTCTGGGCGTCTTCAATTAAGGTGAGCACGTCGCCCATGCCGAGGATGCGCGAGGCCATGCGGTCCGGGTGGAACACCTCGAGGTCCGACAGCTTTTCGCCGGTGCCGGCGAACTTGATCGGCTTGCCCGTGACCGCCCGTACCGAAAGCGCCGCGCCGCCGCGGGCGTCGCCGTCGAGCTTCGTGAGAATCACGCCCGTGATGTCGAGCAGATCGTCGAAGGATTTGGCGACGTTCACGGCTTCCTGGCCCGTCATGGCGTCCACGACCAGCAGAATGTCCGTCGGGTGCACGGCCTCTTTGATCTCTTTGAGCTCGTTCATCAGCTCTTCGTCGATTTGCAGGCGGCCCGCCGTGTCGATGACGACGAAGTCGTTGCCGTAGTCCTTCGCGTGGCGGATCGCCTCGCGGCAGATTTTGACCGGCTTCTCCGTCCCCCTCTCGAACACGGGCACCCCGGCGTTCTTCCCGACGACCTGAAGCTGCTCGATGGCGGCCGGGCGGTAGATGTCGCACGCGACGAGCAGCGGGCGGTTCCCCCGCTTTTTGAGCATCAGGGCGAGCTTGCCGGCGTGTGTCGTCTTGCCGCTGCCCTGCAGGCCGCATAGCAGAATGACTGCGGGCGGGGAGGCGGGGCTGTTCAGCTTCGCCTCGCCGCCGCCCATCAGCGCGGTCAGTTCCTCGTCCACGATCTTGATGACCATCTGCGCGGGGGTCAGGCTCTCCATCACTTCGGCGCCGACGGCGCGTTCGCTGACCTTGGCCGTGAAGTCCTTCGCCACCTTATAGTTGACATCGGCTTCGAGCAGCGCAAGGCGCACCTCGCGCATGACCTCCCTGACATCCGCTTCGTTGAGCTTGCCCTTCGACTTCAGCCTTTTGAATACAGCGGAAAGTTTTTCCGACAGACTCTCGAATGCCAAGGCCCTTCCCCCTTACTGCCCGGTCAGTTTGCGGACCGCCTGCAAGATCCGCTCCGCGTTTTCGCCGATCTCCCGCGAACAACTGTAATGGTTATTATAGTCCGCGATGCGCTCCGCCGCGTCCCTGATCTCTTCCACGCCTTCGCTGACGGCCCGGTACCGTCCCGCAAAGCCGAGGCGCTCCTCCATCTCCCGAAGCTGCGCCTCCGCATGCTTGATGGCGTCGCGGACCCCCTGGCGCGTGATGCCCTCGTTCTCCGCGATCTCGGAAAGCGACAGGTCGTCGTTGTAGTAGTAATCGACGACCTCCCTTTGCTTGTCCGTCAGCATATTCCCGTAAAAATCGAGCAGGAAAGAGATGTTCAGGTCCTTCGCCATTCGGAGCACCGCCTTATGTAAAGCTATCCTTCTTTACACTGCTTTGGATTATACCAGAAACCGCGCCCGATGTCAAGCGGTTTTTCATCAGCCGCCGACGCTGACCGCCGTTTTCGCGCCGATCCTGAGCTGACCGTCCTCCATCCGCAGGCTGCTGATCTTCATCGTGCCGGACACGTTGAGGACGGAAAGGGTCAGCGACGGGGCCGGGCAGGAGAGTTCGGTTCCGTTCAGGGTGAAACTCGCGGGCAGCTTTTTCCGCGCGGTTTTCAGCAGCCAGGCCGGCGGGACCGGCAGGCGGCCGACGTGCGCCGCATTCACCCGGAAGACGAGCGCCGAGCCGTCGGCGGAGAGCGCCGGCGTCATGTCGAGCGTGACGCCGAGATTCTTGCCCTTATAGCGCACCGGGACGTACAGGTCGGCCCGCCCATCCTCGGCGTCCGCGACGGCGAGCGCCCGGATCCGGGTGCCGGAATCGCTCCTGCCCTTGTTGTATTTCTGCAGAAAAGACGCGAGAAGGCCGTTCGTCTGCTCCGTGGAAAGGCTGCACTCCTTCCCCGCGACCGCGGACCGGAGCACCTCTTTGACCGCGGCGTCCGACGGCGCGACGGCGTCGAGCCCTTTCCCCGCGTTGGGGTCGCTCAATACCATCCACGACAAAACGGCCGCCGCCGCGAGCAGAACGGCGAGGACGATCAAAAATACGGTGAGGCCGCGCCCCCTTCCGGCGGTAACGCGACGGGAATAGTACTGTTGCATGATACGGTCCTCCGTTCCGAGCTCACTTGAGCTCCACAATCGTGACCCCCGACTCCCCTTCGCCGAAGGTGCCGAGCCGGAAACTCTTGACGTTCGGGTGGCTTTTCAGGTGCTGCTGCACCGCGCTGCGCAGGACCCCCGTCCCCTTGCCGTGGATGATGGTGAGCTGGCCGATGCCGGACATCACCGCGCCGTCGATGAAGCGGTCCACGTTCATGACCGCTTCGTCGGCATTCTGGCCGCGCAGGTCGATCTCCGTCGCGGCGGCGGCCTGCCCGACCTCCCTAGTCACGGCGCGGAAGCGGGGCTTCTCCTTTTTTCTCTCGACCAGCCGCAGATTGGAAAGCGGGACGCGCGTCTGCAAAATGCCCGCCTGCACCAGCACCTCCGGCGGATCGCCCTCGGCCGGCCGCAGAACGGTCGCGGGCTTGTCGATGTCGTAGAGCAGCACGGCGTCCCCGGCTTTGAGCGGCCTCGGCAGCCGGTAGCCCTTTTCCGGCTTGCGGCTCACGGGGTCGGAGGCATTTTCGAGGGCCCGCAGACCGGCGTTCATCCGCGCCTTCTGCTCGGCGGTCACCCCCTTGTCCCGCCGTCTGCGGATCTCCTCCATCTCGTTCAGGAGCGCGTCGGCGCGGGACCGCGTCTGCTGCGCCAGCAGCGCCGCCTTTTTCCGGGCCCTTTCGAGCTCCGACTCCGCCTGCGCGCGGACGCGGTCGCGCGCTTCCGCAGCCTCGCGCCGCGCGCGCTCGGATTCCTCCCGCGCCCGCCGGGCCTGCTCCCGCTCGTCTTCAAGCTGCTGACGGCTCGCTTCGAGGCTGCTCACGACATCCTCGAACCTCCTGTTCTCGCCGGAGACAAGCTCCTGCGCGCGATCTACCACCTCTTCCGGCATGCCGAGGCGGCGGGAGATGGCGAACGCGTTCGCCATCTCCGGCATGCCGATCAGCAGCCGGTAGGTCGGCCGCAGCGTCGCCACGTCGAATTCGCAGCTCGCGTTCTCCACACCCCCGGTTTTGAGGGCGTAGGCCTTGAGCTCCGCGTAATGCGTCGTCGCGGCGATCTTCGCGCCCCGCCGGCGCAGCGACTCCAGAATGGCCTCGGCGAGCGCCGCGCCTTCGACCGGGTCGGTCCCCGCGCCGAGCTCGTCGAGAAGGATCAGGCTGCCGCCGTCGGCCCGTCCCATAATCTCTATTATATTCTTCATGTGGGCGGAAAAGGTCGAAAGGGACTGCTCGATGCTCTGCTCGTCCCCGATGTCCGCCAGCACCTGACGAAACGTCGAGATTTCGCTGTTTTCCGAAGCCGGGATCATCAGGCCGCACATGGCCATCAGCGTCAGCAGGCCGACGGTCTTGAGCGAAACGGTTTTGCCGCCCGTGTTGGGGCCGGTGATGACGAGCGTGTCGAACCGCGCGCCGAGCTCGATGTCGATCGGCACGACCTTGTCTTTGTCGATCAGCGGATGGCGCGCCTGATGCAGCACGACGCGCCCTTTATCGTTGAGCGCCGGCACGGTCGCCTTCATCTTGTAGGCAAGCGAGGCCTTCGCGAAGATCACGTTGAGCTCCACGGCCGTCTCGTACCCGCGGATGGTCGTGTCGGCGAAATTTCCCGCCTCGGCGGAGAGCTCCGCCAGGATGCGCTCGATCTCCTTGCCCTCCTGGGAAACGAGCACCTTCACCTCGTTGTTCGCGTCCACCGCGCCCATCGGCTCGACGAACACCGTGGAGCCGCTCGCCGACGTGTCGTGCACCAGGCCCGCGACCTCGCCGCGGCATTCGGTCTTGACCGGCACGACGAACCGTCCGTCCCGGATGGTGACGATCGGGTCCTGCAGGAATTTCTGGTAGGTGGTCGAGCGCACCATGCGGTCGAGCACCTCGC
>DAINSB010000010.1:0-13086 GCA_036741535.1 Caproicibacter sp. | reverse complement strand
GGGCGCGCGCCGACTCGGCGCGGATCTTTCGCCGGATGGCGGCGAGCGCGGGCGAAGCCGCGTCGGCCATCTCCTCTTCGCTGAGGATCGCCCCGGTGATCTTCTCCTCGAGGAATTTGTTCGGCATCAGCATGGAAAACAGATCGTCCAGGCTGGTGCTCTCCCCCGCGCTCTTCTGCCGCCATTCGGAGATGCCGCGCAGCGCGCGCAGCACGGCGGCGACGCCCAGCAGTTCCTTCATGGTCAGAAGGCCGCCCGCCTGCGCCCTGCGCAGGGAATTCGTCACGTTGGAAAGGCCGCCGAACGACGGCGACCCGAACTTCGCCATCAGCACGAACGCGTCGTCCGTCTGCCGCAGAAGGCGCGCGGCATCCTGCGGCGACGGCGTGAGAGCCAGCGCCGCCGCCGCCGCGTCCGGACAGGACGTCTCCGCCGCCAGCAGCTTCAGCACCTTATCCAGTTCCAATGCTCTCGCGTGTTTCTGCATATCCTGTTGCATCAAAGGAACCCTCTCTTCTGCTCGATGTATTCCCAGCCGCGTTCCGTCAGAGCCGCCATCGCCTCCCGAACGCGCTCGCATTTCACGAGGATGTAATCCGTGTCGAAGGCCGAGACGGCGAACAGGCTGATCTTTCGCCGCGCCAGCGCGTCGGAGGCCTCCGCCAGGACGCCCGTGAGCGAAAAATCCAGCGGGCCGAGGATCTTGAGGCACCGCCAGCCAGTCTCCGCCGCAACGCGGTCTTCCGGCATCGCTTCCTCGGGGCAGACAAGCGAAATTTCGCCGCCGGTCACGGTCAGCGAGACGAACGGCCCGGCGCAGAGGTCCGCGTCTTTCGCGTCCCTCAGTTTGCAGACGGCGAAACCGCCGCTGAGCACGGTGAATTCCAGATTCAAAGACGATTCCTCTTTTCCGGCGGGCCCTGTTTCCTCTTTGGGATCACAGTATTTTTTCATAACAATTAAAGATCATCTCCCGGGCGAACGTAACCCGGCCCGTAAACCGATAGCCGCAGGAAGGGTACAGACGCATCGCCGCCGGGTTCCCGATAAAGGCTTCCAGCCGAACGCAGCGAAACCCCCTCGTTTTCAGCAGCTTTTCCGAGAGGAGCAGCGTTCTTGCGCCGAGCCTTTTCCCCTGCCGTTCCGCCGCGACGCAGAGCCGGTGCACGACGGCGACCGGCCCCTCGCCGCAGGCCCACGGCACCGCCGCGTATTCGGGCGGCTGGTCTTCGTTCAGCACCACGGCGGCGGCGACGGCGCCCTCCGATTCCAGCAGATACATCTCCCGCTTTCGCACGTCCGAGGAAAGGAGGTCCGCGTCCGGATACCTTTCGTCCCACTGGTCGATCCCGTTTTCGCGCATCCGCTCCACCGCGCCGGAAAAGAGCCGGACGATCTGCGGCAGGTCCTCTTCGCGCGCGGGGCGAAGCTTCGTTTCTGAATCCATAAATCTATTTTCCTCCTGCGTCAAAACGCCGCACCGGCCTTGCCTACGCGGCTTATGGATCGCCGGGGGCCATCTGGTGATAAAAATCGAGGGTCTTGAAGCCGTGCCCCAGCGTTTCCAGCACATAGCGTTCGGAGGCCGCGGCGAGCTCCCGCTCCGCCGGCTGCGGGAGCCGGAACGAAAACAGCTTATTGAACTCGGCGTAGATCGTGTGGCGCAGCGCGGTCATGGCGCCGCGCCCGAGGCGCACGGCGGGTTCCCCGCCGGCGGCAGGCTGAGTCTGCATGCACCCCCCGCAGACGATTTTCCCGCTGCGCGGCAGAAAGAACATCTCGTCCGCCTCGTAGCAACCGCACACCGAGCAGCAGACGAGGTCCGGCATATAGCCGGAAAGGGACATCATGCGCATCTCGACGGCGGCTTTTAAAGACGCGGCGGAATGCGTGCCCTTCTGCAAAAAATACATCGCGTTCAGCAGAAGGCGCAGATACTCTTCGGCCGGGGAATCCTGCGGGGCGAGTTCGATCGCCAGCTCGCAGAAATACTGGGCAAGCGAAAGGCGCCCGATCTCCTTCCGGAGATCAAAAAAAACCTCCAGCGGCTGGGCGTCGTCGATTATGTAACTGTCCCGCCCCTCAAAAATCGAGAAGCGGGAATAGGTAAACAGCCTTGTCGCGGAAAGCCTGCCGCCCCCCGCATGCTTCGGCTGACGGACAAACGCGCGCAGGATCCCTTTTTCCCGCGTCAGAACGGTAACCAGGCGGTCGGTGTCACCCACGTACTTCTCCCTGACCACCAGGCCCTGGGCGTCCAGTTTCATTCCGGTCCTCCTGTGACTTTGCTTTCGTGTTGTCTGCTTTGCACTGGGCATACGCGAGATAATCTCTGATGTTTCCCGTCCGGCAAAAGCTGCTCCACGCTGTCTTTTCGTCCAAGATAACCGCTCCCTTTTTGTGAACCAGTCCGGGGGCTCGCGGGCCCGCTCCGGCTGTCTTTCCGCTTCGTCGGATCCGCGTCTCCCTGACAGAAGTATTTGTTGTTCACCGGGTTCTATGAGCGGTAAATATATGAATGGAACCCATAATATGACATGTTTTTCGCTTTTTTTGTGCTAACGGGGTGCCCCCGAGGTCAAGCCGCGCCCCCGGTGCGGGCTTTATCCGTTGAAAGCGGAGCTGTCGTACCCGAAGGCGCGCAGCGCGGCGTCCCGGTTGCGCCAGTCCTCGCGGACCTTCACCCACAACTTCAGATTGATTTTGCAGCCGAAAAATTTTTCCATATCCCCGCGGGCGTAAGTTCCGATCTTTTTGAGCATCGCGCCGCCTTTGCCGATGATGATCCCCTTATGGGAATCCTTCTCGCAGTAGATCGTGGCGGCGATGTCGGTGATGTTGCTGCCGTCCTCCCGCTCCGACAGGCGCTCCACGTCGACGGCCGTGCCGTGCGGGACCTCGCCGCCGAGCAGGCGGAGGAGCTTTTCCCGCACGATCTCGGAAGCGATGACGCGCTCCGGCTGGTCGGTCAGGGCGTCGTCGTCGAAAAAATGGCCCCCCGGCGCCGCAAATTTTTCGAGCTCCTCCACAAGGTCCTCCACGCCGCTGCCGCCGGTCGCCGAAACCGGCACCACCGCCCGGAACGGATAGCGGGCCGACCATGCGGCGATCTGCGGCATCAGCGCGCTTTTCTCCCGCAGGAGGTCGATCTTGTTGACGGCGAGCACCGCAGGCATCCGCCGGCTGCGGAAAGCCTCCACCAGCTTGGCGTCGGCCGGCGAAATCTTTTTCCCCGCCTCCACCACGAGCAGGCAGACGTCCACCCCCGCGACCGAGGACTGGACGGAACGCACCATGAATGCCCCGAGGCGGTCGCGCGGCACGAGGAGGCCGGGCGTATCGACGAAGACGAGCTGCACTTCCCCCCGCGTGAGGATCCCCGTCACGCGGGCCCGCGTCGTCTGCGGCTTGGGCGATACGATCGCCACCTTCGCGCCGAGCATGGCGTTCAGCAGCGAGGATTTGCCGACGTTCGGGCGCCCCACGATGGCGGCGAACGCGGACCTGCGCTCTTCCCCTTCAGCCATCCCGATCACCGTCCTTTCCGTCCCGTTTTCTGTGGCGGACCCTGTCCCGGATGCCGAGCGGGCCGAGGACGACAAAAACGACGCTTGCCGCCGTGACGGCGGCAAGCAGGAGCAGCGCGGCGGGCTTTGCGGCGAAATAAGCCGCAATCCGCGCAAAGACCTCCGGCCGCCAGAACAGGCAGACGCCGACCAGAACGGAAAAAGCGGCGCAGACCAGCACCCCGCCGGAGGCCATGTCCTTGACGATGCGCACGACCGGGTTGAAGCTCGGCGCCACCAGGTCACTCAGCTCTTCCGCGACCGTGTTGAACAGCTCCGCCACCCAGACCATCGCGACGGTCAGGCCCAGCACGGCATAGCCTGTCCGCGACAGGCCGAAAAAAAAGGAAAACGCAAAAACATACAGCGCCGCCACGGTGTGGACGCGCATGTTGCGCTCGTTGTTGACGCAGTAGACAATTCCCCGGAACGCGTATTGAAAGCTCTTCAGAAAGCGCAATTCTCATTCCTCGTCGTCGTCCAGGACGTAGCTGCTCGTGCTGGGCAGGCCGAGCTCCGTCATGACCTGCTCTTCCTTCTCGCGCATGCGCACCTTTTCAAGGCCGCCCTTTTCGTGGTCATAGCCGAGAAGATGCAGCATGGCGTGCGCCGTGAGGTATCCCACTTCGCGCTCGAGGCTGTGCCCGAAACGCTGCGCCTGTTCCACGGCCTTTTCCATCGAGATCACGATGTCGCCCAGGATCTTGGCCCCGGTCGAGTGGTCGGTATCGTAAACGCCGTTTTCCCCCATCGGGAAAGAGAGTACGTCCGTTTCCATATCCTTGCTGCGATACTGGCGGTTCAGTTCGCGGATCTGCGCGTTGTCCACGAAAGTGACGCTGATTTCCGCCGACGCGCCGAAATTCTCCATCTTGAGCACCGCGTTGCAGCACCGGCGCACCAGCATACGGATTCCCGTCGGGATCTTCACCGCTTTCTGTTTATTGTCAATCATGACCCTGATCTTTTCCATACAGATCACCGCCCCGCTTCTTCATTTTTCTCATACGCTTTGATAATGTCCTGCACCAGTCTGTGGCGCACAACGTCTTTTGCAGTAAACCGGACCTCGGCAATATCGTCGATGCCGCTCAGGATGTGCAGCACTTCCTTCAGGCCGGACTTTTTGCCCTCCGGAAGATCGATCTGCGTGATGTCGCCCGTGATGACCATCTTGGAGCCGAACCCGAGGCGCGTCAGGAACATCTTCATCTGTTCCTGCGTGGTGTTCTGGGCCTCGTCGAGGATGATGAAGCTGTCGTCGAGCGTGCGGCCGCGCATATAGGCGAGCGGCGCCACTTCGATGTTTCCCCGCTCCACATACTTCTGGTAGGTCTCGGCGCCCAGCATGTCGAACAGCGCATCGTACAGCGGGCGGAGGTACGGGTCCACTTTCTGCTGCAGATCGCCGGGCAGAAAGCCCAGCTTCTCCCCGGCCTCGACGGCCGGGCGCGTCAGGATGATGCGGTTCACCTCCTGCGAACGGAACGACGAGACCGCGAGCGCCACCGCAAGATAGGTCTTGCCGGTCCCCGCCGGCCCGACGCCGATGGTGATGGTATTGTTCTGAATCGCCGTGCAGTATTTTTTCTGCCCCAGCGTTTTTGCCTTGACGGGCTTGCCCTTCGACGTGATGCAGATGCAGTCCCCGGCCAGCGTCTCGATTTTGCTCTCGCTGCCCTCGTTGACAAGGGAGATGCAGTACCGTACGTTCTGCTCGCTGAGAGATTCCCCCCGGTTGATCAGGGAAAGCAGGCTTTCCACGGCGCGGACGGCTTTCGTGACATCCTCCGGCTCGCCGGAAATCTTCATCTCGCTCCCGCGGCAGACGATGGCCACCCGGTATTCCCGCTCGATCAGCTTGATGTTTTCGTCGAAGCTGCCGAACAGGGCGACCGCCTGTTCCATACGGTCGATATTGATCCGTTGTTCAAACATTGCATCACCTGAATTTTCTAACTGCCCTTCTTATAAGGCAAATTTATTATAGCACGTTCTGAGAATTTCGTCATTCTTTAGTCGTTATATTATAGACAAAAAAATATTTCTATTTTATGAATATTTCCGACTCTTCCGCGATGTTTTCCCGGCAGTTCAGCGACGCGGAATAAATGAGCGTCCCGCCGCTCCATTTTTCGTCGTCCGTCTCCGACAGAACCGTTCCGGACTCCATCCGGTCGAGGACCTGGCTTTTGATCTCCTCCTTCGCCATGGCGAGGGCCTGCTCGCGCGTCAGCACATAATCGACCGGGCGCGTTTCTTCCCACCGCTCCGTGTAGATCCCGACGGGGAGCATCGTGCCGAAAAGCGAAACGTCCGCTTTTTCGCACGACATCTCGTAGTTGTCTTCTTTCGGCTGCGTTTGGAGCGTGAGGGGGATCACGGCGCCCATCAGGTCGAGGTTCCGCCGGACGACCGCGCGGCCGGTCAGCTCATAGCGGCGCCGGTTCAGGCCGATCTTGACCGTCACGTCGCGCACCGTCTCGGCCATGATCTGGGCGGAAGCGTGGACCAGCGCGCTGCCGCCCGCCGGGTCCGCCGTGACGCCGCTGACGAGCAGCTGCCCCGCGACGACCGCGTCGCCCTTCCGGACGACGGGCGTTCCGGCAGACACGTAGATCGAGAGGATCTGCCCGGTCGCGGCGGCCTTGATGTTGCAGGCGGCCTGCTGGTCGGCGATCTGCGGCTTTTCCGTCTTTTCCCGGACTTCGACCTCGGCGACGCTGCCGCGGGGGTTGATGCTCATCCACCGCAGTTCCGGGAACTGAAGCAGGATCTGCTGCGCGAGCTTCTCCGGGGCGATGTTCTTCCTCCACACGCCCTGCGAAAGCCCCCCGGCGGCGAGCGCGGCTTCGATTTTCGCGGGGGGGACGGTCTCGCAGCCCGCAATCCGGATGCACCAGACCTGCATTGACAACACGTACAGAACGGCCAAAAAGGCCGCGGCGCCGGCCCACATCCCCGGGTGGTGCCTGGTCCCCGCGAGGAGGAACGGCAGCCCGTGCCTCTCGCGCACGCGCAGCCTGCAGCCGCTGCGGCGGGCGTTTTTCCGCAGATAGCGGTACCGGCGCGCCGCAACGCAGGCGCCGGCGTCCGGCGCGCCGGCGATGTCCCACAGATAGGCGCCGGAGCGGGCGCTCAGGCTGAAAAAACGCTCCGGGCTTCCGCCGATGACGGAAAAGCGGACGGAGCCGATCACCCACCGGGTCAGATTCAATGACAGCATAGCGATACACCTTAATTCAGGAATTCGATGGAGGTGATGAATCCGGCGACGACGAGCGCATCGGCCGTCAGACAGCGGATGGTCAGGCCCCGGCCCGTGAAGCGCACGGTCCTGCCGCGCGCGACGATGCGGACCGTCTGGCTGTTGTACTCGAGCACGCCGCTGCAGCCGTCCACCACCGCCTCCCGGTTTCCGTTGATCTCCATATGCCCCACAAGATTCAGTTCGGAGAAGCCGAACGGGTCCCTGCGCTTGCGCAACGTCATCCCCACCTTCCACGATCTCGGTTAAATGCTATGCGGGGCAAGACGTAAATATCCGCGCGGACGCATATACATGGCACAACGGAGTGATAAGACAAATGAAACTGAAAACCGGTTCGCTTCTCGCGGCGGTCCTCGCGGCCGCCTGCGCCCTTCTCGTCTTCCCCGCGCAGGCGTCGCTCGGGGCAAAAAACGGCTTGAACTATTCGCTGAACATCCTGATTCCCTCGCTGTATCCGTTTATGGTCCTTTCCGTGTTCGTGGTGAAAAGCGGACTTGCGGAAAAGATCGGCCGGTTTTTGGAGAAACCGACCCGCGCGCTGTTCCGCCTGCCGGGCGCCGCGGCCACGCCGGCCCTGATGGGGCTGATCGGCGGATACCCGGCCGGGGCCCGCTCCGTCGCGGCGCTGTACGAATCCGGCGCCGTCAGCGCACAGGAGGCGGAACGGATGCTGTTTTTCTGCGTCAACTCGGGGCCGTCGTTCGTCATCACCGCCGTGGGCGTCGGATTCCTGAAGAATCCGGCCGCCGGCTACATCCTGTTCGTGTCGCAGACGGCCGCGTTCCTGCTGATGGGGGTCCTGACGGGCCTGACCGCCGGCAGGCGTGAAAGGCCCGCTCCCCGGCGCGAGCGGGCCGGGGGCGCGGGGACGGCACAGGCGCTGATCGGCTCCGCGTCCGACGCCGCCTATTCGACCCTGATGATGTGCTGCTTCGTCATCCTGTTCGCGGTGCTGATGTCGCTCGCGCGCATGTTCGTGACTTCGCCGGTGCCCTCCGCCGCGGTCTCCGCGCTGATCGAGGTGACGGGGGGCTGCTCCGACCTCGCCAAGATCCAGGCGCCGCTCTGGGCCTTCTCGCTCGCCCTCGGCTGGGGGGGCGTCTGCGTCCACTTCCAGATTCTCGCCTGCGCGGGGAAGCTGCGGGTCCGCAAGGGCCGCTTCGAGCTGTGCCGCCTGCTTCAGGGCGTCGTCGCCGCGGCGGTCTGCCGGGGGATCACCGGGCTGTGTCCGCAGAGCGCCGAGGTCTTCTCCAACGTGAACGGGCCCGTCTCCGGCGGCCTGGCCGATTCCGTCCCGGCGGCGGCCGCGCTCATCCTGATGCTGGCCGCGCTCCTGATGACCGCGCCCGAACAAAAGCTGGATACGGGGAAAAAATGATGCTATAATGGTTCCGGACCGAAATGAGATCCCGGAAACCTCAAGGAGTATGCTGAAATGTTTGGGAAGAAAAAGAAACCGCTGTTCGGAGCGTCCATCGAGCCCGAGTGCGGATACTGCGTCCATTTCGCCGGCGACGGCGGGGAGGGCTCCTGCGAGCTCGGGCGCGACGGCCCCTGCGCCGAATTCGCCTACGATCCCCTCCGGCGCTCGCCCTTCCGGCCGCCCCGGCTGGAAAAGCACGACCCCGGCGAATTCAAACTGTGAGAGCGCAAAAGGGGGCCCGCCGCATATGCGGCGGGCCCCCTTTCTTCTCGCCGGGAAATCAGGCGTCGCGGAAAATAGAATCCATGTCTTCCGTCACGGATTCTTCGATCAGGCCGGATTTCGCCATGCCGTACAGGATCTTGATGGCCTCGCTGTGGTTCATCCCCTTCCGGTACGGGCGGTCCTCCGTCAAAGCCTGGTAAATATCCACACAGACCAGGATGCGGGAGTTGAAATCGAGCCGGTCGGCGGAAAGGCCGTATGGATACCCGGACCCGTTCAGCTTTTCATGGTGGTTCGACGCCCACTCGGTGATCTCCTCGAAGCCGTTGATCATGCTGAGGATCTTGCGGGTGTAAAACGGGTGGGACTGGATGACCTGGAACTCCTGGCGGTTGAGCTTGCCCGGCTTGTCGAGGATGACGTTCGGGACCGCCAGCTTGCCGAGGTCGTGCAGGTCGGCGGCGATGCGCATTTTCCAGTACATCTTTTCGTCGAACTCATAGTACTGGCAGATGAAGCCGACCTTTTCGCTGATGCCGCGCGAGTGCGAGCCCGTGAAGGGGGACTTGTCGTCGATGATGCGGCTGAAAATCTGAGAGATGCCGCGGACCTGCCGGTAATCCATCACGCGGTTCGCCTGCGGGAGCATGCCGATCAGCGTATTCTGCACGAACTGGTCGTCCATCCCGAGCCAGAACTCGAGATTGTGGCTCAGGTCAAACAGCACATCGCGCAGGACTGGATCGAAATAGCCGGAGTCGTGCTTGACGGCGTCGATGATCTCGTCGTTGCCCCACCCCTGCGAAAACCGCACGGCAATGTAATCGGCCAGAAAAATGATCCGCGAAAACTGCGGGATATGGTCGCCGCGGATCCCGAAAAAGCCGCTGCCGTCGTAATGCTCATGGTGGTACAGGATGATGTTTTCCCGCTTGGCGAGAAACGGGAACGCCGCCACGTTCTTTTCGCCTTCGATGCAGTGGTCGGGATCCGCTTCCGCGGAAAACTCGATGCTGCGGTTCGTCTGGGTCTTCTTCCTCACGGAAGCCATGATGCCGTTGTCGTGCAGCAGCGCATAGGAAACCAGGTCGAAACGCTGCTTGAGAGGCAGGTCGAGCGCCTGCGCGATGCGGGCGGCGATGTAGGCGACGCGCATGCCGTGGTTGGAATTGGCCTTCAGCATATTTTTCTCGGCGACATCGAGGGTCCATGATAAAGAAATAAGCAGTTCATTGACATTGAACAGCATGCTATCACAACACTTTACACTTTAAAATAATCCGACCGCTTGAAGGCATGCCTCCAAAACAGTTGGAGAGTCATGATAAAGCTTTTTCCATGTATATTTTTCCATAAACCCGGAAAAACATAGGAGGGCTTTCTCGGAACCGCCCGAAAGGAGAATAATTATGCAACATTATGAAGATCTATACAACCTGATTCAGAAGGACGAGGAGGCCAGACGGTACTTCAACTGCCTGCCGGACACGGTGAAGGAGTCCCTCGCGCAGCGTTCCGACAGCGTCAACTCGATGGCCAGCCTGCGGGACTACGCTGAAAACCTGACGCGCGACGACGAGTAGCGTTTCCCAAAAGCGACAGAATTTTTCCGATGCATCCGGCACGGACCGAAAAACTATCCGCCCCGGATGCATCGTCGTTTCAGAAGAGCCGATCCCGGGTCCGCCCGGAAAGCGTCCGCCGGCAGCCCCGGGATTGTTCCCGATCCCGTCTTATTCTAACATGCCAATCCTTATTTTGGTTCTTATTTCAATAAAAAACAGAATATCTTGCAGCCTTCTGCCAGATTTTCCAATTTTTTGTCGCCAATTCCGCAAATACAAGCATATCTTGGATTTATAGAATATCGTACAAAAAATCCGTCCCGTTTATAATAATAATTTTGAGTTGTTATTATATAAATATATTGACAAATTATATATTCGTATTATACTTAAATACAAGAAGCACATCCGAGGTGATCTCCGGTGGAAAAAAACGTCTACAGTCTTGTCCTGCTGGACGAGCTCGTCGATGCCGTCGACAAGCTCGCCTATGAACGCTGCACCAGCCGAAGCAATCTTGTCAACCAGATCCTGGCCGAATATCTTTCCTTCTCCACGCCGGAAGACCGGATCAGGGACATCTTCGGCGACATGGAAAAGCTTTTCGCGGACCTGGACGGCTTCCAGTTCCGGGAACAGCCGAGCGAGACCATGGTCAGCGTCCGCAGCGCCCTGCACTACCGCTACCGGCCGACGGTCCGGTA
Source organism: Caproicibacter sp. (assembly GCA_036741535.1). Taxonomy (GTDB): domain Bacteria; phylum Bacillota; class Clostridia; order Oscillospirales; family Acutalibacteraceae; genus Thermocaproicibacter. The sequence goes on along the minus strand of DAINSB010000010.1, from coordinate 2,332 downwards.
TGTGCTGGAGCTGTACCGGCGGTGGGAGCCCTACATGGGGGAGCTGAGAATCTCGGTCCGGACGCAGAACGAGGACCTCCTGCGCCTGATCCGAAACTATTTTCAGATCTGGAACACCATGGAAAACCAATGGATCGGGCAGTACTTCCCCGGCGGGGCCGTCCCGTGCGAGATCCACCCCGGGCGCTGCACGCGGCGGCTGCGGCTGCCGAAGGGCAAAGAGAGCGATTCCTCCCGGAAAATCGCGCAGGCGATCCTTCAATACATCCGGGGATTCGATTCCGGCATGAAAACCTATTTCGCAGGGTTGGAAGACCCCGACGAAACGGAGCGCCGCCTGGAGTTCGACTACCGGAACCATCTGAAACATTCCGTCATTCTCTAAAAGACCTTCAAGGGGGCTTATCGATGGACACACAGAATTTTACACAGAAAACGCTTCAGGCGCTGCAGGACGCGCAATCCTACGCGCTTGAGAACAACAATATGCAGATCGGGCAGGAACACCTCGCCGCCGCCCTGCTGCGACAGGAAAACGGGCTGATCCCCCAGCTTCTGAAAAAGATGGGCGCCGACCCGCAGGCCGTGCTGGACGACACCGAGCGCCAGATGAAAAAGATCCCGGGCGTGACCGGCCCGGGAAGAGAGCCGGGCAAGATCTACATTTCCGCCGACGTGGACGCCGTGCTCGTGGCCGCGCAGCGGGAGGCCTCGCGCATGAAGGACGAGTACGTCTCCGTCGAGCACGTGATGCTGGCCCTGATCGACAAGCCGAACGACGCCATGCGCGGGGTCTTCAGCCGGGCCGGCATCACGAAAAACAAATTTCTCGGCGCGCTTTCCTCCGTGCGCGGAAACACCCGCGTCACGAGCGACAGCCCGGAAGAAACCTACGACGCGCTCAAGAAATACGGGCAGGACCTCGTGGAGCTGGCGAAGAACCACAAGCTCGACCCGGTCATCGGCCGCGACGAAGAGATCCGCAACGTGATCCTGATCCTGTCGCGCAAAACCAAGAACAACCCGGTGCTGATCGGCGAGCCGGGCGTCGGCAAGACCGCCATCGCCGAAGGGCTCGCCGAGCGCATCGTGCGCGGCGACGTGCCGAACAGCCTCAAGAACCGCAAGGTCTTTTCGCTCGACATGGGCGCGCTCGTGGCCGGCGCCAAATACCGCGGCGAGTTCGAGGAACGCTTCAAGGCGGTTCTCAACGAAGTCAAAAAGAGCGAAGGCCGCATCCTGCTGTTCATCGACGAACTGCACAACATCGTGGGGGCGGGCAAGACCGAGGGCAGCATGGACGCCGGCAACCTTCTGAAGCCGATGCTGGCGCGCGGGGAGCTGCACTGCATCGGGGCGACCACGCTGAACGAGTACCGCAAGTACATCGAAAAGGACGCCGCGCTGGAGCGCCGCTTCCAGCCCGTGATGGTCGAGGAGCCGACCGTGGAGGACACCATCGCCATCCTGCGCGGCCTCAAGGAACGCTACGAGGTGTTCCACGGCGTCAAGATCCAGGACCAGGCGCTGATCTCGGCGGCGGTCCTCAGCAACCGCTACATCTCCGACCGGTTCCTGCCGGACAAGGCCATCGACCTCGTGGACGAGGCCTGCGCGATGGTCCGCACGGAGATCGACTCCATGCCGACGGAGCTCGACGAGATCTCGCGCAAGATCATGCAGCACGAGATCGAAGAAGCCGCCGTGAAAAAGGACACGGACACCCTCGCGCAGGAACACCTCAAAGAGATCCGGAAGCAGCTCGCCGACGAACGCGCCCAGTTCAAGGAAATGAAAGCGAAATGGGAGAACGAGAAAAACGCGATCGGCAAGGTCCGGGGGCTGCGCAAGGAGATCGAAAGCGTCAACGCGGAGATCGAAAAAGCGGAGCGCGTCTACGACCTCAATAAGGCCGCCGAGCTGAAATACGGCCGTCTGCCCGACCTGAAGAAGCAGCTCAAGGCCGAGGAAGAGATCGCCGAAAAGGCGCAGACCTCCGACTCCCTGCTGCACGACCGGGTGACGGAGGAGGAGATCGCGAAGATCGTCGGCCGCTGGACGGGCATCCCCGTTTCGCGCCTGATGGAAAGCGAGCGCGAAAAGCTGCTCCGCCTGCCGGACATCCTGCACCGGCGCGTGATCGGCCAGGACGAGGCCGTGAAAAAGGTCTCCGACGCGATCCTGCGCTCGCGGGCAGGAATCCAGGACCCGAACCGGCCGATCGGCTCGTTCCTGTTCCTCGGCCCGACGGGCGTCGGCAAGACGGAGCTGGCAAAAGCCCTGGCGCAGGCGCTGTTCGACGACGAGAAGAACATGGTGCGCATCGACATGA
>DAINSB010000009.1:26575-28803 GCA_036741535.1 Caproicibacter sp. | reverse complement strand
GCTGCATGATGCCCGGGATCATGGTGTCGGTCCCGTCACAGACGGCGTCCACCTCCACCTCGGTGCCCATGATGTATTTGTCCACGAGGATCGGATGCTCCTGCGCGACGCGGTTGATGATGCCGATCTGCTCGATGATGTCCTGGTCCGAATAGGCGATCTGCATCCCCTGCCCGCCGAGCACGTACGACGGGCGCACCAGCACCGGGTAGCCGAGCGCGTGCGCGGCGCCGATGGCCTCGTCGCAGGTGAAGACCGTGCGCCCGGCGGCGCGCGGGATTCCGCACCGGTTGAGGATCTCGTCGAAACGCTCGCGGTCTTCGGCGGCGTCGATGCTGTCGAACGAGCTGCCGAGGAGCGGGACCCCCATTTTTTCGATCGCCTCAGCCAGGCGGATCGCGGTCTGACCGCCGAACTGCACGACCGCGCCGTCCGGTTTTTCGAGTTGGACGATGTGGAGCACGTCTTCCTCGGTCAGCGGCTCGAAATACAGCTTGTCGGCCACGTCGAAATCCGTGCTGACGGTTTCCGGGTTGTTGTTCACGATGATGGTCTCATACCCGAGGTCTTTGAGCGCCCACACACTGTGGACGGAGCAGAAGTCGAATTCGATGCCCTGGCCGATGCGGATCGGCCCCGAGCCGATGACCAGCACCTTCTTCCGGCCGCCCTGCGGCAGCGATTCGTTCGTGAGGCCGTAGCTGGAATAGTAGTACGGCGTCTCGGCGTCGAACTCGGCGGCGCAGGTGTCCACCATCTTATACACGGGATGGATGCCCCATTCCCTCTGCAGCCCGCGCAGCTCTTCCACGCTTTTGCCGCTGAGCTTCGCAATCGTCTTGTCCATGAACTCGAATTCCTTCGCCCTGCGCAGCAGCGGCGCGTCCAGCGGGCCGTCGGAAACGGCCTTTTCCATCCGGACGATATTCTGGAACTTCTTTAAAAACCAGAGGTCGATTTTGGTGATGTCGTGGATCTTTTCGATGTCCACGCCGCGGCGGATTGCTTCGGAGACGGTCCACAGGCGGCGGTCGTCGACCACATGAAGCCTTTCTTCCAGCTCTTCGTCCGAAAGGCCGGTCAGCGTGTCGTCCATCAGGCTGTACACATGCTGCTCGAGGCACCGGATCGCCTTCATCAGGGCCGCCTCGAAGGTCGGGGCGATGCCCATCACCTCGCCCGTCGCCTTCATCTGCGTGCCGAGGATGCGCCGCGCGTAGACGAATTTATCGAACGGCCAGCGCGGGATCTTGACCACGCAGTAGTCGAGCGTCGGCTCGAAGCAGGCGTAGGTTTTCCTGGTGATGGCGTTCGGGATCTCGTCCAGCGTGTAGCCGAGCGCGATCTTGGAAGCGACCTTCGCGATGGGGTAGCCCGTGGCTTTGGAAGCGAGGGCCGAGGACCGGCTGACGCGGGGGTTGACCTCGATGACCGCGTACTCGAAGCTGTCGGGGTTCAGGGCGAACTGGACGTTGCATCCGCCCTCGACCTTCAGCTCGTCGATGATGGCGAGGGCGGAGCTGCGGAGCATCTGGAGCTCTTTGTCGGCAAGCGTCTGGCACGGGGCGACGACGATGGAGTCGCCCGTATGCACGCCGACCGGGTCGATGTTCTCCATGTTGCAGACCGTGATGCAGTTGCCGTTGTGGTCGCGCATCACCTCGTATTCGATCTCTTTCCAGCCGGCGATGCTGCGCTCGATCAGCACCTGATGCACGCGGCTGCGGTGCAGGCCGACGGTCGCGATGCTGACGAGCTCCTCCTTGTCGGCCGCGATGCCGCCGCCGCTGCCGCCGAGCGTATAGGCCGGGCGGACGACGACCGGGTAGCCGATCGTCTCGGCCGCCTTGACGCAGTCTTCCAGGCTCTCGGCGATCATGCTTTTCGCGACCGGCTGATGGATCCGCGCCATGGCCTCTTTGAACAGCTCGCGGTCCTCCGCCATGCGGATGGTGTCGGCGTCCGTGCCGATCATCTCCACGTGATGCTCGCGCAGAAAGCCGGATTCCTCCAGTTCCACCGCAAGGTTCAGCGCGTTCTGCCCGCCAAGCGTCGGGAGGATGCTGTCCGGGCTTTCTTTCAGGATGACTTTCCGGACCGTCTCGACGGTCAGCGGCTCGATGTAAACCTTGTCCGCGATCTGCTTGTCCGTCATGATGGTGGCGGGGTTCGAGTTGATCAGGATAACCTCGATGCCTTCCTCGCGCAGGGCGCGGCAGGCCTGCGTC
>DAINSB010000009.1:14628-26565 GCA_036741535.1 Caproicibacter sp. | reverse complement strand
AGTCGAATTCCGCGGCCTGCCCGATGATGATCGGCCCGGAGCCGATGATCACGACTTTTTTGATGCCGGCCCGTTTGCTCACAGCTTGCCACCCCCCATCAGGCGCAGAAAGCGATCGAACAGGAACCCGGTGTCGAGCGGCCCCGGCGACGCCTCCGGATGGAACTGGACGGAGAACACTTTCCCGTTTTTATAGTTTAATCCCTCAACGCTGCCATCGTTCATGCTGATGAAGGCGATGTCGGCGACTGAAGGATCAACGGTTTTCCCGTTCACCACATAGCCGTGGTTCTGGGACGTGATATACACTCTGTTTCCGGCGAGCTCCTTGACCGGGTGATTGATGCCCCTGTGGCCGTATTTCAGTTTGTAAGTATCGAAGCCCTCGGCGAGCGCCATGAGCTGATGACCCAGACAGATGGCGAAAGTCGGCACCCCGCCCGCGTAGATGCGCCTGAGCTCCGCGATCTCCGTCTTGCAGTCCTTCGGGTCGCCCGGGCCGTTCGTGAGCATGACGCCGTCGGGGGAAAAGGACATCAGGTCCTCGTACGACGCGTCGTGCGGGAAGCGCTTGACCGTGCATCCGCGCGACACGAGCGAGCGGATGATGTTGTTCTTGACGCCGTAATCCACGAGCGACACCTTCACCGGCCCGTCGCCGTAAACCTCCGCCTCTTTGCAGCTGACGAGCGGGACCAGGGCCTCCATGCGGTAGGACCCGATCCGCTTTTTCATGGCTTCGCGGTCCGGCCCGTCGCCGTATTCGATCATGCCGCGCATGGTGCCGCTCTCGCGCAGGACCCTCGTCAGGGCGCGGGTGTCGATGCCCTGCACGCCGGGAATATGGTTGTTTTTCAGAAAGACATCGAGATCGACATCCCTGCGGAAATTGCTCGAAAGGTCCGACAGGCTGTGCACGATGTAAGCGGCGATCCACGGGCGGCAGGATTCCGCGTCGTCGTAGCAGATCCCGTAGTTGCCGATCAGCGGGTAGGTCATCACGACCCCCTGCCCCGCGTAGGACGGGTCGGTCAGCAGCTCGGTATAGCCGCACATCGCGCTGTTGAATACGACCTCGCAGAGCGTGCCGCGCTCTTCGCCGAAACCGGTCCCTTCAAAACACATGCCGTTTTCCAGCATTAAAGTAGCTTTCAATGTTCTTAACCAGCCCCTTCTTGTACCATCGGGTTTTCCCGGACTCTCCCGGCCATAAATGCCTTACACGCCTGCGGTCTCTGCCGGGGAAAACTTTTCTCCCTGCACGGGGTACGCTTTTTTAGACTCTGCGGCTCCTAAGCGGCGTGGTTCAGCCGCGGCGAAACGCATCACCGCGCAAATTTTTCCACGATCCGCCCGACGGCTTTTTCCGTGTTCTCTTTCGTATTAAAGGAAGTCAGGCGGAAATAGCCCTCTCCGCAGGAGCCGAACCCGGCCCCCGGGGTGCCGACGACATTCGCCTTCTGCAGCAGGAGATCGAAAAATTCCCACGAGGACAGCCCGTCGGGCGTTTTCATCCAGACATACGGCGAATCGACGCCGCCGTAAACCGCAAAGCCTGCCTTCACAAGGCCCTCCCGGATGATCTTCGCGTTCGCCTGGTAATAGGCGATGTTTTCCCGCACGCCCTTTTTCCCCGCTTCGGAGAAGACGGCCTCGGCGCCGCGCTGCACGATGTAGGAGACGCCGTTCGTCTTCGTGGACTGCCTGCGCGCCCACATCGCGTTGAGGGAGACGCCTCCGACCGTGAGCTCCTTCGGGATCATGGTGTACGCGCAGCGAACCCCCGTAAAACCGGCCGTTTTGGAAAAGCTGCGGAACTCGATCGCGCACTTTTTCGCGCCCTCGATCTCAAAGACGCTGCGGGGCCTGTCCGGCTCCGTGACGAACGCCTCGTACGCCGCGTCGTACAGCAGGACCGCCTTGTTCTCCAGGGCGTAATCCACCCATTTTTTCAGTTCCGCGCGGCCGATCGAGACGCCGGTCGGGTTGTTCGGAAAGCAGAGATAGACCATGTCCGCCGGTTTTTTCGGGATCTCGGGGAGGAAATTGTTCTCCCTTCTGCACGGCATGTACAGGATGCGGTCGAACCCGCCGCCGGGAAGGGGGTCCCCCGCGCGGCCGGCCATCACGTTGGTGTCCACGTAGACCGGGTACACCGGGTCGCAGACCGCAACGACGTTGTCCGCGCTGAAAATGTCCCCGATGTTGCCGGTGTCGCTCTTCGCGCCGTCGCTTACGAAGATCTCGTCCGGGCCGATGTCGATCCCGCGGCTTCTGAAATCATTCCGGCTGATGGCTTCGCGCAGAAAAAAATAGCCGGCCTCCGGCCCGTATCCGTGAAAGGTCGAGGCATTTTCAAACTCCCGCGAAGCCTTCACCATGGCGTCGGTCACAGCCTTCGGCAAAGGCCGTGTCACGTCGCCGATCCCCATGCGGATGATCTCGGTGCCGGGATGCTCGGCGGAATATTTCCGGACCCTGTTGTCGATTTCCACAAAGAGATAATTTACGGGGAGTTTTGCAAAATTTTCGTTGATTTTGATCAAATTTGCACATTCCCTTCCTCAATCATTCAAAAATTCAAGGATCCAAGACATTATTATATCAGATTGTGACGGTTCCGTCAAAGGTAAATTCAGCAGGGCCCTTCAGGAAGACATCGTCCGACACCACGTCCCAGCGCACGGAAAGGTCTCCCCCCTTCAGATGCACCACCACTTCGCGCTCCGTTTTTCCGTTCAGGCTGCACGCGACCAGCGCCGCGCAGGCCCCCGTTCCGCAGGCCAGGGTCTCCCCGGAGCCGCGTTCCCAGACGCGCATCCGGATCGTCTTCCTGTCGACGACCTGGACGAACTCCGTGTTGACCCGCTGGGGAAAGACGGGATGCTTCTCGAACTGCGGGCCCATTTTCGCAAGGTCGATGCGGCCGATGTTGTCCGCGAACACGACGCAGTGGGGGTTCCCCATGGAAACGCAGGTGACGCGGTAGGGCATTCCGTTGACGGAAAGCGGTTCGCTCACCACGGGGGACTTGGAAAACTTGGCGGGGATGCGGCCGCTTTCCAGAATGGGGCTGCCCATGTTGACTTCGACCGAATGGACCTTTCCGTCGCTCACGTCGAGCCGCAGCGTCTTGATTCCGCTGGCGGTCTCGACCGTCAGGACGTTCTTGACGGCGATGCCGCGCTCGTACAGATATTTGCCGATGCAGCGGATGCCGTTGCCGCACATCATGCCGCGGGACCCGTCGGCATTGTACATGTCCATCCGGCAATCCGCCCTCTCCGACGGGCAGATGAGGATCAGCCCGTCGGAACCGATGCCGAAATTCCGGTTGCTCAGCCTGACGGCGAGAGACGACGGGTCGGTCACCTTCTCCTCGAAACAGTTGATATAGATATAGTCATTGCCGGTCCCCTGCATTTTTGTAAATTTCACAATGAACCTCCTCACGAATTGAGAACAATCATGGCGGTCTCCAGCATTTTGCGGCCCGTATCCATGCTTTTTTTCTGGATGAACCGATGGGCCTGCGCCTCCGTCAGGTTGTTCCGGTCCATCAGCAGATTTTTGGCCTTCAGGATCACCTGTTTTTCATCCAGGTTCCCGTCCTGGATTTTTTTCTTGATGGAAAGAGGCGTACAGTCGGCCAGATTCAAAAACATGTTGACGGACGAGATCAGATGCATCCTGTTGATTGGCATCATCAGGCAGGCGTATTCCAATGATCTCGCCATGCCGGCCAGCGGCGGATTGACAAGAAACAGAAAATCGTAGTTTGCCCCCACGGTCCGCGGCAGGCCGACGGCCGGCATATCGCGCAGCTTTACGCTGCAGACCACGACTCCGCCGTGGTAGTGCTTGCTGGCGAAGTCGATGATCTGCGCGCCGCTCACACAAACGCCGCCCACATACAGCCCGCTGGAGTGAAGGACCAATGCGATTTTTTTTGCATAATCCGGGTTTGAATTTGCCACGACAATGCTGCTCATTACCGACAACTCCGTACAGCGGAATACATTCTGAAAAATCCCCCGAATCCCATCAATACCGGTTGAGATACCGGTCCAGTTCCCACTCGCTGACCGTCGAAGAAAAATCCCGCCATTCTTTTTCTTTCATCTCGACGTATTTCAAGAACACATGATCCCCCAGCGCTTCGCGCACCAGGGGGTCCGCCTTCATTTTTTCCACCGCTTCCTCAAGGCTGCGGGGCAGCGCTTCGATCCGCTTCTGCCGAAGGTCCTCCTCTGCGATCCCGTAGATGTTGGAAGCGACCGCCGGCGGGGGCGTCAGGTCCCGTTCCACGCCGTCGAGCCCGGCCGAAAGCAGGAGCGCGAACGCAAGGTACGGGTTGCAGGTCGGGTCGGGGCTGCGCAGCTCGGCGCGGGTGCCATCCCCGCGCGCAGCGGGGATGCGGATCAGCGCGCTGCGGTTGCTCAGCGTCCACGCAATATGGCAGGGCGCCTCGAACCCGGGGACCAGACGTTTGTACGAATTCACGGTCGGATTGGTGACGGCGCAGATTCCCGTGCTGTGTTTCATGATGCCTGCCACAAAATTCAGCCCGATCCGGCTGAAACCGGAATCGCTCTCCGGATCGAAAAAGACGTTCTTTCCGTCTTTCGTCAGCGACATGTTGACATGCATCCCCGAGCCGGCGCGGTTTTCGATCGGTTTCGGCATGAACGTGGCGCAGAGCCCGTTCGCGGCGGCGCAGGTCTTCACCACCAGCTTGAAGGTCATCAGACGGTCCGCCGCGGGAAGCGCGGCGTCGTATTTGAAGTCGATCTCGTGCTGGGCAAAAGCGACCTCATGGTGGGACGCCTCGATCTCAAAGCCCAGCTCCTCCAGATTCAGACAGATGTCCCTGCGGCAGCTTTCCCCCAGGTCGGACGGGCCGAGGTCGAAATAGCCGGCCGTGTCGTGCGTCACGGTGGTCGGGTGCCCGAACTCGTCGGTATTGAACAGAAAGAATTCGCACTCCGGCCCCACGTTGAAGGTGTACCCGAGCTTTTCGGCGCGGGAGATCGCCCTGCGGAGCACCCGCCGCGGGTCGCCCTCGAACGGGGTCCCGTCCGGCAGGTAAATGTCGCAGATCAGCCGCGCGACGCGCCCGTTCTGCGTGTCCCACGGGGAAATAAGAAACGTGTCGGGATCCGGGCGGAGAAACATATCCGATTCTTCGATGCGGACGAACCCCTCGATCGACGACCCGTCGAACATGCACTGGTTGTCGAGCGCATGGCCGAGTTCAGCCGGGGTGATCGTGACGTTTTTCAGTTCTCCCAGAATATCCGTAAACTGAAGGCGGATAAAACGCACATTCTCCTCTTTCACCATGCGGACGATGTCCTGCCGCGCATATTTACTCAAGCCGATGCCTCCTCAAAAAAATAATAACAAGGACCTCTCTCGAAAAGCCTCCCTGTTATCGCCGTTTGTTTTATTTTATGCCATTTTGAAAGCTCTGTCAATGATTTTTCATCTTCCGGGGTGGGATCCCCGCGCGTCCGGCCCGGCGGGATTCCTCTTTTACCCGATGAGAACAAGGGGTTTCCAAGGCCCGTCGAAGACCCGCGCGGGGAAAGCCGAAACCTCATTTTTGAATCTGAGGCGATCTGAAAATTCTTTTTCCCGGGGTGTCCCCGCGGCCAGGCCGCGCCGTTCCGGTTGACGAATTCTTTTTACGTACGCCGTGTGAAGAAAACGACGAGCGGAAAAACATAAATCGAGGCGAAGGCAAAGAGGCACAGAACGGCAAAAGCGGCCGCGCAGAAACGCTTTGCCGCGCGCATGGACTTCCCCTCCCTCTTTTCCAGAAAAGAAAGGAGCGGGAGACAGAGGAGCCCGGCGCAGGAAAGGACCAGCCCGGTCCGAAAGCCGTCCGGCACATAGGTCACGCGGATGTCGTTGAGACCTTTTTCCATCGGGACGGCCAGGAACGTGTCGAATACGCGGGCAACATCGGTTTTTTTGCCGTTCACGCTGGCGGAGAATCCCTTCGCGTAATCGACCGGCAGCAGCAGGTATTCCCCGTCCCGGTCCGCCGTCGCCGTCCCCACGATGGAGTTGCCGGACTGCCGGAGGGCGGCTCTGGTGACGCCGGCGACGGCCGTGTCGAGCATCCGGTCGTTCAGGCCGGAGATCCCGAAGGATTTCGCCGTGACGTTGCGGAACACCCCGATTTCGACCGCGACCTTCCGATTGGTGAAGGTTCCAAGGTTCACAAGGCCGTTGTCCGGCTGGGTGGGGTACTGCAGCTCCAGCATGGTGCCGTTCACCGTGACGGAAAAGCTGGAATTGATAGGCTCGTACAGCTTGTTGGAAAGCTGGTCGAAGCAGTCGAAGTACAGGGTCTGGGTCCCCGTCACCGGGATTTCATACGTGATCGTCCCCTCCCTCGAAGGGTCCTTGAGAGAGATGGAAGTTCCATCGGAGCGGGAAAGTGCGACATTATCCAAAGAAGACGGCTCGTAGGGGACGAACAGGTTCTGATCCGTATGGAAGACGGATTGGAACAGGTATTGCTGAAGCGGAAGCCTCGGCAGGTCCGGCAGAGAAGAGAGAGACTGGATTTTACCGGCGGGGCGGAACAGGATGCCGACCGGAAGGGCGTCGTCGCTTTTTACAAGGGAGTACAGCCCGTTGCCGTAGACGGGCTGCTCCGACCCGAGACTGTCGGTGCGTCTTACGGTGAATTCGTTGCCGAGCAGGGCGTCCGTCAGCTTTGTCCCGCCGTTTGAATTGACCTCCATCCAGTAAGAGGAGTAGCCCAGCTTTTTCATGGCGTACATATAGTCTTTGGAAGTGAGCGAGGTGTAGTGGGAAAGGGAGCCGTACCCCATCCCCCCGACGAGGTTGACGTCGAAGTATTTCTGCTCCATTTTGACCCGGTACAGGCTCTCGTCGCTGATCTTTCCGGCGAGGTCCATCACCGGCACATAATATTGCGCGTTGCTTTTCGCCGACGCAATGTAAACGTTCGCGTAGAACGCGGCTTCGATCACGGTCATCATGCAGAGCAGGGCGGAGAACAGAACGCGGGAAATCCGCCGGTAATGGTACTGCAGCATCAGCACGGCATAGGTCAGCGCCGCCGCGAGCGCAAACAGCAACAGGCGATGCAGGCTGTTCGTATCGCCCCACAGCGTGCGGGTATAGACCGTGATCTCCTCGAAATCGTTTTTGAGCAGCGTCTGCGCGCAGAAAAGGACGGCCGCAATCGCGCCCGCGCAGCAGACGGCCGAGGCGACGCTGACGGAGATGCGCCCGCCGTCTTCGTTCAGAGCGGAGAGCACCGAGGCGAAAACGATCAGGCCGAGGAACACCGGGATATATCCGTACCGCGTCGGGAAAGACTGGTAGCTGCCCGTGTGCCACATCTTGTTGACGGGCTCCAGAAAGACGGGCACCAGCATCGCCGCCAGCATCCAGAGCGCCCAGCGGATCTTCGGCTCCCGCCGCACGCCCAGGCCGAAGGAGATGAAAACGGCCGCGAAGATCCCGCCGGTGCACAGGATCACGGGGATCGTGGTCGCGAGCTTCGCAAGCAGGCCGCCGGTCCGCAGGCTTGCAATCAGGCTGCCCGTCCGGGCGGAGGAGAGATACTGCACGAACAGGGGCAGCCACGCGGCCGAGGTGAGCAAAAAGGCGGCCGCGCAGGAAAGGCAGAACAAAAAGGCCCGGTCCGCGCGGTCCTCGGCCGGAACGCACAGCAGAAGATACAGGCCGAGGCCGAGAATCAGAAAAATCACGACCATATAGCTGAGGTAGAAATTGACGACGAGGACCGCCGACAGGGCGAGTACGAAAGCGATCGTCTTCCGCGTGCGAAGCAGCCTTCCGAGGCTGAGAAGCAACAGCGGGAACAGGCCCATGACATCCAGCCAGACGAGGTTCTGAAAATAGAGCATCGCGTATCCGCAGAAGGCGTACATCACGGACAGGGAAACCGTCTGCAGCAGGTCCAGGCGGGGAAAACGGCGCAGAAAAAAGAGGCCCGCGCTGACGGAGCAGGCCATCATCTTCAGCAGCAGGAGGATGTTGACGAAGGTATAGAACTGCGCTTTCCCCACAAACGCGACAAGAAAGGAAAACGGGCTTGCGAGGAAAAAGAAAAAGACGCCGACAAAGCTCATCCCGCCCGCGTTCTGAAGGTTCAGGAACAGGTCCGCCTTCCCGGAGAGGATGTCCTTGAGGTCCATCAGGAGCGGGATCACCTGCTGGTTCATGTCGCACCACGAGACGGTCCCGGTCCCGAACGGGAAAAGGCCGTAGGCCGCGTACACAGAGAGCAGAACCGCCGCGACAAAGCAGGGTGACATCCACAAGATGTGCTTTTTCGACATGAGCTGTTTTCCTCATTTCCGGCGGCGTGTCGCCGCAACCGATCCGCGCCGCTTCGTTCAGATTTTCAGGGCCCCGGAAAGAACGTCCCGGGCGGGTAACGTACCGCCGGAGGCGCGAACGGCGCTGTGCGCCCGCGAGCGTCGGAGACACTCCCGAAATGCGTTTCTTTGCGGGAGCAGTACCCTAAACTCCCGTGCCGAGATTCAGTCGCTTTTTCCCTCCGTGCCGACCGGCGCGGCCTGCCCGCGGGGGTCCCCCGCGAGAATCACCTTATGATAGACCTTTTTCCCTTTTTTCAGGATAAGATAGGTTCCGTCCGCCTTTTTGAAATCCCGCACGCCCACCGTTTCGGAGGGCTGCGCGACCCTGCGCCCGTCCACCGCGATGCCGCCCTGCGCGACCAGCCGCCGCGCTTCCGCTTTGGACGGCGCGAGGCCGGATTTCAGAAGCAGATCGAGAATCCCGAGCCCGTCCGCACCGACTTCCAAAGCGGAGAGCTCCGTCGAAGGCATGCCGTGTCGGCGCCGGTCCCGAAAATCGCGCGGGCCGCATCGCGGGCTTTCTCCGCTTCGTCTTTCCCGTGGATCTGCCGCGTCACTTCATACGCGAGCAGTTCCTTCGCGTCGTTGAGCTGCTGCCCCCGGAGCGCGGCGATCTCGTTGATCTGCCCCATCGGCACGAAAGTCAGGATCTTGAGGCAGTTGACCACGTCCGCGTCGCCCACGTTTCGCCAGTACTGGTAAAAATCGAACGGAGAGGTCTTCTGCGGGTCGAGCCACACGGCGCCCTTTTCCGTTTTGCCCATCTTTTTGCCTTCGCTGTTCGTCAAAAGCGACACCGTAAGGCCGAACGCCTCCGCGTTTTCCTTCCGGCGGATGAGCTCCACCCCGCCGATGATGTTGCTCCACTGGTCGTCTCCGCCAAGCTGCAGCCTGCAGCCGTAGCGGCGGTACAGCTCCAGAAAATCGTAGCTCTGCATGACCATGTAGTTCAGCTCGAAAAAGGACAGCCCGCGTTCGAGGCGCTGCTTGTAGCATTCCGCCGCGAGCATCTTGTTCACGGAGAAACACACGCCGATCTCCCGCAGAAAATCGATGTAGTTCAGATTGGAAAGCCAGTCCGCGTTGTTGGCCATGATGGCCTTTCCCTCGGAAAAGTCGATCAGCCGGGACATCTGCCGGCGGAAGCACTCGATGTTGTGGTCGATCTCTTCCCGCACCATCATGCGGCGCATCTCCGATTTGCCGGTCGGGTCGCCGACCATGCCGGTCCCTCCGCCGAACAACATGATGGGCGTATGGCCGGCGCGCTGAAGATGAGCGGCCACCATGATCGGGATGAAGTGCCCCACGTGCAGGCTGTCGGCCGTCGGATCGAACCCGATGTAAAACACGGTTTTCCGGTTGTCGAGCAAGTCGCGGATCCTCTCTTCGTCGGTCGCCTGGGCAATCAGGCCGCGCTCTCTCAGTTCTTCATAGACTCCCATTTTGTTTCCTCCTGTTTTCGGGGAGGGGGCAAAAAAGCGCCCCCTGCCTGTCTTTGTGCAGAGGGCGGAACATTCCGCGGTACCACCTCAGTTTACCGCCGTCTCACGGCGGCGGCCTCACGGGTACGAAAATACCCATGCGCTGTAACGTGCGCGCGCGTCCGGGCTTACAAGCAAGGTCGGCCCGGCGGCTCCGGGATGTATTTCTTCCGGCCGCCCGCATCCGCTTCCACCGACCGCGGACTCTCTGGAACGGCAGCGCCGGCGTACTTCTTCCCCTCGTCGCCGATTTATGTATCTTACTATATCCTTTTTGAGGGAAGCTGTCAAGGCTTTGTCCGGTCCCCGCGCCCCATTTTCAGCATTTCCGCCGCGTTCTCCAGCGTGAGCGGCGTGATCTGCGCGCCGCCGATGATCCTGGCGAGCTCTTTCTTGCGGCCCTCGTCGTCGAGTTCCGCCACGTCGGTATAGGTCTTGCCGCCGCGGACCTGTTTTGAGATGAGGTACTGCGCGTCGGCCAGCGAGGCGATCTGCGCCAGGTGCGTGACGCAGATGACCTGGCGGTCCCGGGAGACCTGCCGCAGCTTCAGGCCGATCTTTTCGGCCGTCGCGCCGCTGACGCCCGCGTCCACCTCGTCGAAAATCAGGGTGCCGACATCGTCGCCCGCGGCGAGGACGGTCTTAATCGCCAGCATGATGCGCGACAGCTCCCCGCCGGACGCGATCTTGGCGATCGGCCGCGCCGGTTCCCCGGCGTTGGTCGAGATCAGGAATTCCACCCGGTCGCATCCGTTCTCGTTCAAGGGGCAGCGCGTGAGGTCCACCTGAAAAACGACGTTCGGCATGTTCAGGAATTCCAGCTCCCTGACGACCCCGGCCGTGAAGCTTTTCGCCGTCTCCGCCCGCCAGCGGGAGAGCTCCCCCGCCAGCTTTTCGGCAAGCGCCCGGTTTTTCCGGTATTCCTCGCGCAGGCGCGCCGCGGTCTCGTCCGAAAGTTCGATCTTCTTGAGCTCGGCCCTGCTTTTCTCGAGATAGCGGAGCATGTTTTCGACGGAGCCGCCGTATTTGAGGCCGAGGCGGTAAAGCGTGTCGAGCCTCGATTCGACCTCGTCCAATTCGGCCGGATCGTACTCCGTCTGCCCGGAATATCCCCGCAGTCCGTCGCTGCAGTCCTCGAGGTCGTACGAAATCCCGCGGAGCCGTTCGGAAAGGTCGTGCAGTTCGGGCAGATAACGCTCCGCGCCGCCGAGCGCATCCGCCGCGGCGGAGACCGCGGAGACGGCCCCCTCCGATTCGTCGCCGCCGTCGAGAGCTTCTTTGGCGGAAGCGACGGCGTCGGCGATCTTTTCGCTGTTCCGGTACAGATTCTTCCGCCGGCCCAGTTCCTCCTCTTCGCCGGGGCGCAGGTCCGCGCGCTCCAGCTCGTCGATCTGATAGGTCAGAAGGTCGATCTGCCGCGCTTTCTGCGCTTCGTCGAGGCTGCAGGAATCGAGTTCCCGCTTGGCGCGGCGCATTTCCGAAAAGGCGCCGCGGTACCGGTCGGCAAGGTCCCGCGGCAGCCCCAGGCTGTCCAGATAAAAGATGTGGTTCTCCGCCGAAAGCAGGCCGTAGCTCTCGTGCTGGCCGTGGATGTTCACCAGCAGCGGCGCGATCTCCCTCAGGACCGATACCGTCGCCGGCCGGCCGTTGACGCGGCAGGAGGACTTGGAATCGGCGCCGATCTCGCGCTGGATCATCAGCGACCCGTCCTCGTCGGCGGCGAAGCCCATCTCTGAAATTTTCCGGCGGGCCCGTTCGCTCAAGGCCGAAAACACCGCGCTGACCACGGCGGACTTCGCGCCGGCGCGCACGAGCTCGCGGGAAGTCCGCTCCCCCAGGATCGCGCTGATGGAGTCGATCAAAATGGATTTTCCTGCTCCCGTTTCGCCGGTCAGAACGTTGAAGCCGTCGTGGAATTCGACGCTGACCTTTTCGATCACGGCAATGTTCTCAATATAAAGCTGAAGAAGCATTGAAAATCACCCGATCATATTTTTCAGTTCGCCGGCGAGGCTGCCGGCCGCCGTTTCGTTCCTCACAAGAATAAATATGGTGTCGTC
>DAINSB010000009.1:14138-14618 GCA_036741535.1 Caproicibacter sp. | reverse complement strand
GATGGCGGCGCAGACGGCGTTGGCCATGCCGGTCTGGCACTTGACCGCAACGATGTTTTGGGCGTAATCGACCGACAGGGCGGAATCCGCGAAAAGCGTGTAAAATTTGGCGGCGTTTTCCTTCGCCTCCTCTTTCGCGGGCGTATAGCGGTACTTTCCATCCGGAGAGAGGACTTTCAGCAGACGCAGCTCCTTGATGTCGCGGGAAACCGTGGCCTGCGTCACCTCGAATCCCGCGTCGCGCAGACGGCGCAGCAGTTCTTCCTGCGTGTCGATGGGATAGCGCGCGATCAGTTCCAGAATTTTCTCATGCCGCTTTTTCTTCAAATCTCATTCCTCCCATTCCCGAGCTTTTCATTGACGATTTCATAGAAATTATGGTCTTTGATATGAACGATCTGCACGGATCGGTCTGAACGGGAAAAAAATATCTTCTGCTCCGGGTCCGAAATTTTGCTGGAAATCTGCCCGTCCATCATC
>DAINSB010000009.1:724-14108 GCA_036741535.1 Caproicibacter sp. | reverse complement strand
GCCCCCCGGCGGGAGGCTGACCGGAAGGCTCAGCACGGCGTCCGGGCCGAAAACGACCGGGCGGGTGAGCAGCGAATGGGAGCAGACGGGAGAGAGGATGATGCATTCGAGCTTCGGGTCGATGATGGGCCCGCCGGCCGAAAGGGAATAGGCCGTGGAGCCGGTCGGCGTGGCGACGATCAGCCCGTCCCCGCGGAAATGGCAGACCGTCATCCCGCAGAAGCCGACCCTGTAATCCGGCGTGGGGGAAAGCGCATTTCTGGAAACGGCGGCGTCGTTCAGCACGTGGCATTTCTGCTGCCGTCCGTTTTCCGTATAACTGACCTCGAGCATCATGCGGCTTTCGATTTTGTACTCCCCGGTGGCGAGCTTGTCCAGGGCGTCGATCTCGTCGGGTTCGAGCTCGGCGACAAAGCCGAGCCTGCCGATATTGACCCCGAGGAGCGGCTTTTCCGCCGCGGCCGCATGCCTGGCGAAATGGATGATGGTGCCGTCGCCGCCGATGGCGATCATCAGATCGCAGGAGCGCAGCATGGCGTCGAAATCCGAAAAAAAAGTGATCCGCGGCATGTCGAAGACCGCCTGCAGACGTCCCTCCATCAGGACTTCCATGCCGAGGGACTGCAACTTTTTGACGACCCGGAGGGTGTGGCGCGGGGCCTGTTTTTTGTCGAGATTCGGAAGAACTGCGATTTTCACGCGGGGTCACCCCCATTCAGCGCCCGGTGCGACTGCCTGACCAAAAGATCAATATCCGGTGAACAGGAAACCGGGTGGTCGGATTTCTGCACGTACATCAGGTATTCTATGTTTCCCTCCGGGCCCTTGACGGGCGAGTAGGTCAGCCCCAGCAGCGAAAACCCGTGGCCGAGGGCAAAATCCGTCAGTTCCCGCACCACGCCGGCATGCACGCCCGCGTCGCGCACGACGCCCTTTTTGCCGACCTTTTCGCGGCCGGCCTCGAACTGGGGCTTGATCAGGCACACCCCGCGCCCGTCTTCCGCAAGGAAGGCACGGACCACGGGAAGTACGAGCCTGAGCGAAATGAAAGCGACATCCACGCTGAAAAAATCGATTGGCTCCGGCACCTGCTCCGGTTTGAGGTAGCGCACGTTGGTGCGCTCCAGGCAGACGACGCGCGGGTCGGTGCGGAGCTTCCAGGCAAGCTGACCGTAGCCGACGTCAATGGCATACACCCGCCGCGCGCCGTTCTGCAACATGCAGTCCGTAAAGCCACCGGTCGAAGCGCCGATGTCCATCGCGGTCTTTCCCTCCAGGCGGATGGAAAAAGAGGAGATCGCTTTTTCGAGTTTCAGGCCGCCGCGGCTCACATAGGGGATGGCCTTGCCCCGGACCTCGATCGCCACGCTGTCAGAGAGCATGGTGCCCGGTTTGTCCTGCTTCTGGCCATTGACGTAAACGAGCCCCATCATGACCGCGATTTTGGCCTTTTCCCGGCTTTCGGAAAGGCCGCGCTCAAAAATCAAACTGTCCAGCCTTTGTTTCATGTGTCTGTGCACTCCGTCAAAATCGTCCGGACCATGCCGGCGTCGTCGAGGCCGTACCGGCGGAGGATCGCCCCCACGGGGGCATGGACAATGAATCCGGGCATCGCGTGGAGGAAAAATCTCCCGGCGAAGCCCATCTGGCTCAGGGAGAAGCCGAACTTCTGGCCGATTCCCCCCTGCTCGATCCCCTCTTCAAAGAAAAACACGTACCGGCGGCCGAGAACCTTCTGAAGGGCGGTGCGGCCGATGGGAAAGATCCGGTTCAGCTTGACGACCTCCGCCAGGATGCCGTTGCTTTTCAGCTTCGACAAAGCGAGGCAGGCATACGAAAAAAGCCTTCCGTACGTCACGATCGCGACCGCGGCGGCCGGGTCGCCGTAAAAATCGGAGGGGCGGCCGGACGGCGCGAAATCCGCCGGGCGGAACAGCTGCCCGCCGCGCGGATAGCGCACGGCCGCAAGCCCGGGATACTCGTAGAGCGCAAGGCGCAGGCAGGTGCGCAGTTCATCGTAATACGACGGGGAAAAGACCGTGATGTTCGGGATGGTGCTGAGGTAGGCCGCGTCGAACATCCCCTGGTGCGTCATCCCGTCCTCGCCGACGGCGCCGCACCGGTCTACCGCCAGGACCACTTTGGCCCCCTGCAGGGCGACATCGTGGATCATCTGGTCGTATCCGCGCTGCAGAAAAGAGGAGTACACCGCAAAGACCGGAAGCCGCCCGCCCACGGCGAGCCCGCCGCAGAACGTCACGGCATGCTCTTCGGCGATGCCGGTGTCAAAAAACCGTTTGGGGAACTTCTCCGCGAACGGCGTCAGTCCGGTCCCCGCCTGCATGGCGGCCGTCACGGCGCAGATCCTGTCGTCCTTTTCCGCCAGCTCGCACAGGTACCTTCCGAAGGCCGAGGAGAACGACTCGCCGGAAGCAGGGGCCGTGCCGGTTTTCACGTCGAAGCAGCCGACGCCGTGGAACGCGCCCGGATTCTGCTCCGCAAAAGGGTATCCCTTCCCCTTCCGCGTCAGCACGTGCAGAAAAACCGGATGGTCAATGTGCCTCACGTTGCCGAACACCTCGATCAGCTTTTCCACGTTGTGTCCGTCGAAAGGCCCGTAATAGAAGAACCCCATATCCTCGAAGATCGTGCTGTTGTACATCAGCTGCTTCAGGACGGATTTGGAGCGGACCAGCGCCCGCTTCATCGGCTGGCCGACGCCGGGGATATGGTTGAGCGTATTTTCGACGTTTCCCTTGAAACGCAGGTAGGACGGTTCGGTTCGGATGCGGGCCAGGTAGCGCGCCATGGAGCCGACGTTCCTCGAAATGGACATCTTGTTGTCGTTCAGAACGACGATGAAGTTCTTATTGAACCGGCCGGCGTTGTTCAGCCCCTCGTAGGCGAGACCGCCGGAAAGCGCGCCGTCGCCGATGACGGCGACGACGCAGCCCTTCTCCCCGGCCAGCTCTTTGGCTTTGGCAAGGCCGAGCGCGGCCGAAATGGAAGTGCTGCTGTGGCCCGTCGTGAACGGGTCGTAAGAGCTCTCTTTCCTGTTGGGAAAGCCGGAAAGCCCGCCCTCGGTGCGGATCGTCCCGATCCGGTCGCACCGGCCCGTGAGCATTTTGTGGGTGTAGGACTGATGCCCGACGTCCCAGACGATCTTGTCGTCCGGGGAACTGAAAACGCGCTCCAGGGCGACGGTGAGTTCCACCACGCCGAGGTTGGAGGCGAGGTGCCCCCCGTTGGTCGAGACGGTCTCGATGATTTTTTCCCGGATCTCCCCGCAGAGCCGCGTCAGTTCCGAACCGGAAAGGCGCTTCAGATCTTCCGGAGAATGGATGGTGTGCAAAAGGTCGTCCATGTAAAAGACCTCAACTTATCACTGAACAGGAATCCCGTTCTGGATTTTTGCCGCCGTCACCGTGTTTTTCAGCAGCATGGCGACCGTCATCGGCCCCACGCCGCCCGGCACGGGCGTGATGTAGGACGCAACGGGCTCCACGGCCGCGAAATCGACATCGCCGCAGCGCCTGCCCGCTTCGTCCCGGTCCATGCCCACGTCGATGACGACCGCCCCCGGCTTGACCATGTCGGCGGTGACGAATTTGGGTTTTCCGACCGCGGCCACAAGCAGATCCGCCCGGCGGCAGATCTCCCCCAGGCCGCGCGTCCTGCTGTGGCAGATGGTCACGGTCCCGTTTTCATGCAGCAGCAGCATCGCCATCGGTTTGCCCACGATGTTGCTCCTCCCCAGCACCACGCAGTTTTTGCCTTCGACCGCGATGGACTCTCGGTGCAGAAGATGCATGATGCCGGCCGGCGTGCAGGGGGCGAAGCGGTAGTTCCCCGTCACGATCCTGCCGACGTTCACGGGGTGGAAGGCGTCGACATCCTTGCGCGGGTCGATCGCCTCGATCACCGCCTGTTCGTCGAGGCCGGCCGGCAGCGGAAGCTGCACCAGGATGCCGTTGATCTCCCGTTTTCCGTTCAGCCTGCGCACAAGGGCCAGCAGGTCCTCCTGGCTTGCGGTGCCCGGAAGGGCATATTCTTCCGAATAGATCCCCGCGGCCGCGCACGCCTTCTTTTTGTTGTTGACATAGGTCCTGGAAGCCGGGTCATCGCCCACGATCACGACGGCAAGACCCGCGGCGATCCCGCTTTTGCGCAGTTTCTCAGCCTCCAGGGCCACCTGCGCCCGCACTTCGGCCGATATTTTTTTTCCGTCGAGCAGTTTTGCCATCTCTTATTTTCCCTCCGGCGCATCATGATCCGTTTTCGATGCCGCCGCGCCGCCGTCCGTCCCGCCGTCGCCGCCGACAGGATGACCCGCTTCCACCGCGGAATCCTCCGGATTTTTTCCCTCCCGGTTTTCCGCGGGGGGCTCCGTTTCCGGCGCTTCCCTCCCCTGCCGGACGGGTTCGCCGGCGAGGACCTTTCTGGCGTCTTCGGCGCTGTCAAAAATGGTGCTCGTTCCGTCGGACAGGATCGGCCCTTCCTGCTCCGCCTGCGGCACTTCGTCCACAATCGAATTCAGCTCCATGATCTTCGGCAGGCCGCAACCGGACAGAGCCGTGCGCCTGCGGAAAACGACCAGCAGCACGGCGGCGGCCACGGCGGATACGGCGGCCACCACCTGCGAAACCCGCAGCGACAGGAAAGGGGTGATCAGGCTGTCGGTGCGCAGCCCCTCGATAAAGAACCGGCCCACGCCGTACCAGAGCACATAGAGCAGAAAGACCTGCCCGTCGTACCTTCTGTACTTTCTGCTGAAGATATGTAGCAGCAGAAAGCCGATCAGGCACCACATGGATTCGTAGAAAAAGCACGGGTGCACGCCGCCGGACGAGACGATGTCCGTCCTTTCGCTGACCATGCGCCACGGCAGGCTGGTCGCGGACCCGAACGCCTCCTGGTTGACGAAATTGCCCCACCGGCCGACCGACTGGCCGATCAGGAAGCCGAGGGACGCCATGTCCAGCACGGCGGCGATATTCAGCTTATGGAGCTTCGCGATCAGCACGCCGCACAGAAAGCCGCCGATGATGCCGCCGTAGATGCCGAGGCCGCCCTCCCAGATATAAAATACGCTGACCGGATTTTTGATATACTGGTCGCTTGTGGAAAACAGCACGTAGTACAGTCTTGCGCCGATGACGCCGCCGAGGATGCCGACGATCACGGCGTCGATAAATTTGTCCTCATCCATCCGGAACGCTCTGCAGCTTTTGATCACATAGGCGAACGCGAGCAGAAACGCCGCGGCGATGATGATGCCGTACCATGCGAACGCATGGCCGCCGACCGTGAAGGCGACGGGATTGATGGTAAAGCTGAACCCCAGCCCCGGGAACTGAACATGATACACTTGTACCACCCATTTCTAAAAATAAAATATGCGGCGGCAGGCCGTGCCTGCTCGCGGGTCCCGCCGTTCAGCGCGGTCCGCCTTTCACCCCTGCGGCAGAATGACGGACAGGGCCGAAGTCTCGGGGTCCATCTGCGTTTCAAAGCGCGCCGCCACCGCGTCGAGGTCGGCGCATGCCGCCGCGTCGATATAATCGAACAGTTCCCGGCCGGCGAAAGTGAGCGCCACGAGGGAATTTGCGATGCTCTCCACGTTGTTGAGGGCCG
Organism: Caproicibacter sp.; assembly: GCA_036741535.1. Classification (GTDB taxonomy): domain Bacteria; phylum Bacillota; class Clostridia; order Oscillospirales; family Acutalibacteraceae; genus Thermocaproicibacter. The sequence goes on along the minus strand of DAINSB010000009.1, from coordinate 8,474 downwards.
CGATGTTGCGCCCGTAGACGGACTTCTTCGCGCGCTCGAACGCGCGGGAATCGAGGCCCTCTCTGCGCACCCGCGCGATCTCGTTCCGGATCTCCTCCGCCACGGCGTCCGGGTCTTTGGATTCCCCTGAAAAGATGACGGACGCGAAACCCGGTCCTTCAAAATATTCGTGCCCGAAGGAAGCCTCGTTGATCAGGCCGGCGTCCAGCAGCCTGCGGTAGAGCGGGGAAGCCGGAGAGGAGATCGCCTCCAGCAGGATCTCCGTCTCCGCGAGTTGCCCGGTCGTCGCCCGGCCGCCCTTCACGGACTCTTTAAACCCGAGCTCGAACAGCGGGACCGCCACGGCGAGCTTCTGTTCCACTCTCCTCCTGACGACCGCTTCCGGCTCCGGCTCGAAAATGCGCTCGACCCCGAACGGCCCGGAGGGTTTCAGCATCTTGTCGCAGAGGGACAGAACGCGCTCCGGCTCGACGTTTCCCGCGATGCAGAGAACCATGTTGTTCAGGTTGTAAAAGGTCCTGTAGCACCGGTAAAGCAGCTCCGGCGTGATCTTCGCGATGCTTTCCGTCGTGCCCGCGATGTCGATCTTGACCGGATGCGTGTGGTAAAGGGCCCCCAGAAGGTTGAAAAGCACGCGCCACTGGGGGTCGTCGTCGTACATGCGGATCTCCTGGCCGATGATCCCCTGTTCCTTCTGCACGGTCTGCTCCGTAAAATAGGGGGACTGGACGAAATCGAGCAGGATCTCGAGGGACTCGTAGACGTTGGCCGTGCAACTGAACAGATAGCAGGTCATGTCGAACGAGGTGTAGGCGTTCGCGGAGGCCCCCGTCTTGGCATAGCGCGCAAAGGCGTCGCCGTCTTCGCTTTCAAACAGCTTGTGCTCGAGGTAATGCGCGATGCCGTTCGGAACGCAATGGGATTCCGCTTCCCCCTTCAGGCGGAAGCAGTTGTCGATGGAACCGTATTTCGTTCCGAAGATCGCATAGGACGAGCTGCTTTTCTCCTTCGGATAAATCAGGATCTTCAGGCCGGACGGATGATGGACCTCATAGTACCGTTCCCCGGCCCTCTCGCTTTTGATTTCTTTCATCGTGCTCATTCGGCGCTCGCCTCGCTTCCCTCAAGACAGTATACCGTGTCCAGCGTCACATCGCCGGCGGCCTTCCTGACTTCCTCGCGCGTCACGGCGCCGACCCTCGCGGCCTCTTCTTCCGGAAGCTGGCCGGGGGAAAAAAAGGTCTTGGAAAGATACCACGCCTCGAGGCCGTCGAGCGAGTCGCCGAGCGTGCGGTAGCTGTTGCAGAGGCTCAGCTTCGCGGCTTTCAGCTCGTCGTCCGTGAAATTTCCGTTCCGGACCTCTTCGAGCTGATGGAGGATCTCCTCTCTGGCGCGGTTGATGTTTTTCGTCTCGACTCCGCTCTGGACCATCAGGATCCCCTTGATCGGGTAATAGACCGAGCTGCAGTAATAGCAGAGGCTCAATTTTTCGCGCACGTTCAGGAAGAGCTTGGAATTCGGCGTTCCGCCGAACACGGCGCTCATCAGCTTGACGGCCGGGACCGCGGCGTCAGGCTCCGCAATGCCTGTCCGGAATCCGAGCACGAGTTTCGACTGGGCCACGTTCATTTTCTCGGCCGTTTCGCTGGTGCGGGCCGCCGAGCGGACGACCTTCGTCTCGCAGCCGACGGCCGGCCCGCGGCCGAGACTGCGGAAAACGGCGGAGAAATTCTCGAAAACCGGATTCGGGTCGCAGTCGCCGAGGACCATGATCTCGACCCGCGCGCGGTGGATCATTTCACTCCACGCTTTGGTGAGGTCTTTCCGCTCGAGGGCGCGGATGTCTTCCTCCGTGCCGCACCGGCCGATGCCGTACGGCTCGGCAGCGCACATGATCTCTTCGCAGCGGCGCAGCGCGTACGAGCGCTTGTCGTTGAACTCGGAGCGGAGCGTCTCGATCAGCTGACGCCGCTCCTGCGCAAAGCCGTCCTCGGGGAACAACCCGTCCTGAAACGGCGGATCGAACACCATGCTGCACAAAAGGCGCGAAAGCTCCGCCGCGACCGGCTCCTTTTTCAACGAATAGCGGTCCGCGATCCCGGAGGCGGAAATGGAAAGCACCTGGATGTCCCCCAGTTTCTGCACGTCGGCGCCGAGGACCGCCCCGTACAGTTCTTCCAGGTGCTCGTTCAGCTTGGTGTAGTCCGGATATTTTCTGCTGGCACGGGTGAGCAGAAACGGCAGAATGGCGTTCGCGGACACGGAATCTTTTTTGAGCGGCAATAAAAAATGGATGGACATGCGTTCCGTTTTAAAACGGCTGTCCTGAATACTTCTGAAATTGACGCCGTCGCAGACGGGGCGCAGTTCAATTCCTGTCATTCCGATTTTCATCTCCAAAGAATTTCGATTCAGACAAAGAGATACAGGTATTATTATATCACAATCGCCGTGCTTATAAAAGAAGAATCCCGCGGCCCGCGGAAAGATTTCCCTTCCCGCCGCCGCGCGGTCTTGCGCGGAGAAAAGGCGGATGCTATAATATCCCTGTTTGTGCGTATGATTTGAGGTGTGTGGCGTGATCAAAATTCGGAATCAGGCCCGGGCCGCGGAACTCGGCCTTCTTACGGCCACCGTCATCTGGGGCAGCGCGTTCGTCGTGGTGAAGGACACGACCCGGGCGGTGCCGCCGTCCTACCTGATCTCCATCCGTTTCGGGATCGCGTTTCTGCTGATGTGCGTCATCTTTTTCAGGAGGCTCAAAAAGATCCGCCTCCCGGACTTGGCGGGCGGAGCGGTGATCGGGATTTTGGGCGCGATCGGCTTTGAGTTTCAGACCTACGGGGCCAAATATACGACGGCGGGGAAAAATGCGTTTCTCACTTCCGTGTACTGCGTGCTGGTGCCGTTCGTGTACTGGGCGATCAAACGCCGTAAACCGAAACTGCAGAACGTCGCCGCGGCCTTTCTCTGCATCGCCGGGGTGGGGCTTTTATCCGTCGGGCCGGGCTTCACCATCGGATCCGGCGACCTGATGTCGATTGGCTGCGGGCTGTTCTTTTCTTTTCAGATCGTCGCCATCGATATTTTTACCGAAAAACGGGACCCGATTCTCCTGACGATTCTGCAGACCGCTTTCAGCATGGGGGTGACGCTGCCGATTGCGGCCGTCACGGAGCCTTTTCCGGGGCGGATGGAAACCGGGACCGTCCTCTCCCTGCTGTATCTGGCGGTCTTCAGCACCACCGCCGCGTTCCTCCTGCAGATGGTCTGCCAGAAGTATACGGACCCGTCGAAAGCGTCGCTGATCATGGCGCTGGAATCGGTGTTCGGCACGGTGTTCGGCGTTATTTTTCTGAACGAATCCGTCACGATCCAGATGCTGTTCGGAGGGGTCCTGATCTTCGCGGCCGTCTTCCTTTCGGAGCTCCAGCCGGAAGCCTTCAACTTCAGGAGCCGGAAAGCAAAAAGACGGGTCCGCGCGGAACACGCCAAAACATAACAGTCAAGAACCGGAGACGGAAAAGCGCCGCCTCCGGTTCTTTTGTCTTCAATGCCGGAACAGGGTTTTTACAAACTCCACAAGGCTGTCTGACAGTTCCACGACCAGAACGATCGCGAGAAGAAACAGAAAGGCGGCGAAAATCTTTCTGCATACGCGCCGGCCCCGGCTCTGGGATTCCCCGGGGCCGGTTTTCGGGGAGGGCCCGTCTTTCCCGCCGCTTTCGTTCAAAGCCCCGATTTCCGTCAGAATCTTCCTGCACGGTTCAACGGCCTGAAACGGCACAAAAATCCGCACGTCCGACACGTTGTCCGGAGCGCCGGTGTAGATCTTCATGATCCCGCCGGTCCCGAGCGGACGCGCCTCGTGCGGAATCCCGGCGTCCTCGAACGCGCTGCAGATCCGCCTGCTCTCTTCGCCGCCCGTCGTGAGCAGCAGGACGGGGTCGCCCGGCCTCGCCTCCCGCAGGTTTTTCCCTCCGCACAGGGGGCAGGTTTCCCCGTCGAGGCTCAGCGTTTCGCATTTTGCACAGTAGAGCATCTACGCCGCCGTCCTTTCCAGCTGTATCATACCACAACGGAGGGCAGAATGGCAAGACGGCTTTTCCGCGTTCAGCGGAAGACCGGCTGCAGCTGCTTGCCCTCGAGCGCGGAAAGCGCCGTCGGCAGGATCAGGTCGAAATGCGAGACGAGGGAGGACGGCTTTTTCTCCGGATTGTCCTGCGACATCGGTACGAAATAGACGTTTTTCGCGTTCAGCAGCCTCCCGATGTTCGCAGCCGACGCCGCGAGCGCGTCGTTCGTGGCCGGCGCCAGAACGACGGGCAGGCCGATGCGCAGGGTCGATTTCACCGCCATGGTCACGGGCGTATCCGTGATCCCGTTCGCGAGCTTCCCGAGGGTGTTCCCCGTGCACGGCGCCACGATCATGAGGTCCACCAGCTTTTTGGGGCCGATCGGCTCCGCGGCGGCGATGGTGTTGATGATCTTTTTCCCGCAGATGTCTTCGACTTCCCAGACGAAATCCGCGGCCCTTCCGAACCGCGTGTCCGTCTCGCTGGCGTTGTACGACATGACGGGCAGCAGCTCATACCCGAGCTGCCGGATTTTCCGCATCTCGTCAATCACGCTGCGAAACGTGCAGTAGGAGGCGCACATTGCGAACCCGAACACCTGTTTTTCCATACTGTCTCACTCCCCTATCATACGGCAGACTGTGTCTTTGATGATCTCTCCGGCCGTCTTCGGGGCGACCCTGTTGGGCAGCGACGGCGCGAGGAGTGCTTTGATGCCGATTTTTTCGGCGGCCTCGAAATCCACCCCGCCGGGTGCGGACGCAAGGTCGACAAGCAGGCGGCATTCCCGCAGCCCGGAGAGGACCTTCCGGTTGAAAATCATCGCGGGAACCGTGTTGAAGATGACGTCGTACTGCTCCTCCTGCGTGCCGATGCTGCCCGTGACGGCGGAACGGTATCCCTCCGACTCGATCCATGCGAGGTCCGACGGGCGGCGGGCGCTGACCGTCACCCGTGCGCCGATGCCGCGCAGCATCCTCGCCAGCGTTTTCCCGACGCGGCCGAAGCCCGCCACAAGGCACCGGCTGCCGCTGATGGTGCCGGGGTACTCCCGCATGGCGATCTCGACGGCCCCTTCGGCCGTCGGCACGGCGTTGCGGATGGCGAAGTCGTCGCGCAGGTAGTAATCCTCGGACCGGATGTTTTTCCAGAGCGGGCTGGTGCGGTAAAGCCGTTCCATCATTCCCCCGAACACCCGTTTTCCGTCCATCTTCCGGGCAAAGCCGTCGTCCAGTGCGACCGGCTCGCCTCCGAATTCCATTTTGACGTGAACGCCGTCGTCCGTGACCGGCAGAGGAAGGATGACGATCTCGCAGCGGCGCGCCAGTTCGTCGAACGGCACCTTTTTGACCGGGAAAGAAAACTCCACGCTGTCAAAGCCGCACGCATAAACGGCAAAACCGCTCGCGGCAAGGGATTCAGCCAAAGAAATCTGTCTGCGGTCGCCTCCAAGGACCCCAAAGCTGTAATTTTTCATTTTGACATGGCCTCCGTTTATTCTTACAACATAATATGAAAAAGGGCATCCGCCGTTCCAGCGGACACACCGGAAAAAACGATTTCTATTTGCAATTCTTCTGAAAGATGTTTATTATGAGTATGTTTGGCAATATATTTATGTAAGGAATTCCTGCAACACCTGACACGTCTACAATAAAGGAGCTCTTTCGCATGGAAAAACTTGATCTTCTGTCCTCCGTAAAAAGGATTCACTTCATCGGAATCGGCGGTTCCGGCATGTGCCCGATCGCGGAGATCCTTCTTCATAAAGGGTATGAGCTGACCGGCTCGGACACCAACGAGTCGGACACCCTTGCGCGCATCCGTTCGTACGGCATCCCCGTCTCCATGGGGCAGCGGGAGGAGAACGTAAACGGCGCGGAGTTAGTCGTCTACTCCGCCGCCATCAAGCCCGACAACCCGGAGCTTGTGGCCGCGCGGCGCAACGGTATCCCCGCAGTGGAACGCTCCGTCATGCTCGGCATGGTGACGAGCCGGTACAAAAATACCGTGGCGGTCTCCGGCACGCACGGAAAAACGACGACCACGGCGATGATCACGCAGATCCTGCTCGAAGCCGGCCTCGACCCGTCGGCGATCATCGGCGGCAAGCTGCCCCTGATCGGCGGCAACGGCCGGGTCGGGAAATCCGAAACCATCGTCTGCGAGGCCTGCGAATACGTCGACACGTTCCTCCAGCTCCACCCCGCGATCTCCGTCATCCTCAACATCGACAACGACCACCTGGACTATTTCGGCACCGTGGAGAACACCATCAAATCGTTCCATCAGTTCGCCCTGCAGACCTCCGGCACCATCGTCGTGAACGGCGACAATGCGAACGCCATGAAGGCGGTGAAGGGGATCGCCGCCGCGCGCGTCGTCACCTACGGCTTCGACAGGGGGAACCGCTACGCCGCCTGCGATCTGCAGGAAGTCCGCCGCGCGAGGGAGCATTTCAGCATTCTGAAGGACGGGAAACCCGTCGCCTCGGTTCAGCTGAGCGTGCCGGGAAAGCACAACATCTACAATGCGCTCGCGGCTTTCGCCGTCGCGGATCTTCTGGGCGTCGGGACGGAGAGCATCGTCAAAAGCCTACACGCTTTTACGGGGGTCCACCGCCGCTTCGAAAGGCTCGGGGAATTTAACGGCGTGACGGTGGCCGACGACTTCGCGCACCATCCCACGGAAGTGGCCGCGACGCTTACGGCGGCCAAGGAGATGGGCTTCGAGCGCGTCTGGGCCGTCTTTCAGCCGCACACCTATTCCCGCACCTACCTGCTGCTGGACGATTTCGCCAAGGCGCTGCAGATCGCGGACCGGGTCGTCCTGTCGGAGATCCTCGCCGTGCGGGAGACCAACACCTACCATATCTACGCCAAGGACCTTGCGAAGAAGATTCCCGGATGCGTCTGGTTCAAAACCTTCGAGGAAATCGCCGACTACATGGTCGAAAACGCGAAGGACGGCGACCTGATCCTGACGCTCGGCGGCGGCGACGTTTACAAATGCGCCAACAGGATCGTCGAAAAGTATAAGCAGGGTGCCCCTGCAGTCAAGGCCGGGCAGACGGCCTGACGGCCAAAAAAATAAAAGCAGGCGCTGCCTGCCTTTATTTTTTTGCCAGCATCTTCTTGAGATATTGTCCCGTGTAGGACTGCGGGACTTCGGCGACCTCCTCCGGGGTCCCCGCGGCGACGATCTCCCCGCCGGCGTCCCCGCCCTCCGGCCCGAGGTCGATGACGTAGTCCGCCGTCTTGATCAGGTCCAGATTGTGCTCGATGACAATGACGGTGTTGCCGCCGTCCACGAACTTCTGCAGCACGTCGATGAGCTTGTGCACGTCCGCGATGTGCAGGCCCGTGGTCGGCTCGTCGAGGATATAGATCGTGCGGCCGGTCGCCCGCTTCCCGAGCTCCGCCGCGAGCTTGACGCGCTGCGCCTCCCCGCCGGAAAGCGTCGTCGCCGGCTGGCCGATCTTGATGTACCCGAGGCCCACGTCCTGGATCGTCTGCAGCCTGCGGGCGATGCGCGGCACGTTGCTGAAAAAGGACAGGCCCTCTTCGACCGTCATCTCCAGCACGTCGTAGATGCTTTTCCCCTTGTATTTGATCTCGAGCGTCTCCCGGTTATAGCGTTTTCCCTTGCACACCTCGCAGGGGACGTACACGTCC
>DAINSB010000009.1:0-712 GCA_036741535.1 Caproicibacter sp. | reverse complement strand
AAGAAAATTCATCCCAATCTTGATGATGCCGTCGCCCTCGCACGCCTCACAGCGCCCGCCCTTGACGTTGAAGGAGAAGCGGCTTGCCGTAAAGCCCCGCAGCTTTGCGTCCGGCGTGGAGGCGAACAGGTTGCGGATGTCGGTGAACACGCCCGTGTAGGTCGCGGGATTGGAGCGCGGCGTGCGGCCGATCGGCGACTGGTCGATCTGAATGACCTTGTCGAGCGCGGAAAGGCCGGTGATCTTTTTGAAGCGCCCCGGCCTCGCTTTCGCGCCGTTCAGCTCGGAAGCGAGATACTGGTAGAGGATCTCGTTGATCAGCGAGGATTTGCCGGAGCCGGAGACCCCCGTGACGCACACGAATTCCCCCAGCGGGATTTCCACGTCAATATTCTTGAGGTTGTTCTGCGACGCGCCGAAAATTTTGAGCTTCTTCCCATTGCCCTTCCGGCGCTGCGCGGGGACCTCCACCTTTTTGCGGCCGCTCAGGTACTGCCCCGTGATCGACCGCTCGCAGTTGACAATATCCTGCACTTTTCCGCTGAACACCACTTCCCCGCCGTGGACGCCAGCGCCCGGGCCGATGTCCACGATGTGGTCCGAAGCCCACATGGTCTCCTCGTCGTGCTCCACGACGATGACGGTGTTGCCGATGTCGCGCAGATGTTTCAGCGTGGCGAGCAGCTTCGCGTTGTCGCGCTGGTGCAGGCCG